>NZ_JBAUHO010000175.1:0-37635 GCF_049680325.1 Planktotalea sp.
GTTCAGCTCTGTGCGTAGCTTGTGCAGAAAAAGGACATCGCTCGCCGCATATTCGATTTGGGCCTTGCTGAGTTTCGCGGCGCCCCAATCGCTTGATTGCTGCTGTTTCGAAATGTCGATGTTCAACAATTCTTGCAGCAGGTTTTTCAGGCCATGACGGTCTGTGTAAGTGCGGATCAATTTGCTGGCGATTTTGGTGCAATAGACGGGCGCAGTCACAACGCCAAACGCGTTCTGCATTGCTGCGATGTCGAATCGACCAAAGTGAAACAGCTTTAGAACATTCGGATCTGTCAGCATCTTGCACAGATTTGGCGCTTCGGTTTGACCTTTGGCTACTTGCACCAGATGGGCATTACCGTCGCCGCCTGACATTTGAATAACGCAGAGACGGTCGCGATGCGGGTGCAAACCCATCGTCTCGCAATCAATGGCAACAACTGGACCAAGGTCCAAGTCAGCTGGAATGTCGTTTTGATAGAGTGTGTTGGTCATTCTCTTTCCAATCTGTTCGGGGAGAATGGTGCCCAGGAGAGGACTCGAACCTCCACATCCTTGCGAATACTAGCACCTGAAGCTAGCGCGTCTACCAATTCCGCCACCTGGGCAGGTGCCTTCGGATCGGCGTTTAGACTTGGTCGCAGTTACTGTCAACGAGATTCGCCGCCAGATTTTACGCTGGTTTTCATGTTTTTTGGCAAAGGTTGGCAAAACTTGGCACTTTGATGCAAAATGCCTCAGAGTCCTGCCTTGCCTGCACGCGCAGGGGTCGGTACATCTGCATCAAGCATAAGACAGAGGATTACGTGCATGTCTAAACTTGTCACGATCTACGGCGGTTCCGGTTTTCTGGGACGCTATATCGCGCGCCGTATGGCAAAACAGGGCTGGCGCGTGCGCGTCGCAGTACGTCGCCCGAACGAGGCGATGTTTGTAAAACCCTATGGCACCGTAGGTCAGGTCGAACCTGTTCTGTGCAATATTCGCAATGATGCCTCAGTTGCTTCAGTGATGCAGGGCGCGGATGCTGTGGTGAATTGCGTGGGCACATTTGATTCAGGCGGCAAGAACAATTTTGAAGCGGTGCAGGCCGAAGGCGCTGGTCGTGTTGCCCGCCTTGCTGCCGCTGCGGGCATTCAAACTATGGTTCAAATTTCGGCCATTGGCGCGGATGAAAATTCCGAAAGTGAGTATTCCCGCACCAAAGCGCTGGGCGAGGCAAACGTGCTTGAGCATATGCCCAATGCGATGATCCTGCGCCCGTCGATCCTGTTCGGGGCCGAAGACAAGTTCTTTAACCGCTTTGCGTCGATGTCTCGTATGGGCCCGATCCTGCCTGTCATTGGCGCGGATACGAAATTTCAGCCGATCTATGTTGACGATGTGGCTGCCGCTGCCGTCAAGGGCGTGCTTGGGCAAGCGCAGGGCGTGTACGAGCTGGGCGGAGCCGACGTGCATAGCTTCCGTGAGTTGATGGAAACGACTTTGGATGTGATCCAGCGCCGCAAGCTGATCCTGAACATTCCCTTCCCGATCGCCCGTATCATCGCGTTCGCCTTTGATATCGGCGAAAAGATCACGCTCGGCCTTGTAAAGAACCCCGTCGCTACGCGCGATCAGGTCAAAAGCCTGCGTGTTGATAATGTTGTAAGCGACGGCGCAAAGGGGCTGGCCGATCTGGGCATCACTCCCGTTGCTATGGAAGCTGTGTTGCCTGATTACCTATGGCGGTTCCGTCCATCGGGTCAGTACGCTGCAATCAAGGATTCAGCAAAGAACTTGCGCGCTTAATGCGATGTAAATCTAATGAAATCGGCGGCCCGGGTGGCCGCCTTTTTTATGCGCTGTATCCGATCCAAAGCAGCACAACGCCAAGGATCACGCGGTAGATCACATAGGGCGTGAAGCTGACTGATTTCAGCAAACGCATCATCAATGTAAGTGCAAGCATGGCTGCGATGAAGGCGAAGAACGCGGCGATGGCACCATCGCGCGCAAGGGCGGCGTTAGCGTCCGCTGCAACTTCCAGACCCAGCAATGTGCCCGACGCAATGATCGTAGGGATCGACATCAGCATTGCGATCTTGGCCCCGTCTTCGCGGGTGTAGCCAAGGTAGCGCGCTGCGGTAATGGTGATGCCCGAACGCGATGTTCCGGGGATCAAGGCAACGGCCTGCCATACACCCATTGTGATCGCATCCTTCAACGACCAATCGCTCGCGGTTTTGACGGTCGGTCCTTTTTGATCCGCCCAGTAAAGGACCAGGCCGAAAATCAGCATGGTCCAACCGATAACGGTTATGCCGCGCATCGCGTCGTCAAGCCCGCTCACTTTCAGGAAAAGCCCGAAGATGATGACGGGAACCGTTCCAACAGCAAGGAGAAAGGCAAGTTTGGCACCGGGATCGTCAAGCTTGCCTGTTAGCATTTTAGGGATGCCCATAAGTGCGAGCCGCACATCGTTCCAGAAATAGAGGATCACAGCGAAAAGCGTTCCCACATGCACCGCTACGTCGATCACCTGACCTTGGTCTTGCAGCCCTGTTAGACTGGGAAGCAGGATAAGGTGCCCTGATGACGAAACGGGCAGGAATTCGGTAATCCCCTGAATGACGGCAACAAGGAGCAGGTGGAATAGCGACATGGAATTACCTCATGTGAATCTTGCCAAGCTCTAGCGCAAGGCGATTCGCGAGGGAAGAGTGTGAAAAGGTCCGAAGTGGACATAAATTTTCAACTAGAAGCGCAATGAGCGCGATGAAATAACAAAAATTGATAATTTAGGTAACTCTTTGTGACTTTTATTTGTGAAAGACATTGATTAAAGAATGAGAACCGGAATTCTGTCGGATCTATGGGAGTGCACACATCATGGCAAAGCAACCAATGCTTAAATTCGTTTCGCTCGAGCGCGATATGCCCACGAAACGCGCGCCTGATCTGCGCAACAAGGACTTTGGCGAAATTTATGCAGAATACGCAGATGCCAAGGCGAAAGAGCAGGCAAGCCGTTGTTCGCAATGTGGTGTGCCTTATTGCCAGACCCACTGCCCGCTGCACAACAACATACCGGATTGGCTACGTTTGACTGCCGAGGGGCGCTTGCAGGAAGCCTATGAGCTATCGCAAGAGACGAACACATTTCCTGAAATTTGCGGTCGTATTTGCCCACAGGATCGCCTGTGCGAAGGCAACTGTGTGATTGAAAGCTCTGGTCATGGCACCGTGACCATCGGTTCGGTGGAGAAATACATAACCGATACGGCATGGGAAAACGGCTGGGTCAAAGCAATCAAGCCCACAACGGAGCGCACTGAAAGTGTTGGCATCATCGGTGCGGGCCCTGGTGGCTTGGCTGCTGCGGACGTGCTGCGCCGACAGGGTGTGCAGGTCACGATCTATGATCGTTATGACCGCGCAGGTGGTTTGCTGACGTATGGTATTCCTGGTTTCAAGCTGGAAAAAGACGTGGTGATGCGCCGTAACGATCAGCTCGCCGAGGGCGGTGTGACGTTCAAGCTGAATTGCAATGTGGGCGAGGATATCTCTTTCGCAGATATTCAAGCGGCCCATGACGCAGTTATCATCGCGACGGGTGTTTATAAAACACGTGATCTCGCTGGTCCCGGTTCTGGTGCCAAAGGCATCGAGCGTGCGATTGATTATCTTACCGTCTCGAACCGCAAAAGTTTTGGCGATGATGTCGCGGAATTCGAGAGCGGCCAACTGGATGCCAAAGGCAAGCGCGTTGTTGTCATCGGTGGCGGCGACACGGCAATGGATTGTGTGCGTACCGCAATCCGTCAGGGTGCGACATCTGTTAAGTGTCTGTATCGTCGTGACCGCGCAAACATGCCGGGTTCGCAGCGCGAAGTGCAGAACGCAGAAGAAGAGGGCGTCGTGTTCGAATGGCTTTCTGCGCCGAAAGGCTTCGTTGAGAAAGATGGCACGGTTTCCGGAGTGATGGTCCAGAAAATGCGTCTTGGCGCGCCTGATGCGACTGGTCGCCAAGCCCCCGAAGTGATCGAGGGTGCGGATTATGTGGAAGAGGCGGATATCGTCATCAAAGCGCTGGGCTTCGAGCCTGAGGATTTGCCAAAGCTTTGGGGTGTCGAAGGCCTTGAAGTCACGCGATGGGGCACTGTGAAAGCGGCGTTCACAAGCGGCGCGACAGATATGCCCGGTGTTTACGCAGTTGGCGATATTGTGCGCGGTGCGTCCCTGGTTGTTTGGGCGATCAAGGACGGGCGCGATTGCGCTGAGGCGATTTTGGATCAGCTCAACAGCTCAACAGCGGTCGCAGCAGAATGAGCCGCCTGTCGGGGCAATGCATGTGTGGCAATGTAAAGCTGTCGTTCGAGCCGCTTGAGCCAAAGCTAGGTGCGTGTCATTGCGAGATGTGCCGCCGTTGGACCGGCAGCGCATTCTTGGAAATCGATGCCAAACCCGGAAGTCTAACCGTTGAGGGGCCTGTCAAAAGCTATACCTCATCGGAATGGGCAGAGCGGGCGTGGTGCGACACCTGTGGTTCAACGCTTTGGTATCATCTGACAATACCGGAGCATGATTATTACAGCATTTCGGCAGGGCTCGTGGACAACGCAGGCGGTCTGAAGCTGGAAAAAGAAATCTACATTGACGTGAAACCCGAAGGCTATGCCTTTGCAGGCGATCACGAGACGAAAACCAAGGCCGAAGTCGAAGCAGGATTCGCGGCATTTGCACAAGGAATATCTCAATGACCAAGTATGATGCAAATTGGGTAAAGAACGAAGAAGCCAAGCGCGCGTATATGGCCGAGAATGGCCTGTATGACGAAAGCGAAGAGCATAGCTCTTGTGGTGTTGGTCTGGTTGTTTCGGTTGATGGCAAGCCAAGCCGCAAAGTGGTTGAGGCGGGCATCAATGCGCTTAAGGCGATCTGGCATCGCGGTGCTGTTGATGCGGATGGAAAGACCGGCGATGGCGCAGGCATCCATGTGCAAATCCCCGTGTCGTTCTTTTACGATCAGATCGAACGTACCG
Organism: Planktotalea sp.; assembly: GCF_049680325.1. Classification (GTDB taxonomy): domain Bacteria; phylum Pseudomonadota; class Alphaproteobacteria; order Rhodobacterales; family Rhodobacteraceae; genus Planktotalea. Next base: position 5,025 of record NZ_JBAUHO010000175.1, read on the forward strand.
GCCACACACCACGCAAGAACGAATTGATGGCGGTTGGTCAGGTCTTCCTTCCACGCACCAACTTTGGATCACAAGAGACTTGCCGCACGATTGTGGAAACCGAAGTCTTGCGCATGGGTTACTACATCTACGGCTGGCGCCATGTGCCTGTTGATGTGACCTGCCTTGGTGAAAAAGCCAACGCGACCCGCCCAGAGATCGAACAAATCCTGATCTCAAACGCCAAAGGCGTTGACGAAGAAACATTCGAGCGCGAGCTATATGTTATCCGTCGCCGCATTGAAAAAGCGGCAATCGCCGCAGGCATCAACGGGTTATATCTCGCGTCCTTGTCCTGCCGCTCTGTGATCTACAAGGGTATGATGCTCGCCGAGCAGGTCGCGGTGTTCTACCCCGATCTGATGGATGAGCGGTTCGAAAGCGCGTTCGCAATCTATCACCAGCGCTATTCTACCAACACGTTCCCGCAGTGGTGGCTTGCACAACCGTTCCGTATGCTTGCACATAACGGTGAAATCAACACGCTCAAGGGCAACGTCAATTGGATGAAAAGCCATGAAATTCGCATGGCCTCCGGTGCCTTTGGCGATATGGCTGAAGATATCAAACCGATCATTCCATCTGGATCGTCCGACTCTGCTGCGCTGGATTCCGTGTTCGAGGTTCTGGTGCGTGCAGGTCGCTCTGCGCCGATGGCCAAGACCATGCTGGTCCCTGAAAGCTGGTCCAAGCAAGCGGTTGAGCTGCCACAAAGCTGGCGCGATATGTATTCCTATTGCAACTCTGTGATGGAGCCATGGGATGGCCCGGCCGCCTTGGCGATGACCGATGGTCGCTGGGTCTGCGCAGGTCTTGACCGCAATGGTCTGCGCCCGATGCGGTATGTCGTGACGGGAGATGGCCTGCTGATTGCCGGCTCCGAGGCAGGCATGGTTCCGATCGACGAAGCCACTGTCGTTGAAAAAGGCGCGCTTGGACCGGGCCAAATTCTTGCTGTCGATATGCAAGACGGCAAGATGTACCGCGACAAGGAAATCAAGGACAAACTGGCCGCGGCGCAACCGTTTGGTGAATGGGTCGGCAAAATCAATGAGTTGGACGATGCCCTGGCGTCGGTCACTGAAAAGGCGATTTATTCTGGCAGTGAGCTGCGCAAGCGTCAGATCGCGGCTGGCTATACCATCGAAGAGCTGGAGCAAATTCTTGCGCCAATGGCCGAAGATGGCAAGGAAACACTGGCCTCAATGGGCGATGATACGCCCTCTGCCGTGTTGTCCAAGAAGTACCGCCCGCTCAGCCATTTCTTCCGTCAAAACTTCTCTCAGGTGACCAACCCGCCGATCGACAGCCTGCGCGAATTCCGCGTGATGAGTCTCAAGACGCGTTTTGGCAACCTGAAGAACGTGCTGGATGAAAGCTCTGCCCAGACCGAAATTCTGGTGCTCGACAGTCCTTTTGTTGGAAACGCGCAGTGGGATGAGCTGACACGTCAGTTCAACGCTGATCTGGTTGAAATCGAATGTTCTTTCGAGCGAGGCAAAGGTGCCTTGCAGGCAGGTCTTGAACGTATCCGCGCAGAAGTTGAAGATGCCGTGCGTTCTGGTGCAGGCCACATCGTTCTAACCGATCAGGCCCAAAGCGAGACACGTGTTGGCATGCCGATGATCCTGGCGACATCTGCGGTGCATAGTCATCTGACCCGCAAGGGTTTGCGCACATTCTGCTCGCTCAACGTACGGTCTGCCGAGTGTATTGATCCGCATTACTTTGCAGTTCTGATCGGCTGTGGCGCAACTGTTGTGAACGCTTATCTGGCCGAAGATTCACTTGCGGATCGTATCGAACGTGGCCTGTTGGATGGCACTTTGACCGACGCAACAGCACGCTATCGCAATGCGATTGACCAAGGTCTTTTGAAGATCATGGCGAAGATGGGTATCTCTGTTGTATCTTCCTATCGCGGCGGTTTGAACTTTGAAGCCGTTGGTCTGTCTCGCGCCATGTGCGCAGAGTTCTTTCCGGGCATGACATCACGTATCAGTGGTATCGGTGTATCGGGCATCCAGTTCAAAGCGGAAGAAATTCACGCGCTGGGCTGGCAGGGTGGTCGTGATGTGTTGCCGATTGGCGGCTTTTACAAAGCCCGCAAATCTGGCGAAACCCATGCGTGGGAAGCGCAGTCCATGCATATGATGCAGACCGCGTGTAACACTGGTTCTTTCCAGATGTGGAAGCAGTATAGCGCCAAGATGCAAAGCAACCCGCCAATCAACTTGCGCGATCTGCTGGCGATCAAGCCTATGGGCGAAGCGATCAACGTGGACGAAGTGGAAAGCGTTACTGCGATCCGCAAGCGTTTCGTTACGCCCGGCATGTCTTTGGGGGCTCTGTCGCCCGAGGCACATAAAACGCTTAACGTTGCGATGAACCGTATTGGTGCACGTTCTGACTCAGGCGAGGGCGGTGAAGATCCGGCGCACTTTTTGCCAGAGCCGAATGGCGACAACCCTTCTGCGAAAATCAAGCAGGTGGCGTCTGGCCGCTTTGGTGTAACGGCGGAATACCTAAACCAATGTGAAGAGTTGGAAATCAAAGTCGCGCAGGGTGCAAAGCCCGGCGAAGGTGGTCAGTTGCCCGGAATGAAGGTCACTGACCTTATCGCGCGACTGCGTCACTCGACCAAGGGCGTGACATTGATTTCACCGCCGCCGCATCACGATATCTACTCCATCGAAGACCTCGCGCAGTTGATCTACGATCTCAAGCAGATCAACCCGCGTTGCAAGGTGACTGTGAAGCTGGTGGCCTCTTCTGGCGTTGGCACGATTGCGGCTGGTGTTGCCAAGGCCAAGGCGGATGTGATCCTGATTTCCGGTCATAACGGCGGCACAGGTGCATCGCCTGCGACATCAATCAAATACGCTGGACTTCCATGGGAAATGGGTCTGACCGAAGCGCATCAAGTGCTTGCGATGAACAACCTTCGTGAGCGGATTACCCTGCGCACGGATGGTGGTCTGCGCACGGGCCGTGATGTTGTTATGGCTGCGATGCTTGGCGCCGAAGAATACGGTATCGGTACCGCTGCATTGATCGCGATGGGTTGCATCATGGTGCGTCAATGTCAGTCAAACACCTGCCCCGTAGGCGTGTGTACGCAAGATGAAGCATTGCGCGATAAGTTCACGGGTAACGCCGAGAAGGTCGTCAACCTGATTACTTTCTATGCGCAAGAAGTGCGCGAAGTGCTCGCCTCTATCGGTGCGCGCTCGATGGATGATGTGATTGGCCGCGCTGACCTGCTTCATCAGGTGTCCCGTGGCTCTGCGCATCTTGATGATCTCGATCTCAACCCGTTGTTGATAACCGTCGATGGTGCTGCGGATATCGTTTATGATCGTGATCGTCCACGTAATGCCGTGCCTGACACGCTGGATGCGGAAATCGTGCGCGATGCTGCGCGGTTCCTTGAGGATGGTGAAAAGATGCAGCTAAGCTATGCGGTGCAAAACACGCACCGCAGCGTCGGTACGCGTGTGTCCAGCCATATCGTGAAGAACTTCGGCATGCGAAACGCGCTTCAAGCGGATCACCTGACGGTGCAGCTGAAAGGTTCAGCAGGCCAATCGCTTGGTGCCTTTGCAGCGCCGGGGCTAAAACTGGAAGTGAGCGGCGACGCGAACGACTATGTCGGTAAGGGTCTGTCTGGCGGTACAATCGTCGTACGTCCACCAATGGCCAGCCCTTTGAAGGCTTGTGACAACACAATTATCGGTAACACGGTGCTTTATGGCGCAACCGACGGTTTCCTCTTTGCTGCGGGTCGCGCAGGCGAGCGGTTTGCGGTACGCAACTCGGGTGCGAGCGTTGTGATCGAGGGCTGTGGCTCTAACGGTTGTGAGTATATGACAGGCGGCGTTGCTGTTATTCTGGGTTCCATCGGTGCCAACTTCGGTGCGGGTATGACGGGTGGTATGGCGTATCTTTACGACCCGGATGGCCAAGCGCATCGCTTGATGAACCATGAAACGCTTGTGACTTGCGCCGTGGCGACACCGCATTGGCAGCGCCAGTTGAAAACGCTGGTTGAACGTCATCTGGCAGAAACTGGTAGCCGCAAAGCTGCCGAACTGCTTCAGCATTGGGATCTGGAACTTGGCAACTTTGTTCAGGTCTGCCCGATCGAGATGCTGAACAATCTTCCGCATCCCTTGGGGATCGAAGATAAAGCGGTTCCTGCGGAGTAAGCGCAACTGATCTAAAAAAACGCCCGAGGCAGCGCTTCGGGCGTTTTGCTATTCTGCAAGGCTCTGTATGCTTGGCTGCATGGCACGCGCAGCAAAGAAAAAAACAACCCCAAAGAAAACCAGCAAGCCCAAAGTGAAACGCTCTCTTGCGGATCGTATAAAGGGCACGCGGGCGTTTGTGCGGCGCTGGGCGTTGCGGATCATACTTCTGTTAGCGGTGGCCGTTGTTCTCTGGGTGCTACTCTATGCTTGGGTCAATCCCAACAAAACACCCTAGATGCGTAGTGAAGAGCTGCGTATTGGCGGCGACGTAGATCACGAATGGGTGCCTTTGGAAGAAATTGCGTCGGTGATGGCCCGCTCTGTCGTGGCTGCTGAGGATGCAAACTATTGTAACCATTGGGGCTTTGACATGAGCGCGATCCGCGCTGCTGTTGACTCTGGCGGTGCGCGCGGTGCCTCAACGCTCAGTCAGCAAGTGGTTAAGAACGTTTATCTCTGGCAAGGGCGTAGCTACGTGCGCAAAGCCTTGGAGGCGGCGTTGACGCCTTTGGTGGAGCTGACTTGGTCCAAACGGCGTATTCTGGAAGTTTATCTGAACATCGCAGAATTTGATGAAGGCGTCTTTGGCGTCGAAGCCGCGTCGCGACATTACTTTGGCGTTGGGCCTGAGCAACTGAACGCGACACAGGCCGCCCGATTGGCAGCGATCCTGCCCTCGCCCAAGACCCGCAGTGCGTCGCGCCCTTCAAATTATGTCCGAAAACGAACAAAGCAGATCATAGACGGGGCGGCTACGATCCGCCGTGACGGGCGCGCGTCTTGTTTTGAGGATTGAACTTAGCGTCTAGGCGGGGCATTCAGTGTTGCACACTTATTTGAGTTAGAACCCGTTCCTATGGCCCGTCTTTATCACGTTCCTCTTTCGCCTTTCTGCCGCAAGGTGCGGTTGGTTCTTGCAGAGAAGAAGATCGACGTTGAGCTGATCGAAGAACGCTATTGGGAAGCGGACCCCGATTTCATGCGCCGCAACCCTGCCGGTAAAGTGCCTGTTTTGAAAATGAACGGCCGCACGATGCCCGACAGCATGGCAATTTGCGAGTATCTTGAAGAAAAGTATCCAGAGCGTCCGTTGATGCCCCAGACTGCCGAAGGGCGATATGAAGTGCGGCGACTTGTGGCATGGTTTGATGACAAGTTTCACCAGGAAGTCACGTCTAAGTTGCTATATGAGCGTGTGAACAAAAAGCTGATGAACCAGGGCTACCCTGACAGCCGCAATGTGAAAGAAGGCGCAAAGGCGATCAAGTATCACCTCGACTACATGGCATGGCTTTTGGATCATCGTCGCTGGCTCGCAGGCGATACCATGACGATTGCGGATTTCGCGGCAGCCGCGCATTTATCATCGCTGGATTACAATTCCGATGTGGATTGGACGCGCTCTGAAACGGTAAAAGACTGGTTCGCCAAAATCAAATCGCGCCCTGCTTTCCGTTCGATCCTTGCGGATCAAGTGCCCGGTTTCCCCCCTGCAAAGCACTACAACGATCTTGATTTCTGATCTGAAAACCCGGCTTGTCGCAGAAGCGCATGAAATGGGGTTTGATGCCTGCCGTATTTGTCGGCCGTGGGATGTCCCCCTGGTGCCCGAGCGGTTGGAGGCCTTCGTTGCGAAACAGCGTCACGGGCAAATGAGCTGGATGGCCGAACGCATGCACTGGCGGGGCAACCCTGCCGATCTATGGCCTGCCGCGAAATCGGTGATTATGCTTGGGGAAAGCTATACGCCCGAACATGATCCGCTAGATATTTTACAGCATCCAGATCGCGGTGCGATTTCTGTCTATGCGCAGAACAAAGACTACCACGATATGGTCAAGAAGCGTCTGAAACGCTTGGCCCGTTGGCTGATCGCCGAGAGCGGTGGTGAGGTTAAGGTATTCGTCGATACCGCGCCTGTCCCTGAAAAGCCGCTGGGGGCTGCTGCGGGATTGGGATGGCAGGGAAAACACACCAATCTGGTCAGCCGTCAGATGGGCAATTGGTTCTTTTTAGGCTCTGTTTTTACCACATTGGACCTGCCCAGGGACGAGGCAGAAGAAGATCATTGCGGCAGTTGCCGTGCCTGTCTGGATATCTGCCCGACGGACGCGTTTCCAGCGCCTTATCAGCTGGATGCACGGCGGTGCATCTCTTACCTTACGATCGAGCATAAAGGGCCTGTGGAGCAAGAGCTGCGGGGCAAGTTGGGCAATCGTATTTATGGATGCGATGATTGTCTGGCGGCCTGCCCTTGGAACAAATTTGCCATCGCTGCGCGCGAATTGCGCTATGCCGCGCGCGAAGAATTAAAAGCGCCGCGCCTCGCAGAGCTAGCCGCGCTAGATGACGCCGCGTTCAGGGCGCTGTTTTCTGGCTCGCCGATCAAACGGATCGGACGGGACCGCTTTGTACGCAATGTGCTTTATGCCATTGGTAATTCGGGCATGCAGGAACTGCATTCGGTTGCGCAAAGGTTGGTAGATGATCCTGACCCTGCAGTTGCAGATGCTGCACGCTGGGCATGCGCGCGGCTTTCGTGAGAGATGCGGGAGCCTCCGGCGGGAGTTTTTTGGCAAAATGAAGCAACAAACGGCGCGAATAGACAGGATGCGTGCAGTTTAGGTGCTAGATCAATGATGATCTAAAGGAGCAAAACTATGGCGCTATTGTTGGGTGTCGATACAGGCGGAACCTATACCGATGCAGTGCTATTGCGTGATGAACAAGAGATCGTTGCATCCGCCAAAGCGCTGACCACCAAACATGACCTGGCAATCGGAATTGGCGGTGCAGTGGAGGCGGTTCTTGCCGAGAGCGGCGTCGATCCGGCAGATGTTGCAATGGCGTCCCTTTCCACGACGCTGGCCACCAACGCGCTGGTTGAGGGGCAGGGCGGGCGTGTAGCGCTGATCTATATCGGCTTCAAAGATCGCGACCTTGATACCCATGGCTTACGCGATGCGCTTAAGGGTGATCCTGCTCTGGTGCTGGCCGGCGGTCATAATCATGCAGGCGGCGAAGCGGAGCCGTTAGATATTCAGGGTCTAAATACCTTTTTAGAGACCCATATGGATGTCTCTGCCTTTGCTGTTGCATCGCAATTTGCCACGCGCAATCCGGCGCATGAACTACTGGCTATGGCGCGGATATCTGAGGTGACGGGCGCGCCTGTTAGTGCCTCGCATCAATTGTCCGCCAAATTGAACGGGCCAAAGCGGGCGATGACGGCAGTGTTGAATGCGCGTTTGATCGGGATGATCGACGGGTTGATTGCATCGGCGCAAGGCACTTTGGTGCGTTTGGGGATCAATGCGCCCTTGATGGTCGTACGCGGGGATGGTGCCCTCATCGGTGCTGAAATGGCCCGAGAGCGCCCGATAGAGACTATTTTAAGCGGACCTGCCGCCTCCATCGTTGGCGCACGTTGGTTAACGGGTGCGGATCATGCGTTGGTGTCTGACATTGGTGGAACGACAACCGATATTGCGGTCCTTCGTGACGGGCGACCAGCAATTGATCCGATGGGGGCGCAGGTCGGTCCCTATCGTACGATGGTTGAAGCGGTGGCTATGCGCACTCACGGGCTGGGCGGCGACAGCGAGGTGCATTTTGTGTCCTCTGGTCTGCAAGGTGGCGTTACGCTGGGACCACGCCGCGTTGTTCCTGTCTCTTTGATCGCGCTTGATGCCCCTGAAGCGGTGCATGCTGCACTTGATGCTCAGTTGCGAAGCACGGTTCCGGGCGATTACGACGGGCGTTTTGTGCGCGCGGTCAAAGGACTGCGATCAGAAGGGTTGAGCCCGCGCGAAGCAGTGTTGCTTGAAAGGATCGGGGAACACGTGCTTCCGATGGGGCAGGCGTTGAAGAACCGCATCGAGGCCCAATCGCTTAAACGTTTGATCGAGCGTGGTTTGGTCCAGATTGCGGCTGTCACGCCAAGCGATGCAAGCCATGCTTTGGGCCGTGTAGATGCATGGGACGCCAGCGCGGCGAGCAAAGCGCTCGCTCTGATCGGGCGCAGGCGCACAGGTGCGGGAGATATGTTGGCGAGCGATCCCAAAGATATGGCGCAGATTATCATTGACCAACTGACGCACCAGACAGCTTTGGCCTTGTTAGAGACTGGTTTTGCTGAGGAAAACACAGACTTTGGCCTTCCTGCAAGCGAACTGGCGCGCCATGTTCTGACGCAAAGTGGTTTAGGTCGTCATCGGGGTCTTTTGCGCATTGATGCTGGTTTAAACTTGCCCGTGATCGGTTTGGGAGCCTCTGCAGCGAGCTACTATCCAGCAGTTGGCGCGCGTCTTGGCTGTGAGACGATCCTGCCCGAACATGGTGGCGTTGCGAATGCGATTGGCGCTGTTGTGGGGCGCGTGACAATGCGCAGGCAGGGATTGGTCAGCGCCCCGAGCGAAGGACGGTATCGCGTGCACTTCGAGACGGGCCCAGAAGATTTCAACAATAGTGAAGCAGCGCTGAGCGCGCTCGAGGAACGGCTGAAATTACAGGCGCGACAGGATGCCGAACATTCCGGGGCGGAAGATATTCACATCGATGTGTCGCGCGATATCAAGACTGCTAAGACAGAGGCACGCGACGTGTTTATTGAAGCCGTCATTTCTGTGCAGGCATCAGGGCGTCCAAGGATCGCTGTCTGACACCCTTATGATAGGCATGATGGCGGCTGGTTTCAAAGTCATGTTTCAAGGCTTCACAGAACTGCGCGACTTTGAAATCTTGCTTTGATTTTTCCAAGCGCACACCATTTAGTACAGCAGACCGAAAACAGGAGTGTGCCATGACGACTTATCGCAAGGATATGGATGTAGTTGCCTCGCTTGATCCCGAGCAGTACCGCGTTACGCAAGAGAGCGGGACCGAACGACCAGGGACAGGCGGGTATCTGGATAACAAAGAGCCGGGGATTTACGTGGATATTGTCTCGGGCGAGCCATTATTTGCCTCGTCTGACAAATATGAAAGCGGATGCGGCTGGCCGTCTTTCACAAAGCCGCTGGTGCATGAGTTTGTGAATGAATTGCGCGACACGACCCACGGCATGATCCGTACAGAGGTGCGTTCGACCCATGGAGATAGCCACTTGGGTCACGTTTTTAATGACGGTCCGCCCGATCAGGGTGGATTAAGATATTGTATCAACTCGGCCTCGCTGCGTTTTGTGCATAAGGATGAAATGGAAAGCGAAGGATATGGGCAGTATTTGGATCAAGTGGAGGATATCACATGAACGAGCGCGCAGTACTGGCAGGCGGATGTTTCTGGGGGATGGAAGACCTGATCCGCAAGCTGGATGGGGTAATTGCGACCCGCGTGGGGTACACGGGCGGTGACGTCGCAAATGCAACCTATCGCAACCATGGCACCCATGCGGAAGGGATCGAGATTATCTTTGACCCCAGCAAGATCACATACCGCCGTATTCTGGAGTTCTTTTTTCAGATCCACGACCCCACCACCGAGAATCGACAGGGAAATGATCGCGGTCTTAGCTACCGTTCTGCAATTTACTATGTGGATGATGCTCAGAAAGCTGTCGCAGTGGATACCATCGCGGATGTGAATGCTTCTGGCCTGTGGCCCGGAAAGGTAGTGACAGAGCTAGAACCTGTCGGCGATTTTTGGGAAGCAGAACCAGAGCATCAAGATTATCTGGAACGAATTCCGAATGGCTATACCTGCCATTTCATTCGCCCCGACTGGGTGCTGCCCAAGCGCGCCGCAGAGTAGGCTTTTCTTGCGCGCGATGCTGGTGTAGCGATGGGGTATGTCCCCATTTACTGGCATCGCGCTCAAACTCATTTCGGTTGTTCTTTTTGTCATCATGTCCGCGCTTATCAAAGCAACGACAGATGATGTTCCGACGGGCCAGGCGATGTTCTTCCGCTCATTCTTTGCGTTGCCGGTTATTGTGCTTTGGCTTGTTTGGCGACGTGAACTTAAGACAGGATTGCGCACGTCAAAGCCTATGGGCCACATTTGGCGGGGCTTGATCGGGGTTTGCGGTATGGGATTTGGATTTTCCTCACTGGCGTATTTGCCATTGCCTGATGTGACGGCGATCGGCTTTGCTGCGCCTTTGATGACCGTGCTTTTGGCGGCGCTGTTGCTCGGCGAACGCCTGCGGCTCTATCGGCTCTCTGCGGTGCTTTTGGGGCTTGTTGGCGTCATGGTTATCCTGTCGCCACGGCTGTCGATTTTTTCGGGCGAGACGTTGGAAAGCGCTGCGCAGATCGGTGTGATACTGGTGCTGACCTCTGCAATGTTCCGTGCATTGGCGCAAATCCACATTCGCCGTTTGGCCCAGACCGAGCAGACAGCCGCGATTGTGTTCTACTTTTCAATGACAACGACGCTTCTGTCACTTTTGACCCTTCCGCTTGGATGGACCGTGCCAAGCAGCAGTGCGATTGCGATGCTTATCTGCGCAGGGTTGATTGGGGGCGCGGCACAGATTTTTATTACCTCTGCCTACCGATTTGCCGACGCCGCGGTGATTGCACCGTTTGATTACGCCTCGATCCTTTTCGCGATGGCGATCGGATATGTCTTCTTTTCGGACGTGCCAACGCCGCAGATGCTTATTGGCTCTGCGATTGTGATGACAGCTGGTTTGTTGATTATCTGGCGTGAGCGCGCATTGGGTTTGAAGCGTGGTAAGGCGCGCCCGAACCTGACACCGCAGGGGTAAAACGCTAGCGGTCCGCGAGGCCCATTGCGGTGTAGATCGGCGGTAAAAGCCAGCGTCGTTTGTGTCCAAGCGGGAATTTATTTGGCGGGTTTCTTAACAGATCGGGATAGGGTCGTCGGGTCGATTTGCCTTGAACCAGGTCTGCAAGTAATGCGCCGCAGTAACTGGCCATTGCTACGCCGTTCCCGTGGTAGGAAAGTGATGCAAACGCCCCCGGCATCCCCGGAATCGCACCTGTGAACGGTGCGCCCTTGGCGTTCATACAGACCAACCCAGACCACATATGCGGGGTTTCTACCTGCGCCCAAGCAGGGAACATCGTCTCGAAGTCGGATCGAATGAGCGCCTTGATTTTTGCATCCGAGCGCGCATTGGCAAATATGCCGCCGCGCATTCCGAACAGGAAACGACGGTTCGGCATCAAGCGGAAATAGTGCAGCAAATTGCGGCTGTCGAAGGCCATCTGCTCAGAAGTCCAACCCGCTGCGTTGATTTCTGCGTCACTCAGCGGGCGTGTTACCAGTACACTGGATTGCACAGGCAAATAGCGTGCGCGCAGCCATGTTGGCACGTCCTCGGATGAATAGCCGTTGGTAGCGATTATCACGCGCTTGGCGGTAAGTTTGCCTTGTGCGGTATGCAGCGTGAAACGCGCCCCTTGTTCGATCCGCGTGACGGGGGAATTTTCAATCAGCCTTGCGCCTGCGTCGAGTGCGACCTTAGCGATCCCGAGCGCATATTTGAGCGGGTTCAAGGCAAAGCCAATCGGAATAGTGAGCGCGCCGTGAAATGGGCCGCTCAGGCCTAGCTCTGGCAGGTCTTGTTTCGGTGTCAGGGTTGGTGAGACGTTATAGTCCGCTGCGGCCTGTTCGGCGTGGTGTTGCAGCATGTCCCATCGCGTGGGTTTGTGTGCAAGTAGCGTTTCTCCGTTGGAATGGGTTTTCGCATCAATGCCGTGGGTCTTCAGCAAATCTGCAACGTGTGAGATCGCATCTATCTCCGCCTGTCGCCATGCGCGCCGCGCATCAATGCCGTAGCGTTTGTCGATCTGTTTATTCGCAAGGACGCCGCCGCCCAGACAGCAAAACCCGCCGTTACGTCCGCTCGCGCCCCAGCCGATGGTTTCGGAGTCTAGCAAAGTGACGTTAACACCATCCTGAGCCAGTTGAAGCGCTGCATTGAGCCCAGTGAAGCCGCCGCCGATAATGGCGATATCTGTTTGGTGCGCGCCGCGAAGACTTGGCAGACCAAGCGGGTCGGCTGTGGTTTGCCAATAGCCGTTTCGGATTGGTTCCGGCCCATAGGCAAGCGGTTCGTAGATCCGTTTCATCCGCGCGCGGCGGCTTGTTCATCGCGTTGCTGTTTCAGGCTTGCTTGCTTAGAGATCAGCGAGGCAGTGATTACGCCAACTGTGACGATCGCAATCATGATCGTGGACAGGGCGTTGATCTCTGGACTGACACCAAGACGTACGGCGGAGAAAATTTTGATCGGCAGCGTTGTGGCAGAGGGGCCTGCCGTAAAGCTGGCGATCACCAGATCATCAAGCGAGAGCGTAAAGGCCAGGAGCCAACCAGAAATGACCGCAGGCGCAATAATCGGCAAGGTGACAAGGCGAAAGGCCTGCCAAGGCGAGCAACCGAGATCGAGCGCTGCTTCTTCCAACGAGCGATCAAACGACACCAGCCGTGAAGACACGACCACGGAAACGTAACACATCGCAAATGTGGTGTGCGCAAGGACAATTGTCAGCACGCCGCGATCAAGGCCGATACCGATGAACAAAAGCAAAAGCGAAAGACCGGTGATGACTTCGGGCATTACAAGCGGTGCGTAGATCATGCCGGAAAAGACGGTGCGCCCCTTAAAGCGACCTGCACGCACAAGGACATATGCAGCCATAGTGCCAAGGATCGTTGCAAGGGTGGAACTAAAGACCGCGACTTTGACAGTGACCCAAGCGGCGTTCAGGAAGGCCTCGTTCTGCATCAGCTCGCCGTACCATTTGGTCGAAAAACCTGCCCAGACCGTAACGAGTTTGCTCTCGTTGAAGCTGTAGATCACCAAAATGACCATCGGTAAGTAAAGGAAAGCGAAACCGAGGGTGAGAGAGGTGATGTTGAACCATGTGAACCGCTTCATCCTTCCATCTCCCTCTGTTTCTGCTCGTTCCGCTGGAACAGGATAATCGGGATGATAAGGATCAGAAGCAGGATGATCGCCACGGCCGAAGCGACAGGCCAATCGCGGTTGTTGAAGAACTCTTCCCAGAGCACTTTACCGATCATCAGCGTTTGCGAGCCGCCAAGCAGCGATGGAATGACGAATTCGCCCAAAGTTGGAATAAAGACCAGAAAAGACCCCGCGATGATGCCTGATTTGCTTAGCGGGATCGTCACCAGCCAAAAGGCCGAAGAGCGCGAGCAACCAAGATCCTCGGCGGCCTCCAGCAAGCTATCGTCCATCTTTTCCAGCGCGGAATAGATCGGCAGGATCATGAACGGCAGGTAGGTGTAAACGATGCCGATGTAGACGGCAGTATTGGTGTTCAGGATTGTGAGCGGTTCACTGATTATCCCTGTCCACAACAGGAACTGATTGAGCAGCCCTTCGTTGGATAGAATGCCCATCCAAGCGTAAACGCGGATCAGGAAACTGGTCCAGAATGGCAGGATCACAAGCATTAATAGCGTCGGGCGCCATTCGGGCGCAGCGCGGGCCATGGAATAGGCGATGGGGTAACCGATCAGCAACGTGAAGATTGTTGAGATGAGCGCAATCTTGAGGCTGGAAAGATAGGCTTTCCAATAAAGATCATCGGTTGTGAGGAAGGTGAAGTTTTCGAAATCGAGTTCGGCGAAAAAGCTAGTGAAACCCTTCCAGCCTTCAGCCAGATCGAGCTGGGGCAGGTAGGGCGGAATCGCCAATGCCGTATCAGAGAGCGAAATTTTCAGCACGATCAGGAACGGGATCAGGAACAGCCCGAGCAGCCAGAGATACGGAACCGCGATGAGAGCAAAACGCCGCATTCCTCAGGACTCCAACAGCACGCCGGCGGTGCCGGTGAAGCTAACCCAGACATCATCTTCCCAAGTGATATCACGGCGCGCGAGGCGACGGGCATTGGTCATCTGCGCCTTAATCATCGTGCCGTTAGAAAGTTCGACATGATAGGTTGAAACATTGCCGAGATAGGCAATGTCGATCACCTTCCCTTTTAGGGCGTTGACGGCTTCGGGCCTTTTCCTGCTGATATTCAGTTTCTCAGGCCGGATAGCAAAGGTCAGGGTCTTTCCAGCAGCAGCCTCGTCACCGTTAAGTGCAATAATGGGTGCTTCGCCTTCGGCCCAGGCGAGCGTAAGTCCACCATCAGGGATCATATCGGGTGAGGCGGCTTCAAGCTCTTCCGCGCTGGGCGCAGGAAGCAGTTTTGGTCCGCTGTCCTGCTTGCCCATGATTGGACTTAGCACCTTGCCCTGCAACCATTCCCCAAGTTTACCTGCCGTTGTTTCAGCCGCCGCTGGGCTGGCTTCTGTTTCCTGTGGCGCGCTGTGCTTGGCCTGTTTGACAGGTTTGTACGCGGGAATACGCGCTTTTGCGGTTCCTTCAATCAAATTCACATCGCCAATGAAATCGGCCACGTATCTGGAGTTAGGGGCTTCATAAATTTCAGCAGGTGTTGCGACCTGCATGATGCGACCTTCGTCCATCACGGCAACGCGGGAAGCGACGGTCATTGCCTCTTCCTGATCGTGCGTGACGATCACGAATGTTGTGCCGGTCTTTTCCTGAATATCCATCAGTTCGAACTGCGTGTCCTGGCGCAGTTTCTTGTCGAGCGCGCCGAGAGGTTCGTCCAGAAGGAGCAGCTTGGGCGCTTTGGCAAGAGAGCGTGCAAGGGCGACGCGTTGGCGCTGACCGCCCGAGATCTGGTGCGGCTTGCGGCGCGCAAATTTTTCAAGTCGCGTGAGTTTCAGCATCTCGTTCACGCGCGCATCAATAACATCCTTGGTCATATCCGTGCGGCGCAAGCCGAATGCAATGTTCTCATAGATCGAAAGATGCGGGAAAAGTGCGTAGCTTTGAAACATCATGTTCACGGCGCGCTTGTTCGGCGGGACGTTGTTCATGTCCTGCCCGGCTATTTTGATCGTGCCGGAGGTCGGGGTTTCAAAGCCGCCGAGCATCCGCATCATCGTGGTTTTGCCACAGCCCGAAGGGCCAAGCAGGGCGAAGAATTCTTGCGCGTAAATATCCTGCGTCAGATTATCGATCGCGGTAAAATCGCCGAAGCGTTTCGTCACGTTCTGGAATTGGATTAGGGGCGTTGCGTCTGGATCATCCCAAGGGGCAAATACCGTCTGAGTCATGTTTCAGTGCTTTCCGTTTGATCCAATTGGATAAAGTAGTCGCCTTTGGCCTCTCGCAGAATGGATAGAGGTCGACCAGCAGACGCAATTGTTTCTTTTAGTGCGGTCATGTTGCTTGTCTCGTCCAGAAGAAAAACGAATCCGTTTGGTGCAACATGTGCCATCAAGTTCTTTAAGACGTTGTTATGGATGGCTTTTGGCAACATATGCAATGTGCGATCGCACAAGAGCACATCAAATGAACCATCAGGCTGCCAGGTTGTAATGTCGCCTACCTCTGCAATGATGCTTAATTTTTCGCGCTTGGCAGCGTCTCGCAGCGCTGAAATGCCTGCTGGTGCAGCGTCAATCCCGGTAACGCGATAGCCTTTGCGCGCGAGCGCAAGTGCGTCACGGCCCTGACCGCAGCCAATATCCAGAATGCTAGAATGGTTGGGTACGTTCGCAAATATGCTCTCCATTAACGGAGCATAAGGCGCACCAAGTGCATCCTGCGTCGTTTCATAAAGTGCGTTGTAATCTGTCAATGCGCGCGCCCTGAATAACCTGCGCCAGAACTGGCTGGCGCAGGTGAGTTCGGCTTAGGTGCCAGACTTGATCTTGGTCCACATGCGCGTGACGACACGCTGTACTTTTGGTGGGTAAGGCGTGGTTGTGAACAGGTTGTTCAGTGTCGCCTCATCCGGATAGATCGCTGGATCGCCAATCACGTCTTCTGCCAGAAGCGGCTGGGACGCTTTGTTGCCGTTTGCGTAGTAAACGTAGTTTGACGCATCGGCCATGTTCTGCGCGTCCATGATGAAGTTCAGGAACACATGGGCCGCATCCGGGTTTGGTGCATCTGCCGGGATGGCCATCTGGTCAAACCACATCTGCGCGCCTTCTTTGGCTGCGTGGTATGCGATCTCAACACCATTCTCGGCTTCTGCTGCGCGATCACGCGCTTGCAGGATGTCGCCGGACCAACCGATTGCAACGCAGATATCGCCATTGGCGAGCGCGTTGATGTACTCGGAGGAATGGAACTTCTGGATGTAGGGGCGCACTGCGGCCAGAACGGGTTCTGCCTTGGCAATCACGTCGGGGTCATGGCTGACGGGGTCTTCACCGAGGAATTTCAACGTCATCGGGATCATTTCCGCAGGCGCGTCGAGCATATGAACACCGCAGTCTGCGAGTTTCGCCATGTTGTCGGGGTTCAAAATCAACTCAAGTGAATCGACAGGCGCGTCTTCGCCCAGCGCTTCTTTCACCTTGCCGAGGTTCACACCGATACCTGTGGTGCCCCACATGTAGTTGATGGAATAGGCGTTTTCTGGATCATACTGCTCTGTACGCGAGGATACGACATCCCACATGTTGGCAATATTTGGTAGCTTGGACATGTCCAGCTTTTGGAACGCACCCGCTGTGATCTGGCGCTGCAAGAATGTGCCAGTTGGCACAACGACGTCATAGCCCGAACCACCTGCCAGCATTTTTGTCTCAAGCAATTCGTTGCTGTCAAAGACGTCGTAGATCAGTTTGATGCCTGTGTCGGCCTCGAACTTTTCGAGCAGGGCTTCGTCGATATAATCGGACCAGTTGTAAACGCGGACTTCATCTGCGTTCGCGCTGGCCGCAATCAGGGCAAGCGTTGCGCTTGCTAGCATTAGTTTCTTCATGTGGTTACTCCCCAAGACATGATAGGTGCTGCGTTAAGTCTCGCAACATTCTGCCGAACATTGTTTTCACGCAGTTCGTAGAGTCGCAAGTTTTTATTGCATTGATTGACTTAGCCCAAGTGGCTCATATGCTGCGTAAGATTTGAAACTGCGCCGTTTGTTTGAAAAAGGAGCGCTCCATGAACGCCATCACAAACCACATGCCGACTGCTGAATTGCAGGCCATTGATGCTGCGCATCATATGCATCCGTTTACAACAGGTAACGAGCTTGCCGCGAAAGGCGCGCGGGTGATTACGGGCGCCGATGGTGTGATGCTGCGCGATTCTGAAGGAAACCAGATTTTGGACGCGATGGCGGGCCTCTGGTGTGTTAACATCGGCTATGGCCGTGACGAGTTGGCCGATGTCGCTGCACGTCAGATGCGCGAGCTACCGTTTTACAATACTTTTTTCATGACAACCCACGTGCCTGTTATCGCGCTCAGCCAGCGGCTTGCCGAAATTGCGCCTGAGGGCATGAATCACGTGTTCTTTGCAGGCTCAGGGTCAGAAGCGAATGACACCAACATTCGCATGGTCCGTACCTATTGGGACATGAAAGGTAAGGCATCCAAAAAAGTGATTATCTCGCGTCACAATGCTTATCATGGGTCTTCCGTCGGCTCTGGTTCGCTTGGCGGGATGAGCGGGATGCATGCGCAGGGTGGCCTGCCAATTCCGGACATCCATCACATTGGCCAGCCTAACTGGTGGGCTGAAGGTGGTGAGATGAGCCCGGAAGAATTCGGTCTGATGCGCGCCCAAGAGCTGGAGCAAGCCATCAACGAGATGGGCGAAGATCGCGTCGCTGCGTTCATTGCAGAGCCGGTTCAAGGTGCGGGCGGTGTAATTGTTCCGCCGTCGACCTACTGGCCTGAAATCCAGCGTATTTGCGACAAGTACGAAATTTTGCTGATCGCGGATGAGGTCATCTGTGGCTTTGGCCGAACAGGTAACTGGTTTGGTTCCGAAACTATGGGTATTCGCCCGGACATTATGACAATCGCCAAGGGTCTTAGCTCTGGCTATCAGCCGATTGGCGGTTCGATCGTATCGGACGAGATTGCAGCGGTGATTAACTCGGGCGAGTTCAATCATGGTTATACGTATTCGGGCCACCCCGTTGCCTCAGCCGTCGCGCTAGAAAACCTTCGCATTTTGGATGAAGAGGGGATAGTGACCCGCGTTCGCGAGAAAACAGCACCCTATCTGAAAAGCAAATGGGACGCGCTTATAGATCATCCTCTGGTCGGTGAAGTTAACCTGGTTGGGATGATGGGTTCGCTTGTGCTGACGCCGCATAAGGAAAGCCGTGCAGCGTTTAAGTCTGACGCAGGTACAGTTGGTTTTATCTGCCGTGAACGGTGTTTTGCTAATAATCTGGTGATGCGCCATGTTGGTGATCGAATGATTATTTCGCCGCCCTTGGTGATTAAAGAAGGCGAGATTGACACGCTTATCGAGCGCGCGGTTCAGTCGCTTGATGAATGCCATGCGACACTAAAGGCTGAAGGCTTGATGGTCTCTGCCTAAGCAAAAGTCTTTTTGACAGATTGAAATTGTGAATACGGGCTTCTGAAAAGGAGCCCGTATTTTTTTGCCGCTCGGTAACTTTCGCAACGCTCTGGAATCGATTGCGTTTGCGACGCGAATTTTCTAGCTTGATTACATAATGAAAATCATTTCCACATATCGGAAATGGCGGAATGTGATCTCAAACGGGGATTTGATGACGGATACGCTGAAAAAAGATCGACGCTTTGCAAGCACGCTCGCGCGCGGGCTTTCTATTCTGCGGGTCTTTCGTGCCAGTGATGATGGCCTGAGTCATATGGAAATCGCAGAGCGCACCGGCCTACCCAATGCGACGGTTTCGCGCCTGACTTACACGCTACGCGAGCTTGGTTATCTTAGTCATGCGGGCAAGAACGACCGCTATAGGCTTGGACCAGCAGCGCTTGCAGTCGGGAATGTCGCCTCTGCGTCAGTTTCGTTTCTGGAAACAGCGGATGAACCGATGCAATCGCTCGCCAATGCGACGGGAACGCTGGCGCTGCTTGCTGTGTGCGACGGGGAAAAGATGATGTTGGTCAAGACATGGCGCCCTGTCGAGACAGAAGCGATCTGGCTAGAGCCAGGCCATCGTTTGCCGATCTTCGGGTCGTCATCCGGGATGTCAGTGCTGGCATGCCTCAGTGACGCTGCGTTCAATGCCACACAACCAGATGACGAACTGCGCGCCTTTCGCCAAGCTGGATACGAACAACTCTTGGCGAGGGGCTTTGCGATTGCACCAGCGGCAACACGATATGCTGCAAGTGTGAATGCAGTCAGTGTGCCGTTCTATGCGGGTGAATTTGGAGAGCCTGCCGCGTTTTCATGCGGGGCCTTACCAACCATATTGAACGACCATCGTATGGAAAATGAAGTTGGGCCGAAACTGCGCGACACCGTGCGCGCGTTGGAAGCACGAACAGGACGTAGCCCCGCGCTGCTGCGTCGCGGATGAGGGACACAGACTATGAGTGATGCGATCGAATATGAACTGAATGGCGATGTCGCGATCTTGCGGGCGAACAACCCGCCTGTGAACGCGCTTGGTTATGCCGTGCGTGCAGGGCTCTTGGCTGGTATCGAGCGGGCCGAGGCGGAAGCAAAGGCCGTTCTGATCGTTGGCGGCGGACAAACCTTTTTCGCTGGTGCGGATATCAAGGAATTCGGCAAGCCGTTCAAGGACCCCAGCCTTCCCGATTTATGCACGAGGATCGAGCAAAGCCCGCTGCTTGTTGTGTCTGCACTTCACGGAACGGCGCTGGGCGGTGGTCTTGAGGTGGCGCTTAGCACGCATTATCGAATAGCGGTTCCGTCTGCGAAGGTTGGCCTGCCCGAGGTTCTTTTGGGTCTTCTGCCCGGCGCTGGCGGGACGCAGCGGCTGCCGCGCTTAATTGGTGCCGAAAAGGCAATAGAGATCATTACGACGGGCCGCCAAGTAGCAGCTGCCGAAGCGTTGGACTTGGGTATCATCGACGAAATCGAGGACGGCAAGGTAGAAGACATCGGCTTGGCCTATGCGCAGCGCCTTGTGGATGCAGGCAAATCGCCACGTCCTGTTGGCGGGCTTCCGCGGCCCGCCGCGATCGACTTTGACAGCGCTTATGACAGCGCAATGAAACGTGGTCGCGGACAGATTGCACCAGCGACGGCCATCAGGGCGGTTGAGGCGGCTAGCAATACAGACATCGCCGAAGGCCTGCTGCAAGAGCGTGATATGTTCATGACGCTTCTTGCATCGCCGCAAAGCAAAGGGATGATCCATGCCTTCTTTAACGAGAGAGCAGTGTCTAAATTGCCCGAACTCAAGGGAGTTGAGCCGCGTGATCTGAAATCGCTTGGTGTGATCGGCGGCGGAACAATGGGCGCAGGCATTACTGTTGCAGCACTGCTTGCGGGGTACGATGTGACTATGATCGAGCGCGACGGCGATGCCGCAGAGGCTGGCGCTGGGCGCGTTTCGGGTATCCTGCAAGGCTCTGTGAAGCGCGGCAAGTTAAGCCCGGACAAATACGATGCGATAATGGCCGACCATTTCCGCGCGCTGGATAGCTATGACGCATTAAGCGACGTTGATCTTGTGATCGAAGCGGCATTCGAAGAGATGGGCGTCAAAAAGGCGATTTTCGCTGAACTGGACCGTGTGTGTAAGCAAGGCGCAATTCTGGCGTCCAACACATCCTATCTTGATGTGAACGAAATCGCGGCAAGCACGTCGCGGCCAAGTGATGTGATCGGACTTCATTTCTTTTCGCCTGCTCATGTGATGAAGCTGCTTGAGGTTGTTGTTGCAGATGCAACTGCGCCTGATGTTGTCGCGAGTGGTTTTGCCCTTGGCAAAGCGCTGCGCAAAATCGCTGTGCGCTCTGGCGTGTGCGACGGTTTTATCGGCAATCGTATCCTCAAAACCTATCGCACCTGCGCAGACCACATGGTCATGGACGGTGCATCGCCGTTTGATCTCGATGCTGCAATGACAGATTTCGGCTTTGCTATGGGCCCCTATGAAGTGGCCGATCTTGCAGGGCTCGACATTGGTTGGGCGACGCGCAAGCGCCTTGCGCCGACACGTGATCCGCGTGAACGCGTGGCAACATATGCAGACAAAATGTGTGAAGGCGGGAATTTTGGCCAGAAGACCGGCAAAGGTTACTACGTTTATGAAAAGGGCAAACGCGGTGGCACGCCGAACCCTGAAATGATGGCGTTCATTGAAACAGAACGCGCAGAGCTTGGCATCACTGCACAGCACTTCACCCATGCGGATATCCAGCGCCGCTATATGTGCGCGATGGTGAACGAGGCTGCGAAGGTTGTTGATGAAGGCATCGCACGCCGCCCGTTGGACGTGGATATGGTTCTGCTTTTTGGCTACGGATTTCCGCGCCATTGGGGCGGTCCTTTGAAATGGGCCGATATGCAAGGGCTGGATGGCATTCTCGCCGATATACAAGCCTATGCAAAAGAGGATGATTTTTTCTGGCAACCGTCTGGTTTGCTGGAACGCCTCGTTGCAGCGGGCAAAACGTTTGATGATCTAAACAAGGGAGAAACGGTATGAAACAGGCCGTCATCGTATCCACGGCGCGCAGCGGTTTGGCCAAGTCGTTCCGCGGCTCTTTGAACATGACCCATGGTGCGACGCTTGGCGCGCATTCGGTTCAGCACGCCATCGCGCGCGCGGGCATCGACCCCGCGACGGTCGAAGACGTGCTTATGGGTTGCGCCACACCAGAGGGCGCAACAGGGGGCAACATTGCCCGACAGATCGCGCTTCGTGCAGGTCTGCCGGTCACGGTTTGCGGCGCTACTGTTAACCGTTTCTGCTCGTCCGGCTTGCAGACGATCGCAATGGCCGCACAGGCAATTCAGAACGGATCTGGCCCGATGGTCGCTGGGGGTGTTGAAAGTATTTCGATGACTGGAAATCACCGTGTTCCATCGCAAGATTCATGGCTTTTAGAGCACAAACCCGCCGTCTATATGACAATGATCGAAACTGCCGACATCGTGGCCGAGCGTTATGGCATCAGCCGTGAAGATCAGGACGCATATGGCTTACGGAGCCAGCAACGCATGGCGGCTGCGCAAGCGGCGGACAAGTTCGCGGATGAGATAGTTCCAATGTCCGCGACTATGGCCGTGAAGGATAAAGAGACAGGCGAAGTTTCCCATCACGAAGTCACCGTTGATCGCGATGAATGCAACCGCCCAACCACGACAATCGAGGGTCTAAATGGGCTGAATCCAGTACGCGAAGGTGGTTACGTGACTGCTGGTAACGCAAGCCAGTTGTCCGACGGTTCGGCGGCCGTGGTTCTCATGGAGGCCACTGATGCCGAGCGCCAGGGCATCGAGCCACTTGGTGCCTTCAAGGGATTCGCCGTCGCAGGATGTGAGCCTGACGAGATGGGGATAGGACCTGTTTTCGCGGTGCCACGTTTGCTTGAGCGTCACGGGTTGAGCGTGGATGATATTGATCTTTGGGAGCTGAACGAGGCCTTCGCGTCTCAGGCGCTTTACTCGCGTGATCGCCTCGGGATCGATGACGAAAAGTGCAACGTGAATGGCGGTTCTATCGCGATTGGTCACCCCTTCGGGATGACAGGTGCGCGCATGACGGGCCACTTGATGCTAGAGGGCAAACGCCGCGGCGCAAAGCTGGGGGTTATCACTATGTGCATCGGCGGCGGTATGGGCGCTGCTGGCCTCTTCGAGATTTTTTAAGGAGTAAACAATGGACCTTAGCTACAACGCAGAAGAGCTCGCCTTTCAAGCGAAAGTGCGGACCTTCATGAAAGAGAAGCTGCCGACGAACCTGTCCGAGAAGGTGCGTCTGGGCGGTGAACTGACCAAACATGATATCGAGCAATGGCACGGTATTTTGAATGACAATGGCTGGTTGGCGCAAAACTGGCCGAAGGAATTCGGCGGTGCCGAATGGGATGCTGTGCAGCGTCACATATACGAAGAAGAAGCTGCGCTCGCGAATGCACCGCGTATTGTTCCGTTCGGCTTGGCGATGCTTGCGCCTGTTTTGCAGAAGTTTGGTTCCAAAGAGCAGTGTGACCATTGGTTGCCGCGTATTCTGGATGGCTCTGACTGGTGGTGTCAGGGCTATTCAGAGCCAGGCGCTGGATCTGATCTGGCATCCCTGAAGACGCGCGCTGTGCGTGATGGCGATCATTATGTGGTTAACGGCCAAAAGACCTGGACGACGCTTGGCCAGCACGCGGACATGATCTTTTGCCTTGTGCGAACAGACACCGAGGTGAAGCAGCAAGAGGGCATATCCTTCCTGCTAATCGATATGAAAACTCCGGGCATCGAAGTGCGTCCCATCATTCTTCTGGATGGCACCGCAGAGGTGAATGAGGTCTGGTTCACAGATGTGAAAGTTCCGGTTGAAAACCTTGTTGGCGAAGAGAACAAGGGTTGGACCTATGCCAAGTATTTGCTGACGCATGAACGCACGAATATCGCGGGCGTTGGGTCGTCCAATGCAGGTTTGGAAGCTGTGAAACGGATGGCAAAGGCGGAGATGTCCGGTGGCAAACCACTGATCGAGAATCCGCATTTTGCAGCGCGCATTGCGCAGGTTGAAATTGATCTGATGGCGATGTCTTTGAGCAATCTGAGGATTGTAAGTCAGGCCGCAAAAGGTGGCGCGCCGGGGCTTGAGGCATCAATGCTAAAGGTCAAGGGCACGATCATTCGGCAGGAGATCAACGATCTAGCCCGACGCGCGGCCGGGATGTACGCTTTGCCGTTTGCGTCCGAGGCGGTTGAGGGCACGAATGAACACCCGATTGGGCCAGAACATGCGGGGCCAGTCGCCGCGCAGTATTTCAACAACCGTAAACTGTCGATCTTTGGCGGCTCAAACGAAGTGCAGCGCCAGATTATTGCCAAGACAACATTGGGGGCGATGCGATGAACTTTGAACTGACTGAAGAGCGGCAAATGCTGCAAGACACGTTGCGTCGTTTTCTGGCCGACAAATATGATGTCTCAACGCGTAACGCGATCCTGGATAGCGAAAATGGAATGAGCGCTGACATCTGGGCGCAACTGGCCGAGCTAGGCGTCCTCGGGGCTTTGTTCACAGAGGATGATGGTGGATTTGGCGGGGCGGGCTATGACATCTCCGTCGTCTTCGAAGAACTGGGTCGCGCGGGTGTTGTCGAGCCTATTCTAGAAACGTGTATCCTTGGTGGTGGTCTTGTTGCCGCCCTGGGAAATGAGACACAAAAGGCCCTGGTAGAGTCTGTTATTGCAGGCGAAACACGTCTTGCTTTGGCGCATAGCGAGCCGCGTAGTCGCTACGATCTGAGCCGTGTTGAAACGAGCTATAGCGACGGCAAAATGACGGGACATAAGTCCATGGCGCTAGGCGCGCCGAATGCGGATTATGTCATCATTTCTGCCCGTGAAAGCGGTGGGGTCGAGGATCAAGATGGCATTTCGCTCTTTTTAGTGCCTGTTTCTGATCTGGAGTTGCGCAGCACACCGATGATGGGTGGCGGTATGGCCGCTGATATCTATCTTGATGGACTGGCAGTTTCGGAAGATATGCGTTTGGGTACGAAGGGCGGTGCTTTCCCCTATTTAGAGACTGTGAATGCAGCGGCGATCACCGCTATCTGCGCGCAGACGCTTGGTAGCATGGAAACGGCAACGCGCTTGACCGTCGAATACCTGCAAACGCGCAAACAGTTTGGCAAGGCAATCGGTACATTTCAAGCCTTGCAACACCGTCTGTCAGATATGCTGATCGAACTTGAACAGGCGCGATCTGCTGTGATCGGTGCGGCTGGCTATCTGAGTGCAGATCCTGCCTTGCGGGATCGTTATGCCAGTGCAGCCAAGAATTTGATGGGTCGTTCGGGTCGCTTGATCGGCGAAGAGGCGATTCAGATGCATGGCGGCATCGCGATGACGCAAGAATTCGAGCTTGCCCATATCGCGAAGCGCATCATCATGGCGGATCATATGTTCGGTGATACAGATCATCATCTTGAACGATTCATAGCGCTGAGCGCTGCTTGAATGGTTCAGGAAATTCGGAATGAAACCGGCACGCAAAGGCTGGTTGGCTATGTAGTTGAGGTCGGAGTTGAAGAAGGCTCCGCCCGCTGCTGGCTTGATCTGGATGAAAGGCACCTGAACCGACACAATGTCCTACATGGCGGCATCGCGACGATCCTGCTGGACAACGCCTGCGGTACGACCGGAAGCTTGACGGTTGATAGAACAGGCCTGGCACCGTTTCTGTCGGTTTCATTGAACGTCCAGTTTCTTGCACCCGGATTGCCGGGGCGCGTGACTGCAACGGGTAAGATCACGGGTGGTGGCCGCTCGCTTAAGTTTATTTCGGGTGAATTGCGTCATGAGGACGGCACGTTGATCGCGATCTCGAACGGAGTCTTCAAACGTGTCCCACAGGAGAAACTAACATGAGCCTTGCACGACTAGAACAACACGGAAAAACGCTTGTTATCATAAACTCCAACGCTTCGCGTCGAGGAGCATTGTCGCCTGAACTTTATGCCGTCATCAACGAAGCGCTGGGACGTGCGCAAGACCCCAATATCCGCGCGATTATTTTTGCGTCGGAAGGCGGGTTCTTTTGCTCGGGCGGAGATTTGAATGCGTTGCAAAACCGTGCAGGGCTTAATCTTGAAGAGCGACGCGAGAAAATTCAGGAACTGCATGATATTGCGTCGGGCCTGCGAAGTGCGCCGGTCCCGATAATCGCAGCGGTTGAAGGCGGCGCGGCGGGCGCTGGTCTTTCCCTTGCGCTTGCGTGCGATATGATCGTCGCAAGCGCGGGCGCAAAGTTTACAGCGTCCTACGTCAAGGCGGGCGTTGTGCCCGATGGGGGCCTTACATCCGCACTGGCGCGAATGCTGCCACGACAACTGGTAAGCGAGATGTGCCTATTGGCGCGTTCGGTCACGGCAGAACGTTTGGCAGATTTGGGCGTAATCAATGCGATTTCGAGTGATCCAATGGCCGATGCTATGGCGCTTGCCGATGAGTTCGCAAAAGGGCCGCGCAAGGCGCAGGGCATCATCAAGGGCCTGGTTGGTAAAGGCTACGAAAGCAGCGAGGACGAACAGCTTAACGCAGAGCGAGAGGCGATGATCCGCGCCGTTGCCGACACAGAAGCGCAAATTGGCATTGCAGCTTTCCTCAACAAAGAAACACCAGAATACCCATGAAAATCCATGAGTTCCTAGAAAGCCAGGCAAGTGCGCGTTCTGATGCAATCGCTATCCAAGATTGGGACGGCACGACGTGGAGTTTCGCCAAAGAGTGGGATGTCGCGCAAAAAGGCGCTGAATTTCTAAGTCTTGCCGGCGTGCAGCGCGGCGATCGCGTTCTCATGGTAACTGAAAACTGCGCGATGCTTTGTGCGTTTATCTTTTCGTGCTCTTTGATTGGGGCCTGGGCCGTACCCGTTAACGCGCGCCAAACGGCGGCGGAACTTGAGCGGATCATTAACCATGCGACCCCGCGTTTGGGCCTATTCATGTCAGAGGTCTCGCCAGATGCAAAGGCGCACGGCACGCGTTTGAACGCGCGCGATGTGGCGGGCGCTTGGGGCAACCTGATGGTTTCTGAACTTGGGCCAAGCGACCCTGTGCCTGATGCTGATGTGGCTGTTATGCTGTTCACGACAGGTACCACCGGAACACCCAAGGGCGTCATGCTAACGCAAAGCAATCTGGTTTATGCAGGCAAAACATCTGCCCATACCCGCGGCATGACGGTGGCGGACACCGTTTATGGCGCGCTTCCGATGACGCATGTCTTCGGCCTTGCCTCTATGCTGATGGCATCGACATTTGCAGGCGCGACAATTCGGCTGGAGGCACGTTTCACCGCCGCCAAGCTTTATGATGCACTGACAAGCGGGGTGACGATCCTACCCGCAGTGCCGCAGATGCACGCGCTGCTGATGCAATACACAGCAGAGCAAGGCATCGAAAGCATCGCTGGTGGACCGCTGCGTTACGTGTCGTCTGGCGCGGCCCCGCTTGATCCGGTTTGGAAACGCAAGGCAGAAGCGTTCTACGGGATAGCGCTGCAAAACGGCTATGGCATGACCGAAACCAGCGCAGGCGTTTGCACTACAAAAAGCGAGTTTGGCGACCCTGATATCTCTGTTGGGCCGCCCTTGGCTGGCGTGGAAATTAAAATTGATGAAACTGCCGAAGGCGGGGGCAATGGCATTGGCGAAGTCCTAACGCGCGGCCCGCACATTATGCTTGGCTATTTTAGAAACCCCGAAGCAACTGCGCAGGTAATTGACAGCGATGGGTGGATGCACACAGGTGATCTCGGCAAGATCGACGAAAAGGGGCTGTTGCACATTCTTGGCCGCAGCAAGGAACTTATCATTCGTGGCGGCTTCAACATCTATCCGCCCGAGGTGGAAGCGGCCTTCAACGATCACCCTGCGGTCGTTCAATCTGCAGTCATCGGACGGCGCACTGCCACTGGGGACGAAGAGGTTCTGGCCTTTGTGCAAATTCCCGACGACGCTGTTGTAACAGTCAAAGAGCTGCGCACTTTCGTCGCAGATCGTTTGTCGGCCTACAAACGTCCCGGCCAGATCGTGCTGACACAAACCCTGCCCGCTGCGCCGACGGGCAAGCTGCTCAAGCACAAGTTATTGGATACTTTCGCCAGTCAGATAAACTGAGTCCGCTTCATTTTGCCAATAAACTCAATTGCGCGGTATCAAGCCCAGCTCTGGCGCGATCTGGACACGCGACACGCCGGCAAAACGGGCCATGCGCCCAAGTTCTTTATGTAGCTTTTCCAGGCGTGCAGGCGTGGCTTGCACTCCGTTCTCCCACCATAGCCCGGTGACGTTCAAGGCATCTTCACTGCGTATAGCTTTCATATCTATCCGCCCGATCAGCTTGTCCGATTCCATAATCGGGAAAACGTAATAACCATACTGGCGCTTCGCCTCCGGCACGAAGATTTCGATGCGGTAATGGAAGCCGAACAGACGCTCGGCCCGTTTGCGATCTCTTAACGCTGGATCAAAGGGGCTCAAGATGCGCAGCCGCGAGGTGGGCTTGAGAGGCGTTTCATCCATCAGGCCGTCGCGCGCGAAAGAGCGGCGGAGCGTCCCGTCCGTGCCTTCGATGTCGAGCTCGATCAAACCTGCCCGTGCACACCACTCTTTCGCCTCGGCTTTCGTGACAATGTCCCAAAAGTCCGCGATCTCGGTCGATGTGGCAAAACCCAGCCGATCCAGTGCGGCGTTACACAGCCAGTCAATGCTTTCAATTTGTTCAGGGGCCGGGCTTGTCACGGCTTCGTCCAGAACCCTTTCGGTCACGTCATAAAACTTCTTGAAGGCTTCGCGCCGTGTGACGCTCAATGCGCCTGTGCGCCAAAGATATTCCAGCGCGGTTTTTGATGGATGCCAATCCCACCAGCCACCTGAGCCACGTTTCTCACCCTCGCCCACACAAGCCGAAGATTTTGGCCCCTCGTTTGCGATCTGCTTTAAGAGATCATCGACTTTCTCTTCAAACCCTTCGCGCCGCCAGCTGCGCCATTGCTTGCGCAGCTTTTCGGCGTCGCGGGTGAATCTTAGCTTCCAATGCGGGAAAAATTCGGCCGGGATAATAGACGCATCATGGGTCCAATGCTCGAAAAGCGAATGGTCTCTTTCTAACAGCGGTGTCAGATTTTTGGGGCGGTAGGCAGCGCGCCGGGCCCGAAGCACCATATGATGCGCACGCTCTACAGTATTGATGCTATCAACCTGAACAAAGCCAAGCTGTGTGATGAGGGATAACAGATCATCGCCTTTGCCCGTTCCTGTCGGCGCAGCATTCAGCAGATGGCGGTCCAGAAAAACAGCGCGTGCCTTTTTGTTGCTAAGGACGGGCAGCGCCATCAATCAGCGCCGCTTCAGCGTGTCGCCAAAGCTGATTGTAGGCGTTAGCTCTACGCGCTTGCTGATCTCTGCGTTCGGGTTTTCCACGCGCTCTGCAATGATCTCGGCCGCCTTGCGCCCGATTTCAAGGCGGCATGCATCCATCGTTGCCAATTGTCGCGGCAAGCCTTGCAGCAACTCGACGCCATTGAAACCGGCAAGGCCTATCCGCTCTGGAATGTCAAAGCCCTGCTCCATCAGATAAAGCAATCCACCGGCACCGATCATGTCGTTGGAATAGTAAAGAAAATCAAGATCCGGGTCGCGTTTCAGCATCGCCGCCGTCATCTCGCGCCCTTTGGCGAGCGCGGAACCACCAGAATAAAACTCGCGCTCGACAATTTCGACGCCTGCTTTGCCCAGAACTTCGGTAAATCCTTCAAAGCGTTTGCGCGCTCGGTGATCGAGGGGCATCTTTGTTCCCATAAACCCGATACGTTCATAGCGTCCTTTCAGGATCGCCTTGGCCATTTCACGTCCCGCCCGACGATGTGAAATGCCGACGCTTGTATCGATCGCCGTCCCATCAACATCCATGATTTCGACAACGGGAATGCCCGAGGCCTTCAGCATGGCGCGCGCTGCGTCCGAATGCTCAAGCCCGGCGATAATCACGCCAGATGGGCGCCATGACAGCATCTCGAAGAGCACACGCTCTTCCTTCTCAGGAAGGTAGTCGGTGACGCCAACGACAGGTTGAAGCTCTGTATCTTCAAGGACTTGGGAGATACCTGTCATGACCTCTGGAAAGACCATGTTGGAAAGCGAGGGGATAATTACCGCAACCAGATTGACACGCTGCGACGCCAGTGCGCCCGCGATTTTGTTGGGCACATAGCCGAGTTCCTTGGCAGCTTTCAGCACTTTTTCGCGGGTTGTCGCCGAAACGTCACCGCGATTGCGTAAAACCCGGGAGACGGTCATTTCCGACACGCCAGATACCTCGGACACATCGCGCAATGTTAGCGGACGGGCATCAGATTTGGACAAGGTGCAACTCCACACAGAACTCTGTTAACGCAATCATAATTCGGAAATGAAGCAAGTACCATGGCCTAAGAGTTCTTGGCGGCTCCATTGACAATTTTGTAGCGAGAGCACGCACGTCGCTTTTTTACGCGACATGTAAAGTATGTGTGGGACATGTATGAAATTTATGCTACGAGACGCTTAAGGAGAATGCAAAATGAGTACGGTCGAGCAGCTTCACAAGCCTTCAAAAACCAGCATCGGCGGATTGTTGCGCCTAGAGATCACAAAACGCGACATGTCGGTTAACCAATTTGCTGACGCCGTTGGCGTTTCGCGACAAACCCTGAGCGCAGTGCTAAACAATCGTTTGGACGTCTCTAAGAATGTTTCAGAGAAACTTGGTTTATTCTTAGGCGAAGCGCCAATGCGTTGGTATGATTTGGGGCGTTCGAAATCGCCATTGGAAATGCCGGATTCCAATACGTTTTTAGAAACCGCCGCGCTTGTCGACCATCAAATTGAGGCCGCGCTAGACAACGGTTTGATTACCATTGATCCATTTGAGGCGACCAACCTTAGGCAAGCCTCCTATGATCTGACGCTTGGTCCTAAAGTGATAGATATTGTGCGCAGCGAAGAGCTTGATTGGGATCGTGATCGCTTTCAGATCAAAGCAGGTCAGGTCGTAAACGCAATTACCAAAGAGAGATTGTCTCTATATAATAAATATTTAGCACGGGTTGGAGCGACGACGAATCTTGCGCGCCTTGGTCTGATTGTTAGCCATGGGTTTCGTGTTGATCCTGGCTTTGATGGGCAGCTGCAGTTTTCAATTTTTAATCCGACGGCAACCCCAGTCACAATTTTGCGCACGACCCCTGTGCTGTCTATTGAGTTACACAGATTGGGAGTTTCACCTAAACGCGGATTTACCCAGTCAATGCTTGCCCAAGATGCAGCGCTAATCTCCAATCGTCGCGATGCATTGGCAGATGCGCTCCGCGACTTTGTTGGAGGTCATTTGCGCGCTTCACAGGCTGAGGATGGGACTTGGAATGGATGCGTTGAGTCATGGCCCGACATGGAAGTTTTCGCTATGCCGACCCGCGAAGATGTCGTGGATTGCTTGACCCGCGACATCGCGGAATTGATTCGTCAAGGATATGATACGCAGAGCGTAAGCATGAGAATCACTGAACAAGCTCGGGATCGTTTGAGTAGAATTTTGGTTACGTCAGACGACATTGGAGAGATCTATAGCGCATTAGATATCAATGTTGACGAGAAAGACGACATGATTTCAGCTGCTTGGATGGAGGGGAAGCAATCAGCCCATACCGTAAATGTAGGACAACGTCGCCTTAGCTTCATCTTGCAGGGCATTGAAGTTGCGGCATTTATTGATTGGATTTTAGAAAGCAAGGACCTTCAGAAGGGACAATAAAAAACGAACAAATGTAAATTTTAGCAAAATGAAATCAAATAGCCAAAAAATACTTTACATAGCCTTGGATTTCGAGTGTGATGAGGACACTACTTACCCAGTAATGTGCCTCATCACGGCGAACAGGTTGCACCCTGTTCATTTCAACTCTAGCATCTTTTTGAAGATATTGGAATGACACCATGATGGGGCCGGAAAGGAAATTCCGATGTCAGTGTCATTCTACACTTCTACGAAATCTACCATCAACGATATCACCGCTGCGTCCCAACCGACGCTTCACGTGCATCCCTTTACCCAGACAACCAGCACGAAGCTGGCTTTGGTGGATTTTTCCCAAACTGCCACCCAGTGCCACAAGCCTTATCTGGTGGGCCCTAACCTTCTGTCGGGCGTTTTGGACGGCGCGATCCAACCAGGAACAAAGCTAGTCATCCCTTCTAGCGGCAACACCGCAAGCACTGTTGCCTTTTTTGGCGATCAGATTGGCCTGCCCGTAAAAGCATTTATGCCAGAAGGAACAAGCTTAGCCAAAATCAAACGCTGTCGTGATCTGGGCGCAGAGGTGACTTTGATCGCGCCACAGCAGGGCGTGTCATCGCTTGCAGCCACCAACAATGCGGCGCGCGTTTATGCAAAGGATCACGGCTCGGATGCCTACTTGATTGATCAGTTCGGGCCAGCGCCCTACGCCCACGACATCGAGTGCAATATTGGCACGGTTATGCGCACTGCCTGTTTGAAGAAACTCGGCCGCACCCCTGGCGCTTGGGTTGGTGGCGTTGGAACTGGCGACAGCTTGATGAGCATGCGTCGCACGGCAGTTGTACATGAAGAGCAGGCCATGATTGTGCTTGCTGATATCGACAACGGCTTTTTTGCCAGCCATGCACGAAACATACCGGATCAAGGCATCGAGGGCCTCAACGGTTCGTTTATCCCAAGCGCTTTTCATTCTGGAGCACCGACTAAGATCCTGACAGCCAGCGTTCAGGAAGCCCATGAGGCTCAACTCGACCTTAAGTCCTACGCAGGTCTTGATGTTGGCCCTTCTTCAGGCTTGATTGTGTCGGTAGCTTTGAAACTCTGCTGGGAACTTA
>NZ_JBAUHO010000176.1:0-3168 GCF_049680325.1 Planktotalea sp.
GCACGAAATCACGAGGCAAAAAAAAGTGTTCAAGCAAAACCAGGAAGGTACAGGGCGGCCATGAAAATGGTCATCAAAGAAACAGCGCCAATTGCGTCTTGCAACAACGTGCCTTCAGCACGGGCGATTACAGTTTTGATTTGATCAATCATGGTGTCGTTCCTGCTCAATCTTGTTTTTGTTGTCTCTTTGTTCTCATTTTGCGAACGGCATGTAAAGAACAAAGTGGAACATTTGAGAACATTTTGTTAACAAACTTTCTAACCTACTGATATTAAACGAATTGCTTGATCCTGTTCCATAAGCCAAAGAAGAACACGCGCGGCTTTTCCCCGTGTGCTTTGAAGGTCGGGATCATCATGAAGCAGTTTTCGCGCGTCGCTTTGGGCAATTTCCATCAATGCTGTCTGGCTTTCCATGTCGGCAACGCGAAATCGGGGCAAACCCGATTGCGCAGTTCCAATCAAATCACCTGCGCCGCGCATTTGTAGATCGGTTTCGGAAATCTTGAACCCGTCATCCGTTTCGCGCAGCACCTTCAGACGCTTTTGACCATTCTCGCTTAGCGGTGCCTTATACATCAGCAAGCAGGTCGAAGCGGCCGTGCCGCGCCCGACCCGTCCACGAAGTTGATGAAGCTGCGCAAGGCCAAAGCTTTCTGCGCGCTCAATCACCATGATCGTAGCATTCGGCACGTTTACCCCGACTTCGATCACCGTCGTTGCCACCAGAACCTGCGCCCTGCCTTCAACAAAATCGGCCATAGCGGCATCTTTTTCAGCAGACGGCATTTGACCATGCACAAGTCGCACTGCCTGTTCGCCCAATAGCGCACGCAGGTGTTTGAAGCGCTCTTCCGCCGCGATCAGATCGGACACTTCGCTTTCCCCGACCAGCGGACAAACCCAGTAGGCCTGCCGACCCTCTGCAATCGCACCGCGCAGGTGATCGACAACCTCGCTGACGCGCTCATCTGATATAAGCGCGGTTTTGATCGCTTGGCGCCCTGCCGGTTTCTCATCCAGCACCGAAACATCCATATCGCCAAATTGCGCCAGCGCGAGACTGCGCGGGATCGGCGTTGCAGTCATCACCAGAACATCCGCGCCCTGCCCCTTTTTTCCCAACTCGAGCCGTTGCCGCACGCCGAAACGATGTTGTTCATCCACGATAGCTAGACGCAGGTCGGCAAAGACCACATCCTTCTGGAACACCGCATGGGTGCCAACGAGGATCTGAATTTTGCCCTCTTTCAGCGCGGCAAGTTTGGCGTCGCGCTCGCGCCCTTTATCGCGTCCTGTCAGCAGTTCCAGAACAACGCCGGCATTTTCAGCAAGTGGCTGCAACCCTTCCAGATGCTGGCGCGCCAGAATTTCGGTCGGGGCCATCATCACGCCCTGCCCGCCTGCTTCGACCGCTGCAAGCAAAGCCATGAACGCCACAAGTGTTTTGCCAGAACCGACATCGCCCTGTAACAGGCGGTTCATCCGCACTGCGCTGGCTAAATCCCCCGTTATTTCATCAATTGCGCGTAGCTGCGCACCTGTTGGCTTATAGGGCAAAGCGCTTAACACTTTGTTACGCAGCTTGCCGGTCCCATGACTTTCGATGCCCGGCGCACGGCGCCGCTTGGCACGCGCAAGCGCCAGCGTGAGCTGATGCGCCATGAATTCATCATAAGCCAGTCGTTCGCGCGCGGGCGCTGTTGCCGCGAGCTCGCCCATAGACTGCGGCGCATGCGCGGCTTGTATCGCTTTATCCCAATCGGGCCATTGCTTTTGCTCTTTCTGGGTCGGATCAATCCATTCTCCCAGCGCAGGAAGCCGCTCCAACGCGCTGGCAATTGCCTTGCTCAAGGGCTTTTGGGTCACGCCCGCCGTCAGTGGATAAACCGGTTCGAACTCGGGAATTTGCGCAGCTTCATCAGGTCGCACAACGTGATCCGGATGCACCATCTGGGCGATTCCGTCGAACAATTCGACCTTGCCCGACACTACGCGGCGCTGACCCGTCGGTAGCAATTTACCAAGATAGTCACCGCGTGCATGGAAGTAGACCAGTTGAAATGCGATCTGCGCGTCGATCACATCAATGCGATAGGCTCCACCCTTGTTACGCGGGGGGCGATGTTGGCCGATCTCGACCTCGACGGTCAGGGTGTTGGGCAGATCAGCGCCCTGCACACTGTCGCGTATCGTGCGATCAATACCGGAGTATGGCAGTAAAAACAGCAGGTCGCGCGGTTTTTCAACATGAAGGCCTGCCAGATGCTCTGCCGTTTTTGGCCCGATCCCATCCAGCCCCGTCAGCGCGGCAAAAAGCGGAAAAAGGATTTCGGGCCGCGTGCTCATAAACCCTCGATCAACGCAAGCCAATCGTCCTCATCAATGGTTTCAACGCCAAGATCAGCCGCCTTTTTGGCCTTTGAACCCGCGCCCGGACCAGCCACAAGCAAGTCGGTTTTCGCGGACACGGAACCGGATACTTTGGCACCAAGCGCCTCTGCACGCGCTTTGGCTTCTGCGCGGGTCATTTTTTCCATCGTGCCTGTGAACACGACGATTTTGCCCGCAACGGGGCTGCTTGTGTCCGGCTTTTCGGCGTCTTCTATCGTCAATTCTTCACTCAGGCGCGTGATCGAGGCGCGTTCGCGGTCCTGCGCAAAACTGGTGACAAGCGAGGTTGCCATGACTTCGCCGACGCCATCAATCGAAAGCAGTTCGTCCCACGCCGGCCCAGACTTGTCCCGAGCGGCGTCCATGGCTTCGATGAACGTCGCCCAAGCGCCATAATGGCGCGCAATCAGCGCTGCGCTTTGCTCGCCCACATGGCGCAGACCAAGGGCAAAAAGGAAACGCGCAAACCCGATGTTGCGGCGTGCATCAATCGCCTCGAACAGCTTCGCCGCACTTTTGTCGCCCCAACCGTCACGGTTCTTCAGCTTGGTCAATTGCGTGGCATCACGGCGGTGAAGCGAGAAAATATCGGCGGGTTCACGAATAGGCAGGTTCACATCGTGGTAGAACATTTCCACCTGTTTTGCCCCAAGCCCGTCGATATCGAACGCACCACGAGACACAAAATGCTTCAACTTTTCAACGGCTTGTGCAGGGCAAATCAAACCGCCCGAACAGCGCCGCACCGCATCGCCCGTTTCACGAATTGCGG
>NZ_JBAUHO010000177.1:0-1828 GCF_049680325.1 Planktotalea sp.
GAATGACAGATGGCACATTTCTGCGGAACGGTACGCTGGACCCGACAACAGGCTAGTTCGCGAGGCAACGTGATGTTCGAACAAGTCTATGGAAAACATCATTTATCCACTTTTTAGATAATCTATAAAGTAGATTAGCCCGGTCACAAGGGGTTTGTGACACGTGGCAAAGACAATCAGAAGTTCAGGGCATGAAGCGCTCCGCGATGCACTCATTGCGGCGCGCAAAAATGCTGGGCTGACGCAGGAACAGTTAGCGGCTCGGCTGAAATGCCATCAGTCCTTTGTGGCCCGCGTTGAAAGTGGTGAGCGCAGGATCGATGTCATTGAGTTGGTTGTGCTCGCGAGGGCTATGGAGGCCGACGCTGCTGAACTTCTGACGGTGGCCGAACGCGCGACGGATGCCGATCATCGGATTTGAGCGCAGCTTTGAAGTTCGAAGACCAAAGCGTCATTTGACTAACAAGAATGTAGCTCTGTTCGATTTGGGCGAGTGATTCGCCGGGAAAATGCGTGAAACCGCGCTCCCAGCAAAAATCAATGATATATTATTGTTCATTGTGAGTGTGCGGTTATTGGAACGGTTAGGTAGGTTTCGTCCACCAAGAGCAGTTTCGCTTTCAAATCTGGGTCAAGTTTCGACGCCGCCAATCAATAGTCCACCTGTTCGAAAC
Source organism: Planktotalea sp. (assembly GCF_049680325.1). GTDB lineage: Bacteria > Pseudomonadota > Alphaproteobacteria > Rhodobacterales > Rhodobacteraceae > Planktotalea. The sequence continues at coordinate 675 of NZ_JBAUHO010000177.1, forward strand.
CATAATTGCCCTCATAGTCACGCCAATCGACGAAGACAGAGCGGTGGTAGATGCTCGGACAGTTTTGCCCCCAGCGTTCGAGGCCAACATGTGCCTCGGGCAGGGCGCTTAGTGCAGAGCGTGCCCAGGAGAAATCACCCTGTGTCCCATAGGTTCCGAGAACGACCGTCGCGCTCCGATTGCAATCATCGTCTGGACCGGATTCGTGTTGGTGCGCGTAGCGCACATCAAAAACCCGGATTGAACGCACAAAGTTGAACTCAGGTCCGCTGATGTCGATATCGGCGCGGTTTTGGATCAGGCGCAGGACGAGGCCATTGGGCAGCTGTCCGGCTGTGGCGTCCGTCGTTCGGAGGACGGCGGGGACAGGTCGCGCATTAGATTCAGTCGGAAACTCAGGATAGCTCTGGGGTAGGGTGTCGAGACCATTGTCCAGAATGTCGAAGATGCGCGCCGCCGAGTTCGTATCACTGCCCGGCTGATAGGCTACACCCATGGGACAGCGCCAGATCTGAAGTGGAGGTTCAACGGGCCAGGGCGTGATCCGCCGTATGAACTCAGCTCTGGCACGCGCGCAGGGAACCGAAGCGGGCCAGCCACCGGATAGGCAGAGCAGGATCGCGCAATCAATTTGGTAGGTTTGAGCCGCAACCCTTTGAGGTGTTGCTGCCTGCGAGAGTGTAGCAACGGATGCAGCGAAGACGATGTGTGTAAAAAGGTTTGACTTCATCGGTCACCTAGCATGTAGCATGTTTCCAATCACATTGCACCAATAGTATATTATTGTTGTCATTGTGCCCTTAATTCTTGGACGCTGATGTATTGTCAGGGATTTGAATGAGTCTTGTGCCCTTAATTACTGGATATCCACAGGTCGCTGCCTGGCAGATTGAAGGATACTTTCGGCGTACCTGAGCAGTTCGCCGCGGTCCGCATTTGCACCGAGTTGTATGATCGCCAACTTTGCCGCTGCGAGATACTCGGGCTGAGGCGAAGCGCTGATATACGTGGGGTGCCTCTTTGATCGGCCTTTGTGGTTTTCTTTGCTTCCAACTCCGAGAAGTGGCAAATCGCTGGCAAGGCTTGCCAACCTATTCACCAGTTTCCGTTCATGTGGGAAGGCAGCACGGAATCTGCGTTCCACGGTGGGATCG
>NZ_JBAUHO010000178.1:0-8849 GCF_049680325.1 Planktotalea sp.
TCTGATATTGATGTCATTGATCTAAGTGGCATCAATGCCCGTGTTATCCAAAGCGGCCCTGAAAGCGGTATCATCGAATATCTCGATGCCAGCGGGGCAGTGATTAACACCCAAAAAGGGCTGCATAATTACGGTGCTGCACGGCGTTCACTGAAGCGTTTTGAAGCCGAGATTCTGTGCGCTGAGTTGTAATGGAATTTCCGTACACCCTTGGGTTGCAGGTCGGGTAATTTATTCCCAATTGCCGCGAGTGAACCACCCGTTTGCCACATTTTCGTCACCTTAGGTCACCAAACAGGATCACGTAAAGTGAATCACGGTTAGTTGGCCTGCGAAAAGACGAGTGTTTATGAATGTGAATAGTACCAGTTTAGTCCTTCGCAATGACCTTGGTTCTGTTGTGTGCAACGATCTTGATGCGGGCGGCCAAACCCCGCATCAAGTTACCTCCTATTGCCCTTGTTTTACGCCCGGCACGCTTATCAAAACCGATCAGGGCGAGCTTCCTGTTGAAGAGATTGCGGTGGGGACGCGTGTTCTGACACGCGACAACGGATATCAAACTGTCCTTTGGGCCGCTGCCAGCGTTCTGCCAAGCAACGTTTTGAAGGCACATCCGAACCTTCAGCCCATCCAGATCAGTAAAGGGGCCTTGGGTCCTAACCTGCCTGAACGGGTCACGCGCGTGTCTCCGCAACACAGAATGTTGCTGAACAACGATCAGATCCGCCGTTGGTTCAATTCGGACGAAGTTCTGGTTCCCGCGCATTTACTGACGTGTTTTGAAGGTATCTCGCACGTTGAAGTTTCAGAGGTTACCTATATCCATTTCATGTTTGAACAGCATGAGATCATTTTGGCGGATGGGGCCTGGTCTGAAAGCTATCAACCTAGCGACATGCGCGCAGGGGCGATCGACGAACGTCACCGCGCCGAGTTGATTAGCATTTTCCCCGAGCTTGACGAAAAAGACGCCGAAATTGTTTTCCCGGCGGCGCGCGCATCTATCAATGCAGACGAGCTGTCACAGGCATTATTCCCGCCCAAGTGACGCGCGCCATGCAGCCCAGTCTTCGGGCGTATCCAGATCGCTTAGCGGACGTTCATCGCTGAAATCAACGAATGCGATGCGGTCTTTATGCCTTTGAACAATGCTTTGCGCACCAGCATCGCCAGACAGATGTTCGAAATCGCTGCGAAGCTTTGCCGCAAAGATAACCGGATGCCCCGATTTTCCCGACGCGGCGCGCGCCTTTAGTATGAGCGGCAAAGTCTGTGTGAACACATCGCGCATTTTTGAGATGTCCGCGCTTGTTATGGCGGGCATGTCAGCGGGCAAGATCATTAACCCTGTTGCTGCATCAGGCATTGCGCGCGCGCCAGCGCGGAGCGAGGCTGACATGCCCTCGCCAGCGTCTGGCACGGCGAGTTTGAGCAATGGCAGCCCGCTCAGGGCAAGGGCGCGCGGATGATCCGCGCTTGGCAGGGTAACGATGACGTTCAATCCAGCGGCCAATGCCCGCTTGGCAAGTGCAACGACGCAAGGCTCGCCCTCAACATCTTGCATCAGCTTGTCCGCGCCGCGCATGCGCGAGGAAGCGCCAGCGGCGGGGATCAAGCAGGTGATGGTCATTATCCGCGCATCCGCGCGCCATCTGCGTCAAAGAGGGGCGTGGTAATCAATCGGGCCTTGCGCATCTGGCCAAGGATTTCGATGTCCACTTCCAACCCTTCGCGCACAGCCTCTCGCGGGATCAATGCCTGCGCGATGCTTTTGCCAGCGTAATGGGAATAGCCGCCAGAGGTGCAGAAACCCTGCACAGTGCCGTCCATCCAGATCGGCTCGTAAGCAACCACATCTGCGCCGTCTGCATCTACCTCAAAGGCGCAGAGTTGACGGGCGGGGGGCACCGCGCGCTCTGCCTCAGCGGCAGTGCGGCCAATGAATTGGGTGTTCTTCTTGAAGCTGATGAAGCGATCCATGCCCGTTTCCGCGGCCGTGTAATCTGGCGAAAACTCAGACAGCCAGGAGCCAAAGAACTTGTCCAGACGCAGGCTCATCATCGCGCGCATCCCGAAGGGTTGCATTCCCAAAGGCTCGCCCGCTTGCCAGAGCGTCCACCAAAGTTGGCGCTGCGCCATGGCATCGCAATAGATTTCATAGCCCAGATCGCCCGTATAGCTGACGCGTTGCACGAGGCAATCGGCCATTCCAACGGTCATGCGACGCACATCCATGAATTTCATGTCGCTGATATCTGTGCGCGTACAAGCGGCCAAAATCTCGCGCGCTTTTGGTCCTGCTATCTGGAAGCCTGTGCGCCGATCAGAGATATTATCAAGCTGAACACCGTCGTCCATGTTCTGTTCAAACCAGCGAGTATGGAACGCTTGGCTGCCATAGCTGGCAGTTAGCTGAAACTCTTCCTCGGTAAGGCATGACACGGTGAAATCCCCGATCAGGCGGCCCTTTGGCGAAAGCATGGGGGTCAGGCTTAAACGCCCGGGCTTTGGAATGCGTCCAGCCATGATCCTATCAAGCCATGCGCGCGCGTTCGGGCCGGTGATCGCGTATTTGCCAAAATTCTGCACCTCATTGATGCCGACCGCTTCGCGCACGGCTTTCACTTCACGCGCGGTCGCGCCAAAGGCGTCAGAGCGGCGGAAGGAGGGTGTCTCATATGCCGGCTCACCATCTTCACGCGCGAAGTAGTTGGCGACCTCAAGCCCGTATTGCTGGCCCCAAACCGCGCCCATATCAGTGAAAATGTCGTACATTGGCGTTGTGCGGAAGGGGCGCGCGGCGGGGAGCTCTTCATTCGGGTAGCTGACCGAGAAACGCTTTTGATAGTTTTCAATCACCTTTGGCAATGTGTAGCCCGGCGTGATGATCCCCTGACCAAAGCGGGCCACATCCATGGCGAATGTATCGCGTTCGGTTTCGCCTTCGATCATCCATTGCGCCAGCATCAAGCCAACGCCGCCACCCTGAGAAAAGCCGGCCATAACACCGCAAGCGGACCAATAATTGCGCAGGCCCGGCACAGGGCCGACCAGCGGGTTGCCGTCTGGGGCAAAGGTGAAGGGGCCGTGAATGACGCTCTTGATGCCAGCGGTTTCCAGAACCGGGAAACGCTTGTAGGCAAAGGCGATGCTGTCTTCGATCTTGTCATAATCATCGGGCAGCAATTCATGGCCAAAGTCCCAAGGCGTGCCATCAACGGCCCAAGGGCGGCAGGGTTGCTCATAAAACCCGATGCACAATCCGCGTCCTTCTTGACGTAGATAGCTTTCGCCAGCGGGATCCATCACATGGGGGTGTTCGCTGCCCATATTATAGATCTCCGGAATGTCATCCGTGACGATATACTGGTGTTCCATTGGATGCAGGGGAAGGTAAACGCCTGCCATTGCGCCAACTTCGCGCGCCCAAAGGCCACCCGCATTGACCACATGCTCGGCATGGATCGTGCCTTTGTCCGTCACCACATCCCATGTTCCATCGGGGCGTTGGTTGGTTTCGATAACCTTTGTGTGGGTTTCAATTGTTGCCCCGCCCATGCGCGCGGCTTTGGCATAGGCATGGGTGGTGCCCGAAGGGTCAAGGTGTCCGTCAAGCGGATCATAAAGCGCACCGAGAATGCCGTCGGTGTTTGTGACCGGCGCGATCTTCTTGATCTCTTCGGGACCGACGATTTCGGTCTCAAGCCCCATATAGCGATGCTTGGCGCGTTCGGCGAGAAGCATGTCAAAGCGTTCCTGATTGTCTGCCAGCGTCACGCCGCCCACATGATGCAAACCGCAGGACATGCCCGTCAACTCTTCCAGCTCTTTATATAGTTTGATCGTATAGCCCTGAAGCGCCGCCATATTGGTGTCGCCGTTTAGCGTATGGAATCCACCAGCGGCATGCCATGTCGAGCCTGATGTGAGTTCGGAGCGTTCGATCAGCATGACATCGGACCACCCCAGTTTGGTCAGATGGTACAAAACGGAGCATCCGACGACGCCTCCGCCAATCACAGCTACTCGGGTGGTGGTTTTCATGCTTGTCTCCGTTTGCGTATGGCGCGAGTGTTCTAAAGAGGCCTAAGTTACGGCTATCCCACAGGCGACATTTTCTGTCGCAAAGTAAAGGCGGGCTGAGATGCTGCAATCTATTTTTCAATACCTTGCGTATTTCGCCCGCCGTTTGATTGTACGCGTTAGCCTTTATGCTGTTTTTGCGCTGGCCTCTGTAGGGGCCGCGATTTTGATTAGCCCATATTTGCCAGAGGCCTGGGTCACATACTTGGGCGCGGATTCGCTTGAAACCGTGTTGACGACACTGGCATCTTCCATGCTTGCGGTTACCATTTTTTCGCTCTCGATCCTGTCTTCATCCTTTCGCGGCGTTGAAAGCTCTGCCACACCGCGCGCTGTTTTGATTTTGCGCGAGGATCAGACAACGCACCGCATCTTGTCCGTGTTTATCGGTGCATTCCTGTTCTCGTTGACGGGTATAATCGTGCTTGCAACGCCGTTGATGAGCAATGCGACACGCTTTGTGCTTTTCCTTGTCTCGATTGTCATCGTTGTGCAGGTGGTGATCGCGATTATCCGCTGGATTCACCATATTGAACGCTTTGGCCTGCTCGAAAATATCCTCGATTGCACCCAAGCAAAGGCCCATCCTGCTCTGGCGGCATTTCATCGCTCGCCAACGGCCGGGGCAAATGCCTTTCTGGGCGCGTCCGATGCAAAGGACGGGCAGGGGTTTCACCTTTATGCGAGCAAAGCAGGCTATGTCACCATGATCGCTGCGGATGCGCTTCAGCAAGAAGCACAGGCGTGTAACGGTCGTGTCTATATTCATGTGCGTGCGGGGGATTATGTGAATTGCGGTGATCTATTGCTGCAATTTACTGGTCTTGAAGAGCCCAGTGAGGTACGTCGCAGGTTGCTGGGTGAAGCGATTGTCATTCGGGCCTCGCGTAGTTTTGAGCAGGACGCGGAGTTTGGGTTGATCGTGATGAGCGAGGTCGCCAACCGCGCGCTTTCCCCCGGGATCAACGATCCGCAAACTGCTGTTGATGTGGTGAACCGTTTGAGCAGCCTGATGTTGGCTGAAAGCGAAAGCGAAAGCAGCGAAGTGTGCTTTGATCGGCTCTGGATCAAACCGCTGCAATGCGAGCAGCTTTTTCGTTGCAGCTTTGATGTGATTGCGCGCTCTGGCGGGGATATCCCGGAAGTTCAGGTTGCGTTGACACGTGTTTTGGCTGTCTTGAGCGACAAAGGGAGCCGTGACATTCAACATTGTGCAAAAAACTGTGCGGCGCGTCTCGGGGTGGAGTTGTGAAAGTTTCTGACTTGTAACAAGGCGACATAATGTGTCGCACCTGTGCAATCGTATGGGGGTGAAACCTCTCAATTTGCTCGTGAACTCGAAAGGGAATAAACATGCGCACCACAGCACAGGCAGTCGTCATCGGGGGCGGTGTGATCGGCTGCTCGATCCTTTATCACCTTACAAAACTCGGCTGGTCCGATGTGGTCCTGCTAGAGCGTGACGAGCTGACGTCCGGCTCCACATGGCACGCGGCAGCGAATATCCATGGTCTGCACGACAGCACCAATATCTCGCGCATCCAGCATTACACGATGAAACTCTACAATGATCTGGAAGCGGAAACAGGCCAGTCCTGCGGCGTATTCCAGCCCGGATCGCTTTATCTGGCGCAGACCGAAGCGCGGGTGCATCAGTTGCGATTGCAAGCGGCCAAGGCCAAGCTTTACGGGATGAATTTTTACGAGATATCCATCGAGGAAGCGCGCGAGCTGAACCCGATGGTGAATTTCGAGGGCATCAAATGCGTTATGTATGAACCCGATGGCGGCAATGTGGACCCTTCGGGCGTTACCAATGCCTATGCCGTCGGTGCGCGCCAGCGCGGGGCAGAGATCATGCGCTTCACGCCCGTCACGGGAACCGAAGCGCAAGAGGATGGTACCTGGATCGTCAAAACGCCAAAGGGCGACATTCATACGCAATGGGTTGTGAATGCCGCGGGACTTTGGGGGCGCGAAGTGGCGGCGATGGCTGGCATCACCTTGCCGTTGCAACCCACCGAGCACCAGTATTTCGTGACCGAAAGCATCCCCGAGATCGAAGGAATGGATCGCCGCCTGCCGTCCGTTTCGGACCGCGACGGCGAATACTATCTGCGTCAGGAAGGCAAGGGGCTGCTTGTCGGCGCCTATGAGCGGGACATGAAATTCTGGGCCGAAGAGGGCACGCCGCTGGACTTTGCTCATGATCTATTTCCCGATGATCTCGAACGCATCGAAGAGAATATGATGAACGCAATCGAACGCGTTCCTGCGGTGGCTGAGGCGGGGATCAAACGGGTCATTAACGGGCCGATGATCTGGTCGCCGGATTCCAACGTGCTCTTTGGCCCTGTGCCTGAACTTGACAATTATTTCTGCTGTAACGGCATCATTCCGGGGTTCTCGCAATCGGGTGGCATGGGCCTGATGGCTGCGCAATGGATCATCGAGGGCGAAACGCAATATGATATGTTCGGCTGGGATGTGGCGCGTTTTGACACCTGGGCGGATAAGGCCTTTACCAAAGCGCGCGTGCAAGACAGTTATGCGCATCGTTTTGCGATCCATTTTCCGAATGAGGAACGCGCAGCTGGTCGCCCGGCACGGATGCGTCCAGCTTACGCAATGCAGGCAGAGCGCGGCGCGGTTTTCGGGTTGAATTCGGGCTGGGAACATCCGCTTTGGTTTGCCAATGAGGCCGGTGCATCGGATACCAACGGGTTCACGCGTCAGAACTGGTGGGGGCCTGTGGGCAACGAGTGCCGCATGCTGCGCGAACATGCGGGCATCATCGACATTTCCAATTTCGCCAAATACATCTGCAAAGGGCCGGGGGCTGAAGCCTGGCTCAACGCGGTCTTTGCCAACAACATGCCCAAGGCGGTTGGCCGCTCATGCCTCACACCGCTTATTGGCAAACGCGGCGGTATCGCGGGCGATTTCACTGTCACGCGACTGGCCGAGGACGAGTTCTGGATCATCGGTTCGGGCATGGCCGAGCGTTATCACAAACGCTTTTTCAAACAGGTGCCGCTGCCAACGGGAACGATTTTCGAAAGCCGCACAAATGACATTTGTGGCTTCAACGTCGCTGGCCCGAAATCGCGCGAAATGCTGCAACGCATGACCAATACCTCGCTTGCAACAGAAGACTTTCCTTTCATGCGCTCGAAATGGATCGAACTTGCAGGCGTTCATGTCTTGGCGCTGCGGGTCAGCTTTACCGGTGATCTGGGTTGGGAGCTGCATTGCGCTCAAGCGGATCAAGCGCGCCTCTATGAAGCGCTCCTTGGAGCGGGTGAACCCTTGGGCGCGGGCCCTGTCGGCGGGCGTGCCTTGATGAGCTTGCGCGTCGAAAAGGGCTACGGCTCCTGGAGCCGCGAATATAGCCCGGAATACTTCCCGCAAGAAGTCGGGCTGGATCGCCTTTGCAAGATGGACAAGGATTTCCTGAACAAGGATGCCGTTGCCGAAACCCTGGCCAAAGACGCGCGCGAGCATATGGTGCTGCTGCATCTGAATGAAGACGATGTGAATGCCTCGAACGCGGATGCAACAGGGGGTGAGCCGATCTTCAAGGACGGCAAAGGGATCGGGCGGGTCACCTCGGGCACCTATGGTTATACCGTCGGCATGAGCCTTGCACTTGGGTTCGTCAAAGATGCCAAACCCGGCGATGCGGTTGAGGTGATGGTCCTTGGCCAGCCACATCGTGCGGTGATCCTTGCAGAGCCGCCCTTTGATCCTTCGGGCGCGCGACTGAGGGCTTGACTGAAAAAGGGTGCGTGATTGCCTCACGCACCCGATACCGCTTAACATACAACGCGTTCAGACCTTAGCGGGACTTGCAGGTCTTGATTCCAAAGATGGAATAGAGCGGGCAGCTGCTCATCAGACCTGTCGCCAAAGGCACGATGCCGATGAGATAGAGCCAGCGGTAGCTGCCATCTGAATTCAGGAAAAATCCGGCCAAAAGGGCCAAACCGATAACGATGCGCAAAATGCGATCAATGCTTCCGACGTTCTTTGTCATGGTGTTCTCCAATTTCGATGACTGAGTCGGAGTCTAGGCCTTTGTCGCTAACCTGTCTGTGACCGAGTCACATTGTTCCCGCCAAAACGAAATTAAACTTGCTCTGCGATTGTTTTGAGGGCTTTCAGGTCGAGAATTTCGATCGCACCACGGGTTGTTTTTAACACCCCTGATGCGCCCCAATGTTCTAGCTTGCGCGAGATGACTTCGCGCGCGGTTCCGATCCTGCTTGCCAGTTCGCTTTGCGTGATAGCGATTTTCGCGCTGCCTTGACGTTCGCTAAGCGCGATCAGGGCTTCTGCTATGCGCGGCTCAATCTTTAGAAATGCCACTTTTTCAAGAAGATGCGTGACAGAGTTCATCCTTTCGCCAAAGGCAGAGAACACCATTTTGCGAAACGCATCGGATGTGCCGAGCATATTCGTAAAGACAAGCGCAGGCACCAGAATGAGTGTAGTTTCAGTGACCGCGCGGGCCTCTGCCGAATAAGGTACAGTACCCATCAAGCCGAGCGTGCTTTGAATGCACGCCTGACCCGAACTTACGCTATAAAGTACGATTTCGCGCCCTGATATGCTGGTCAAATAGACATCAATCGTTCCGCCTAGAACAATCGGATAACCCTTTGCCGCGTCTCCGGCGCGAAATAGCACACCGCCAGCCGGAACAGTGATAGGCGCGATCTGTTCCAGCCGGTCGATGCAGGCATCGTCAAGATGTTTTAACA
>NZ_JBAUHO010000179.1:0-9504 GCF_049680325.1 Planktotalea sp.
CAGAACCACTGCCCCGGCTCCATCAGCCCAAGGTCAAGCAGTTGCCGGGAATGCCATTCAAACGGCGCGGAATTGTGCCATTGGAACGTCTCGATATCAAAGGACGACCCGGGATTACGTTTGAGCGCTTTAGCGGTTCGAAACGACATGATCGCCGCCGAAATGTTGTGATGCCACTCACAGCTATACGTGTTGTATTCAGGCAGGTTGAACGTGTGGTTCGCGCGCAATTGCAGCCCTTTGACCGATTTGAACAAACCGACGCGATCAATTTTGCGGCTTGCTTCGCTCACATGCTCTTCATAGCGCCAGCGAAGCCCGCCAAAGAAATCCAGCTGGCGTTCTTCGGGCCATTCGGTTCCAGGCTTCATCCGCGCCAGCGCATAATAGCCCGAGCGATCCATATGTGCGTGCTCTAGCGACACAGCGTCGGGAAATTTTCTAAGATTGTCGGCGTAAAGGTCGATCACATAGGTCAGGATCGTATCGCGGCGCTCTTCCATATTGAAGGCGATCATTTCCCCGACCGTGCGCGTCTCGCAGAATGGGTAAAAAAGATATTCCGAATTGTAGCAGTAATAGAGCCAGATATCAGGGGCCGCCGCGATAACAGCATTGACCGCTTTTTCCAGCGCCGCATCTTCGGTCATATCATAGCTGACGCGATGCACTTTCTCATGCAGGTCGCCCGGCAATTCGAACGCGTCAGGCATAAAAGCGATCACCTGTTTGAAACCGCAATCGAGGTTGTGACGCAGTGTTGTGCCGACTTCGATATCATCCTCGACAAAAACCAGCGCAACCGGCCCTTTGGCCAGAACGTCACCTGCTTCAGCAATGAATTGTTTCAAAGACGCGTAGCGCGACACAGGCTCTTCCTTTTCATTTGCACTTATCCACAGAATCGGTGATTTGCGCGCGCATTGCAAGCGCCCATACTTATGATGTAACAGGCGCCAATTCGTATGCAGCATGCGCGCAACTTCCGGGAAGCATCTTATCATGGCCGAGACTAAGAAACTCTTTATCAAGACCTACGGTTGCCAGATGAACGTCTATGACAGCGAACGTATGGGGGAAGCCCTGGAAGCCTCGGGCTACGAGACAACGCAGACGCCTGAAGACGCAGACATGATCCTGCTCAACACCTGCCACATCCGCGAAAAAGCTGCCGAAAAGATCTACTCCGAGCTGGGACGGATGAAAGCATTCAAGGCCGATAAACCTGATCTGAAAATCGGCGTCGCTGGCTGTGTCGCCCAAGCCGAGGGCAAAGAGATCATGCGCCGTCAGCCTGCGGTCGATCTGGTAGTCGGCCCCCAAAGCTATCATCGCCTTGCGGAAATGGAAGCCAAGACGCGGCGCGGTGAAAAGGCGCTCGATACGGATTTCCCAATCGAGGACAAATTCGAGGCGCTCAAAAACCGCCCCAAGGCCAAGCGCGCGCCAGCCGCGTTCCTGACCGTTCAGGAAGGTTGCGACAAGTTCTGCGCGTTCTGCGTTGTTCCTTATACACGCGGCGCAGAAGTTTCGCGCCCCGTGCAGCGCATCGTGGACGAGGCCAAGGATTTGGTTGAGCGCGGTGTGCGCGAGATCACCCTGCTCGGCCAGAACGTCAACGCCTATCACGGCTCTGGCCCGGACGGGAACGAATGGGGCCTCGCGCAATTGATTTGGGAACTCGACAAGGTCGATGGTCTGGCGCGCATCCGGTTCACCACATCCCATCCTAACGATATGCAGGACGATCTGATTGACGCCCACGCCCATTGCGCCAAGCTGATGCCCTATCTGCACTTACCCGTACAAAGCGGCTCTGATCGCATTCTCAAACGGATGAACCGAAGCCACACCCGCGACAGCTATCTACGCCTGATCGAACGCATCCGTGCAGCGCGCCCTGACATTCTTATGTCTGGTGATTTTATCGTCGGCTTCCCCGAAGAAACCGAAGAGGATTTCCAGGCCACGCTCGATCTGATTGAAGAGGTCCGCTACGGCTATGCCTATTCCTTCAAGTATTCGACCCGCCCCGGCACCCCCGCCGCAGAACGTACGCAGGTCGATGACACCGAAGCGAACGAGCGGTTGCAACGCCTGCAAGCGCTGATCTTTCGCCAACAGATGGAAATCCAGCAAAGCATGGTTGGCCGCGACGTCACCGTGCTTGTCGAAAAGCCGGGCCGCGATCCGGGCCAGATGGTTGGCAAATCCGAGTATCTGCACGCGGTGCATATCAACAACAGTACGGCCCAGGTCGGCGATCTGGTAAAAGTTCGCATCACCGAAGCCGTGCGGAATTCCTTGGCTGGCGCACATATTTAAAGAACACCGTCAAATCGGATTAACTTTGCGACGGCAAATTCGGCGGAACCGGCGCTCTGGATGCACTTTGCTTGATTGCCAATATCTCGTTAATTTCGGCTTCGTTTCGCGTCCTAGAACAACCGAATCGTGCAAGCTGATAATTGCCGACTAAATCTGGGGAGTCGGAGCATTGCCGGCACTAATAGTGCCCAACACAACCTTAACCCCTAAGATTATTGGCAATTGCAGTGAATCCGTGCCACAATTCGGACACATTGCGCTTCACACGGCGCTCGGATTTGGTAAGATAGCCAATATCTAGTGGGATACAGAGTTAAGACACCGCGTATATGGTGCCGCTCTGGGGGGATTAGGACGAAGGACAATGGCTGTGGCAAATATACTTTCCAAAGCACTTCGTACCGTTGCCAAGGGCATTGCTCTCGTCAGCTTGAGCGCGTTCGCGCTAAGCGGGACAGCGATGGCGCAGCAATACGGTACGCAACAATACGGTAACACTCAGGGCGTGGCGACTGCCATCCAAGGTGCCGCAACTGGCAACACACGCACAGTACTGGGTGAACGCTACATTCCAAACATCTGGGTCGATCCAGATGGATGTGAGCACTGGGTCATGGATGACGGTGTCGAGGGTTATATGACCCCGCACACAACCCGCCAGGGCATTCCGGTCTGCCGCCGGGGTAATGTCTGTGGCGTGATGAACTCTGACCAGTTCTTTGCAACAAACAGCCACCACATCAGCAACTCTGGCCGCCAGCAGCTTGCGAGCTTCTTCCAGAGTGCCAAGGCTTCTGCATATATCATTGCGGGCCACACAGACAGCCGCGCGTCGGACGAATACAACATGCGTTTGTCCTACAACCGCGCTGCAACTGTCGCATCCGTTGCTCAAAGCACAGGCGCACGCGTTGTTGACGTCCGTGGTTACGGCGAACGTATGCCACGTGCATCAAACGGCACCCGTAACGGCATGGCACAGAACCGCCGCGTCGAAATCATCTGCATTCGCTGAGGAACAGAAATATGAAACTCGCAAAACTTACCCTCGCGATTGTCGCAGTATCTGCACTTGCAGCCTGTGAAGGCGGCGGCCAGATTGGTCCCGACAAAGGCGTTGACCGCGGCTTTGACAAAAAGGACCTGAGTCAGCTTAAAGCAGGCATCTGGGTCGATCCAAACGGTTGTGACCACTGGATCATCGACGACGGTGTTGAAGGTTACCTTTCTGCACGCCTCGACAAATACGGCAAGCCGGTTTGCTCCGGTGCAGCACCTGCAAACGTGGCGACTGGCCCGTTCAAAGGTGGCTCCACGAGCGCCATCGGGGATATCTTCTGATTATCGCCTCGGCAGATCAAACAACAAAAGCCGCAGGTCTTTCGCCTGCGGCTTTTTTCGTGCGCCAAGCGCCCTATATCATACAGACAAACATCAGGAGAGCTGAGTGAGCGCCACCACCCTATCCCCGGACCTGCCAACCGCAACAGAAGCAAAGTTGGAATTTCCCGATAACCGTCTGCTGATCGATCTTTGCGGTGAGTTCGACAAGAATCTGGCTCAGGTGGAAGGTGGTGCCGATGTGCAAATCATCCGGCGTGGCAATCAGTTGATTATCATGGGTGACCCTGACAATCGCGCCGCCGCGATCGAAGTGCTCGGCGCGCTATACGCCCGCCTTGAAACGGGTAAATCCGTGGAAGCGGGCGACATCGACCGCGAAATGCGCATGGGTCTGACACCGCGCCGTACAACGGATGATGACGGCGATCAGATCGAGATGTTCAAGAACGATCACATCGAAATCAAAACCCGCAAGAAACTGGTTGAGCCGCGCACAGATGCGCAAAAGGCTTATGTGAAATCCCTTTTCAACAACGAACTGGCCTTTGGCATCGGCCCTGCGGGCACAGGCAAAACCTATCTTGCAGTTGCTGTCGGTGTGTCGATGTTCATCGGTGGCCATGTGGACAAAATCATCCTGTCGCGCCCTGCCGTTGAAGCGGGTGAAAAGCTGGGTTATCTGCCCGGGGACATGAAGGACAAGGTCGATCCCTACATGCAGCCTCTCTATGATGCGCTGAACGACTTTTTGCCTGCCAAGCAGCTCGCCAAACTGCTGGAAGACAAACGCATCGAAATCGCGCCGCTGGCCTTCATGCGCGGGCGCACGCTGTCCAATGCATTCGTCGTCCTGGACGAAGCACAGAACGCGACCACCATGCAGATGAAAATGTTCCTTACCCGCCTCGGCGAAGGCTCGCGCATGGTAATCACAGGGGATCGCACCCAGATCGACCTGCCGCGCGGCGTACCCTCTGGACTTGCCGATGCAGAACGCCTGCTCAACACAATCCCGTCGATCAGCTTCAACTATTTCACGTCCAAAGACGTCGTGCGCCACCCTCTTGTTGCCGCCATCATTGAAGCCTATGAGGCAGATCACGAGAAGATGCTCGCGCGCAAAAACTCCTGAACCTCTTCATTTTGCCAGTAAACTCCGGGGGTCTGGGGGTTGGCCCCCAGTCGGACTGATTAACTATGCTTACCGATACGATCATTGAAGACGACCGCTGGAGCGGGCCGCTTGTTGCGCTGTTCGAACCTGCAACGCGCGCGGCGTTGCAGCATCTGAACCTGGATCCGGACGCTTTCGAAATTGCGATCCTCGCCTGCGATGATGCGCGCATTGCCGAGTTGAACACAGAATTCAGGGACAAGCCAACACCGACCAACGTGTTGTCTTGGCCCTCTGACGAGCGCGCCAGCGAAATTGATGGCGCGCCACCAGAGCAACCGGCCCTGCCGATGAACGCCGAACTTGGCGATATTGCGATCAGTTTTGATACTTGCGCGCGCGAAGCGAGCGTAGCCGGCAAGCCCATGAGCGATCATGTCACACATCTTATCGTGCACGGGACGCTTCATTTGCTTGGATACGATCATATCCGTGACCTTGATGCCACTTTGATGGAAGAAACCGAAGTGCGCATACTTGGCACTCTGGGCATAGAAAGCCCATATTAACCCCACGCGGCGCAAAGACGCCGTAACGATACAAGGAATACACCACGCCATGGGCGAAACAGACGGCTCTTCTATTGCAGCGCAAAGCGCGCAGCCCAAGGAGCAACCCCAGCAACCCGCTGAACTGCCTGACAATGACGGCGGTTTTTTCTCCCGCGTGATCTCTGCGCTAAGCCCCTCTCAGGACGGCGAGCCAGAAGCCATACCAGCGCCCTCTGCATCGCCGCAACGTATCCAGTCGCACGGGATGATAAACCTGCGCCGCATGCGCGTCGAAGATGTTGCCGTTCCAAAAGCCGACATCACTTGCGTTTCCGTGAATGCCACCAAGGATGAGCTTCTCGATGTCTTTCGCGAAAGCGGGCTGACACGGCTACCGGTTTATGACGGCACGCTTGATACACCGCTTGGCTTTGCACATCTCAAAGACTTTGCCCTGTTGCACGGTTTCAACGCAAAAGATACGCCGTTTGAGTTGGGCACGATGCTGCGCCCGTTGCTGTTTGTGCCGCCCTCCATGCCCATCGGAATTCTGCTGACAAAAATGCAGACCGAGCGGCGTCACATGGCTTTGGTCATCGATGAATATGGCGGTGTGGACGGTCTGGTGACGATTGAAGACCTGATCGAACAGGTCATCGGTGAAATCGAAGACGAACATGACACCGAAGAAGCCGAGCTTTGGACGCTGGAAAAACCTGGTCAGTATCTGGCTCAGGCCAAAGCCCCGTTGGAAGAATTTGAATCCGCCGTCGGCGTTCATCTAACAGAAGATGACGACATCGACGCGGAAGAAATCGACACGCTTGGCGGCCTTGTCTTTATGCTTGCAGGTCACGTACCTGCGCGCGGCGAGGTAGTGCGTCATCCTGCGGGCTACGAGTTCGAGGTGATCGACGCCGATCCGCGCCGGATCAAGCGGCTGCGCGTGCGTCTGACGCCGCCACCTGCCGAGTAAGCAATGAACGCGAGGCGGCGGCATTTCGCGCTCTGCATTCTTGCAGGGCTGTTCTTCGCCGCAGCGCAGGCCCCGCTTGGTATTTGGCCGCTGGTATTCGCAGGTTTTGCCCTGTCGCTCTGGCTGTTGAAATCCGCGGCTAGCGCGAAGCGCGCCGCCTGGACAGGGTGGAGCATCGGTGCCAGCTACTTTGCTGCCTCGCTGATTTGGATCATTGAACCGTTTCTTGTTGATGTTGCCACGCACGGCTGGATGGCTCCTTTCGCGCTTGCAGGCATGGCAGGTGGTTTGGCGCTGTTTTGGGCGTTGCCATTCTGGATCGCGGCGCGCCTTGGCAGGCCTGCAAGCATACTCGCGCTTTGGCCGCTCGCCGAATATGCGCGCAGCACGGTGCTGACGGGCTTTCCTTGGGGATTACAGGCCTATGCCTTTGCCGATACGCCCTTTGCACAATTCGCCGCCCATATCGGGCCGCATGGATTGGGTGCGTTTGCCCTGATTATCGCAGCGCTTCCGGTCCTTTGGGATAGGCGCAAGGGCATTGCCTTTGGCCTGCTTGCGCTGATTGCCCTTGGAGCGCCCGGGACGTTGCGCTTGGGCAACGCCCCTGAAACGGCAAATGATGCTCCGATCATTCGCCTGACACAGCCCAATGCGCCCCAGCATCAGAAATGGGATCGCGACTATATGCCGATCTTCTTCAAGCGCCAGATCGCCGCAACCGAGGCCAAGCCCAAGCCTGACCTGATTGTCTGGCCCGAAACGTCACTCCCGAACTGGCTTAATGATGCAGAACGCACCTTGCTTCATATTGCCGACGCGGCGGCAGGCGTACCGGTGTTGATCGGCGCGCAGCGTTATGAGGGATTGAACGCCTTCAACAGTCTTGCGCTTTTGCGTGCCGATGGACAGGTCGGCCAGGTCTATGACAAACATCATCTGGTGCCCTTCGGCGAGTATCTCCCGCTTGGGACGGTGCTGTCGCGCCTTGGTATGTCAACGCTGACCGAAACCTTCGGTGGATTTGCCGCTGGCCAAGGGCCAGAATTGATTGACCTCGGCCCAATTGGCACTGCACTGCCGCTGATCTGTTACGAGGCGGTTTTTCCAGATCAAATGCAAAGCCCGGAAGGGCGCCCCGCTTTTCTGCTACACGTCACCAATGACGCGTGGTTCGGAACGTGGTCTGGCCCTTATCAACATTTGGTGCAGGCGCAGTTTCGCGCGATCGAGCAGGGCCTGCCACTGCTGCGCAGCGCTAATACCGGCATAACGGCTGCAATTGATGCCCACGGCAGAGTGCTTGATAGTCTTGCCCTTGGCGTTTCAGGGTATATAGATACCGCACTACCATCGCCCTTGGCGCCGACACTTTATTCACGCACAGGCGATATTCCTGTGCTTCTCGCCTTGCTTTTTCTCTTCGCGGTCACACTTATGCCATACGTATCGCGCAAGGATTAGCGTAGAAACTATAGGGGCGTAAGCCCATTCAATGACCGCCACAACGGCTTCCTGACGTGGCGGATTAACCCTATTGGAGCAGTATCCATGACACGGCAGAATTACACATTCACTTCGGAATCCGTTTCCGAAGGGCATCCCGACAAACTGTGCGATCGTATTTCAGACGCGGTTCTCGACGCCTTCCTAACCGAAGAACCTGAGGCGCGCGTTGCGGCGGAAACCTTCGCAACCACCAACCGCGTTGTCATTGGCGGCGAAGTCGGTCTGTCCGATCAATCCAAGCTCAAAGAATATATGGGCAAGATCGAAGACATCGCGCGCGCCTGCATCAAAGACATTGGGTATGAGCAGGACAAGTTCCACCACGAAACCGTCAAAATCACCAACCTGCTGCACGAGCAGTCCGCGCATATCGCGCAGGGCGTAGATTCCAGAGCGGATAAAGATGAAGGCGCGGGCGATCAGGGCATTATGTTCGGTTTTGCCACCAACGAAACCGCCGCGCTTATGCCCGCGCCGATCCATTATTCCCACGCAATCCTGCGCCGATTGGCCGAGGTCCGCAAAGACGGCACAGAAGAAACGCTGCGCCCGGACGCGAAATCGCAGCTTTCGGTGATCTACGAGGGTGGCAAGCCGGTTGGTGTATCCTCTATCGTTCTGTCAACACAGCACCGCGACGAGAGCCAGACATCGGACGATATCCGCGCCATTGTTGAACCCTACATTCGCGAAGTCCTGCCATCAGGCTGGATCACCGAGGCGACGGAATGGTGGGTGAACCCCACTGGCACTTTCGTCATCGGCGGTCCTGACGGCGACGCGGGCCTCACAGGGCGTAAAATCATCGTGGACACCTACGGCGGCGCAGCGCCGCATGGCGGCGGTGCTTTCTCCGGCAAAGATCCAACCAAGGTTGACCGCTCGGCGGCATATGTGGCGCGCTATCTTGCAAAGAACGTTGTCGCATCTGGCATGGCGGACAAATGCACGATCCAGTTGTCCTATGCGATTGGCGTGTCCAAGCCTTTGTCGATCTATTGCGATACCTTTGGCACGGGCCAGGTTGGCGATGCTGAAATCGAAAAAGCGATTGATAAGTGCATGGACCTGACACCTCGCGGCATCCGTGAGCATTTGCAGCTGAACAAGCCGATCTACGAGCGCACTGCGGCCTATGGCCATTTTGGTCGCGAGCCCGATGCGGATGGTGGTTTCTCTTGGGAAAAAACCGATCTTGGCGAGGCGCTGAAGAAAGCGGTCTAGGCTTTGATCCAATCAGTTTGAAAAGGCCCTGTCGCATCAGCGGCGGGGCCTTTTTCATTTGTCGCGATGGTAGGTAAGCGCCATAGACACCAGCGCGCGCGCCGCGAACTCTGGCAGATCGTCATCCAAATTCATCGCGACCTCGCGATTGCCTATATAGCGGAACTCTGTCGGAAACTGTTCACTCATCCGCCCCACAAGGTCAGTGTTACAGTTAAAAAACAGGCTGAATGAAGCGGGTGCTTTATCCTTCCATGCCATGCGGATCGTGCTGCCTGCTTTGCTTTTTGTTGTCAGATAGGCGGGCTCGCCCCACTTCAACGTCTCCTCCAGCGCGCCCACATCGAGGCGGACTGCCTCTTCAAAGATGATACGGCGCAACCTCTGCAATCTGACCTGCGCCAGCTGGGGATAGCTTTCAAACACCGTTTTTACATCCTGCGGCATTGCATTAAGGG
>NZ_JBAUHO010000180.1:0-5569 GCF_049680325.1 Planktotalea sp.
CTTTCTTGAGCGATATGAACTTGGTGCGTGTCGGTTCGCCGCGAAGGCGGTGATATTGGCGAGCGAGGCGCAGGCAGGTTTCAACCGAGTCCGAGCCGCCCGAGGTAAAGAAGGCCCGCACCATCCCGTCGGGTTCAAAAAACTCGCGCACCGCATAGGAGGCCTCAATTGCGGGAGGGTTCGATGTGCCCGCAAAGGCGGAATAGTAGGGCAGATCATAAAGCTGCTTGGCGATTGCCTCTTTCACCACGTCATTGGAATAGCCAAGGTTTACACACCAGAGGCCACCAACCGCATCGACGGTTTTGTGACCATCGAGATCTTCGATGTGAACACCGCTTGCTTTGGCGATAATCGCGGGCGGATTTGCTTGGATATCACCGGGATGACCCATTGGATGCCACATGTGACGCGCGTTGTTCTCGCGTAGGAAATTGTCGTCTTTCATAGCTGTTCGCCGTCCTTTGAGTTGCGTTGCAGGATTTGTTTCATTCGCTCGCCAAGTTCCGCTTCATAGCGCGGTATTAGTTCATTGGTGAGAGCAATGTATTCCTTGTTTTCAACAATAGGCACACCGATTTTGTAAGCGGGTGCAGCTTCGATCATGCCCTTGCGATCTGTTTCTGTGAAAGCGGCGCAGAGGTCTTCAGCTTTGTCTTTTTCGATTCCCAATGCTTCGAACGCAGAGCGCGCCATGCGCATGGAACTGTCGTAGGTTTCACGAATGATATCTCGGCACCCCGCTGCGTAAAGCTCGTGAACGTGATTGCGATCCACCGCGCGCGCCATGATGTGAACGTTGGGGTGATGTTCGTGGACGTGATGCACCATTTCGGTGATCTGATCCCTGCCATCTATTGCAATCACCAGAAGCTTGGCTTCGCCAATCCCCGCAGCGTGCAGCATATCAGGTCGCGATGCATCACCGAAGTAGGCCTTAACGCCAAACTGCGCGAGCATATCGAGTTGCTTGGAGGAATAGTCGATCACGGTCGGTGTAAAGCCCGCCGCGCGCAAGGTGCGGTTGACCAAGCCGCCAACGCGGCCGTGGCCTGCGATAATGATGTTGGACGTTTCATGGATATCATCCATCTCGCGCTGTTCTTCTTCGCTGAACCGCGGTGCGATGAGTTTGTCGTAGATGATGAAAAGGGCAGGCGTCAGGAGCATGGATAGCGCAACGACCAGCAAAAGAATGTCAGCGATTGAGCCGGGAATGATGTCACCAGCCACGGTGAAGGACAACAGCACAAAGCCAAATTCACCTGCCTGCGCGAGGCCAAGCGCGAACAACCATTTGTCGGACCCTTCAATCTTGAAAATGCGCGCAAGCACTAAAAGAACGATTGCCTTTACTGCGATCAAGCCTAGCGTCATCGCGAAGATCGAGCCGATGTTTTCAAAGAGCAACGCAAAGTTGATGCCAGCGCCAACGCTCATGAAGAACAGGCCAAGCAGCAGTCCCCGAAACGGATCAATATCGCTTTCAAGTTCATGTCGATAAGCACTGTTGGCGAGCACAACACCCGCTATGAATGTTCCCAATGCAGGTGAAAGCCCGACAAGCGACATCAGCAACGCAATACCGATCACAATCAAAAGCGCGCCAGCGACGAAAAGCTCCCGCAGGCCAGCCCCGGCGATAAAGCGAAAGATCGGGGTCGTAAGGAAACTACCGCCAAGGATAACCGCAATCACTGCGCCGATGGTAACAAGCATCGTCTGCCAAGCGTTTAGTCCATCAACAAGGCTCAACCCTGATCCGTGATCGCCGTCATCTGCATGGGGGGCTGCGCCATGGGCGGCGTCCGCGCCGTGTGCAACCGCATCGCTGGCCATGTCCATCAATTCTGGCATTGCCAAAAGCGGCATTAGCGCCAGCATCGGGATAACGGCAATATCTTGGGTGAGCAGGACAGAAAAGCTGGACTGCCCACCATCAGATTTCATCAGACCTTTTTCGTTAAGTGTTTGCAGTACGATTGCGGTGGATGACAGGGCCATGACCAGACCAATCGCCAAGGAAATTGACCATGGTTGTCCAAATGCCATGCAGATCGCCATCACAACCAACGTCGTCAATCCGACCTGTCCGCCGCCAAGCCCCAGCAGTTTGGTGCGCATACCCCAAAGCATCTTTGGTTCCAGCTCTAGCCCGACAAGGAAGAGCATCATCACGACACCGAATTCCGCAAAATGCTGGATCGAAAGAACGTCCACATGCAAAACAGCCAGAAGCGGACTAATGGCGATGCCAGCGATCAGATACCCCAATACAGAACCAAGCCCAAGCCGCGAGGCAATGGGAACGGCGATGACGCCGGCACAAAGAAAAATGAAGGCGAGTAGTAAAAAGTCGGTCATGCAAAGGGCTTTCAGTCAGGGCTTTAGCCTACAACTCTGCGCAGTCGTGGGGGTCAAGTCCAGAGGCTTTTGTCAATTGGCCTTGGAGTGAGAAGCGGAAGGCCTTATGTAGGGCGCTCAGAACCAGAAAGACACGTACCATGGCCAAGCCAAAGGAAAATCCGAATTATAAGGTGATCGCCGAGAACCGGCGCGCGCGCTATGATTATGCGATCGAGGATGACATCGAGTGCGGGATTATTCTGCAAGGCTCGGAAGTCAAATCCTTACGGGTCAATTCCGCCAATGTTGCGGAAAGCTATGCCGAGGTGAAAGACGGTGAGTTGTGGTTGGTAAACAGCTATATCGCGCCCTATGAACCTGCTCGCACGTGGGGTCATGAAGAGCGTCGTCGTCGCAAGCTTTTGGCGTCGAAAAAGCAGTTGGCACGTATGTGGTCCGATACCCAGCGCAAGGGAATGACACTTGTACCGTTGGTGCTTTATTTCAATCACAAAGGGTTTGTGAAACTGAAGCTGGGCATCGCCAAGGGCAAGCAGAACCATGACAAACGCGCCAGTGACGCCAAACGTGATTGGGGCCGTCAAAAGCAACGTCTGCTGCGGCATTCCGAATAAGTAAAACGTTTGGATGTCTCCGCATGGGAAGGCCTGCCTACATTTCCCCATGACGCATGGCCTACACCTGCACTAAGGTTGCGCACGCGTATGGGTTGGGTCACCTCTGCGCCGGATATCATAATGACCCGACGGGAAGGAATACTATGGAACTCTTGATTGGTCTTATTTCGGGCGCAGTAGGCGGTAACGTTGCTGGCGGCGTGATGAAAAACCTGAACCAAGGTACACTCATCAACTCGATCTCCGGCATCGTAGGCGGCGGTATCGGTGGCCAAGTACTTGGCATGCTGGGTGCAGGCGGTGGCGCTGGTGGTCTGGATATCGCATCCATTCTGACACAGGTTGCTGGCGGCGGCATTGGCGGTGGTGCCGTGCTTGCGATCGTTGGCGTCGTAAAGAACATGATGGCGAAGTAAGCTTTGCCAACGGGGCATCGCGTATTCGCGGTGCCCACTCTTGCCACTGCGCTCCCTCGGCAGTAAGCAAGATGTGACAAAAAAGAGGGCTTATCTCATGGCACTGGACGATCCGTCGACGTTGGTTTCAACAGAATGGCTTGCCGCCCATATGCGCGATCCTGATCTGCGGATCATTGATGCGTCTTGGTATATGCCTGCCGAGAACCGTGATCCCAAAGCAGAGTATGACAAAGCTCATATTCCCGGCGCGCGTTTTTTTGACATTGATGAAATCAGCGATGCACGCTCAGCCTTGCCGCATATGGCTCCAAGCGCCGAAAAATTCATGTCCCGCATGCGCGCGATGGGCGTCGGTGACGGACATCAGGTCGTTGTCTATGATGCAGAAGGCGTATTTTCTGCACCGCGCGTTTGGTGGCTTTTTCGTTTGATGGGGCAGGGTAGCGTCGCTGTTCTGGATGGTGGCATGAAGAAATGGATCGCCGAAGGGCGCGCTATTGAGGACCTGCCACCTGTTATTCGCGATCGTCATATGATGGTGCGGTTCCAGAACCAGATGGTGAAGGACGCAACGCAGGTTGCGGCCGCGGCCAAGCTGGGAACACCGCAAATCGTCGATGCGCGTTCCCCTGCAAGGTTTGCAGGTAGCGAGCCAGAGCCGCGCGAGGGCTTGCGGGCCGGGCGTATTCCTGGATCGCGCAACGTTTTCTTCAAGAACCTGTTGAACGATGACGGCACGATGAAAGAGCCAGCGGCGCTTAAAGCGGCGTTTGAAACAGCAGGCGTTGATCTGGACAAGCCCGTCATCACCAGTTGCGGATCGGGTATTACGGCCTGCATATTGTCACTTGCACTTGAGCGGATCGGCAAAAGCGATCACGCCGTTTATGACGGGTCCTGGACCGAATGGGGTTCAGTATCCAGCATGCCTATTGAAACCGGAGACGTCTGATGTTTGCCAACCTGAAAGCACAGCCTGCTGACACAATCCTGTCGTTGGCGAAAGCCTATCGCGAAGACCCGCGCGCAGAAAAAATTGACCTGGGCGTTGGCGTTTACAAAAATGCCGAAGGCGTCACGCCGGTAATGCGCGCCGTCAAAAAGGCAGAACAGCAGCTTTGGGAAGTCGAGAGTACCAAGTCCTATGTCGGACTGACCGGCGATCCTGCGTTTTCCGACGTGATGGTTGATCTTGTCCTTGGCGATAGTGTCGCCCGCGCCAATGTCGCCGCTGCCGCAACGCCGGGCGGAACCGGCGCGGTGCGCCAAGCGTTTGAATTGATTAAGATGGCTAACCCCGAAGCACGGGTGTTTGTGTCCAACCCGACATGGCCGAACCATGTTTCTATTCTGGGATATCTGGATATCGAACATGTGCCATACCGCTACTTCGACGCGGAAACGCGCGGTGTAGATTTTGATGGCATGATGGCCGATCTAAAGACGGCCAAAGCGGGCGACGTTGTTTTGCTACACGGCTGTTGTCACAATCCGACAGGTGCCAATCTAAACCTGACGCAGTGGCAGATCGTAGTGGATATCCTACTGGACACAGGCGCGATCCCGATGATCGACATTGCCTATCAAGGCTTTGGCGATGGTCTGGAAGAAGATGCCGCCGGGACACGACTGGTCGCCTCTTCTGTTCCAGAGTGTTTGATTGCTGGTAGCTGTTCGAAGAACTTCGGTATCTACCGCGAGCGCACGGGTATTTTGATGGCGGTAAGCGCGGATGCGTCACAGCAGCCGCTGAACCAAGATACGCTGGCCTATTTGAACCGTCAGAATTTTTCCTTCCCGCCAGATCATGGTGCGCGATTGGTGACAATGGTTCTGAGCGATCCGGACTTGCGCGCGGATTGGGCGGCAGAGCTGGAAGAGGTGCGTTTGGGCATGCTTGATTTGCGGACCCAATTGGCGGGCGAGCTTCAGCGCCTCAGCGGCTCGGACAGATTTGGCTTTCTTGCGCAGCATCGCGGTATGTTCTCCCGCCTTGGAACGACGCCCGAGTTGGTCGAGCAGTTGCGCGCAGAGCATGCGATTTACATGATTAGCGACAGCCGGATGAACATCGCGGGATTGAATGCGCAGTCTGTGCCAATTCTGGCGAAAGCGATTATCGAAGCCGGTGTTTGATAAATTCGGATCGGCTTAGCCGATCCGACC
>NZ_JBAUHO010000181.1:0-3703 GCF_049680325.1 Planktotalea sp.
AGCCAATCCCGCCCGGCATCACATCGCGGCGCAGCACACTGGCGATGGCGGGCGTCGTCATATCGTCAATGTAGACGTCCATGCGATCCCCTGACAGTTCCAGCTTGACCGGTATCCAGCGGTCAAATTCATAAGATGTCGCCTTGGAATAGGCCGGTCCATAATAAAGCTGCCAAGACGGCACCCCGTTAAAACGCGGCATATATTGATTGGCATCCGGGTTGCCTGATTGATGCGCACGCATGTAAAATTCTTCGTAATTGCCCTGATCCTGCATCCGGAAATTCGCGCCGACAAAAGTGCGTGTATCGCCGAAAGTAACGTCATATTCGATCGTGCCGTTTTTTAACCCAATATCTTTCAACACCGCCGCCCCAAAGGAAAACGGCGCGCCACCGGCTGGGCTGGCCAGAACAATTGCATCGCGCCCCGCGTGTTTGGTCAGCTCCGCATTGGCGATAAAGGCGAAACTGGCGTCTTCCATCGGCACGGGGTCGGCCAACGCGGCGCTGCCCAAAGATGCGCAGACCAGAACGGGAAGGATCGCAGTACTACAAGTTAGACGTCGCATATCAGCCTCGAATTTGATTTCACTGGCCGAAGTCTTCCACCCATTTTTATTGCGCTCAACGCATAAATTTGCAAAAGACTATTGCATGAGCGCACTAAACAACATCCCGCTTGATGCGTTAAACCAGTTTGCCCTTGTTGCGCGCAATGCCAGTTTTTCCAAAGCGGCCCACCTTTTGGACATGCAGCCCTCGACCTTATCGCGCCATATTGCAGCACTTGAAAAGACTCTGGACTTGAAGCTGCTTCAACGCACGACGCGGACCGTGACGCTAACGCAGGACGGGGCGACGTTGCTTGAACGCATTTCTCCGCTTCTGGACAGCCTCGGACAGATCACTCAAGAAATCGCGGAGTCCAAAGGGGCGATGGTGGGCCGTGTTCGGATCGCAACCTCATCAACAATGGCTGAAATCTGCATCGCGCCGATCCTACCCGAGCTGCGCCGTCGTTTTCCCGATATCCAGGTCGAATTGATCCTGAAGCCCCAGATCACCGACATGCGCGTTGAGCGCGTGGATTTCGCGGTACGCGCAGGGCACCTAGAGGACCAGACCCAGATCGCGCGCAAGATCGGCACACATGAGTTCCAACTTTACTGTGCGCCCTCGATGGCGCAGGCCCCCGTCCAACGCGAGCTGACTTTTGACACCGCCTTCCCCGGCTCGACAAGGCCCGCGCTTGTTTGCGAAGACTTTTTCATTCTACGCAATCTTGTCATTGCGGGCGAAGGGCGTGCGTGGATGCCGGTGGAGTTTTGTATGGACGCAGAGCGTCGCGGCGAGTTGCTGCGCGCCGATCCTGCACAGAGCGCGCGTTTTGATGTTTATGTCGCCTATCCGAAAGGATCGCTTCTGACAAAACGTGCCCGCGCCGTCATGGACATGGTCATCCAGCATGCAAAAGTCACAAGCAGCAAAGTCGCCGACTTGTCACGTGCGATCACATAACGAACAGACGTCTGCCTGCATGACAGCACACCGCGCCATACAAGAACGTCATCCTCTCACTCCCCCTTGCACCCGCGCGCCCCTCTGCCATACATAGACCCAACGTCAGGAAAAGGAGTGCGCCATGCGCCGTGTCGTCGTCACAGGTCTGGGAATTGTGTCCAGCATTGGCAACAACGCAAGCGAAGTTCTGACTTCGCTGCAAGAGGGTCGCTCTGGCATCACTGCCAATGAGGACATGAAAGAACATGGCTTTCGCTCGCAAATTGCGGGTGCGGTCGATCTGAATGTTGCCGATCACGTGGACAAACGCACGCTGCGCTTCATGGGGCCCGGCTCTGCCTATGCGCATATCGCAATGGGTCAGGCGATTGCCGATGCGGGTTTGACGGAAAAAGAAATCATCAACCCGATGACCGGTTTGATTGCAGGTTCGGGTGGCCCAAGCACCTCTGCCATGCTCGCCGCGCATCAGGTTGTCTTGAAGACGGGCGCGACCAAGCGCATCGGTCCTTTCGCGGTGCCCAAGACGATGTCTTCGACCGTGTCCGCCAACCTTGCAACGGCCTATCAGATCAAGGGGATGAACTTCTCGATCACCTCTGCCTGCTCCACATCCCTGCACTGCATTGGCATGGCAGCGCAGCAAATCGCACTTGGCTTGCAAGACACGATGTTCGCGGGCGGCGGCGAGGAACTCGATTGGACGCTCTCCTGTCTGTTCGATGCGATGGGCGCGATGTCCAGCAAATATAACGACACGCCTGAAAAAGCGTCCCGTGCATTCGATGCCAACCGCGATGGTTTCGTGATCGGCGGCGGCGGCGGCATTATTGTTCTGGAATCGCTGGAAAGCGCACAGGCGCGCGGCGCTAAAATCTACGCTGAAGTCACAGGTTTCTCCGCCACATCCGATGGCGCAGACATGGTGGCCCCCTCCGGCGAGGGCGGCGAGCGCGCGATGCGCGGGGCGCTGAAATCACTGCACCCGGATCGCAAGATCAGTTACATCAACGCGCACGGCACATCGACGCCCGTGGGCGATGTCGGCGAAATCGAAGCGGTGCGCCGTGTCTTTGGTGAAGGCAACACGCCCCCCGTCAGTTCGACCAAGTCGATGACAGGCCACTCGCAAGGCGCAACAGGCGCGCAAGAGGCGATCTATTGCCTCCTCGCCCTGGAGAACGATTTCATCATCCCCTCGATCAACGTCGAAACGCTCGATCCCGCGTTGAACGCAGCCGAGATCGCAACCAAACGCGTCGACAATGCTGGCCTTGATACGGTGATGACCAACTCCTTCGGCTTTGGCGGCACCAACGGCTCCATGCTGCTTTCGAAATTTCACGGGTGATTTGATATGACTGGTTCCATGCAAGGAAAACGCGGCCTCATTATGGGTGTCGCCAATGAACGCTCCATTGCATGGGGCATTGCCAAAGCGATGGCAGAGGCAGGCGCTGAGCTGGCCTTTACCTATCAGGGCGAAGCCTTCGGCAAACGACTAGAGCCACTCGCCGCCTCGGTCGGCTCTGATTTCATGGTTGATGTGGACGTCACCAACGATGCCTCGCTCGACACCGCGTTTGAAGAGCTTGGCAAACGCTGGGACACGATCGACTTTGTGGTTCACGCTATCGCCTATTCGGACAAAAACGAACTCACAGGGCGTATCCTGAACACCTCGCGCGAGAACTTCAAAAACTCGATGGATATCAGCGCCTATTCCCTGATCGAAGTCGCGCGGCGCGCGCATCCGATGATGGTGGAAAACGGCGGTACAATCCTGACGCTGACCTATATGGGCTCCACCCGCGTCACGCCGAACTATAATGTCATGGGCGTCGCCAAAGCCGCACTTGAATCCACAGTTCGCTATCTTGCCAATGATCTTGGCCCCGAGGGCATCCGCGTCAACGCGATCAGCCCGGGCCCGATGAAAACCCTTGCAGGTGCAGCCATTGGCGGTGCGCGCAAAACCTACAAGCACACCGATCAAAACGCCCCTATGCGCTCTAATGCAACTCTTGAAGCTGTTGGCGGCGCTGCAGTCTTCCTCGCGTCCGACGTCGGTGCCTGCACCACAGGGGAAATCTTGCGGGTCGATGGCGGCTTCCATGTGCTGGGCATGCCGCAGCAGGACAATCTCTAGCGCCTTCTTTGGTCCGAAAATACCTTGGGGG
>NZ_JBAUHO010000182.1:0-4295 GCF_049680325.1 Planktotalea sp.
GTTGAGATTTGCCCGTGTAATGAGGCAGGCCGCGCAAACGGGGCGAGAGCAGTATAATGGCAAACACATCTCCGGCTTTCGGACTGGCACCCGAGCGGCATCCCACGCGCGATTTCTTTGTGTGCGACATCTTTGCGGCCCTGCCCAAGGATGACATGGCGAGCATGGAACACCCGATCTTCTCGCTCTCCACGCGGCCCGATAAGCGCATCCTGAATTACGCGCATAACGGCACGGAAATTACGGTGGTGCCCTCGGTCAAGGGGTTGGCGACGCTGCACGACAAAGACATCCTGATTTACTGCATCTCGCAGCTGATGGCGGCGCTGAATGCGGGGCGGGAGATTTCGCGCAAGCTAACGCTGAAGGCGCATGATCTGTTGGTGGCGACGAACCGTGAAACGTCGGGCGATGGCTACAAGCGTCTGCGCGATGCGTTCGAGCGTTTGGTCGGCACGCGCATCACCACCAATATGGAAACTGGCGGGCATGAGGTGACCACGGGTTTCGGTCTGATCGAGAGCTGGCAAATTGTGCGTGCCTCCAAAGGCGGGCGGATGGTCTCGGTCTCGGTGGTTCTTTCGGAGTGGCTGTTTAGGGCAGTTGAAAGCAAATCGGTGCTGACGCTATCGACGGATTATTTCCGTCTGCGCAAACCTTTGGAGCGGCGGATTTACGAGTTGGCGCGCAAACATTGCGGACGGCAAAAATCATGGCGTGTGTCTGTGGAGGTGCTGTTGAAGAAATCCGGCTCTGCATCGCCTCGCCGTGTGTTCCGTAAAATGATCCGCGATATGATCGCAGCCGATCATTTGCCGGATTATGAGATGAGTGAAGAAGAGGGCGATTTGATCCGGTTTACTGCGCGTGGGGCGGTGCTGGACGACGGCCTGCAATTGCCGCCTTTGTCGAGTGATGCGATAGAAGCCGCGCGCGCCTTGGCACCTGGTTTGGACATCTATGTGCTGGAAGCCGAGTGGCGCGAGTACTGGATGCGCTCCGGCAAGCCGAGGCTTAGGTCAGCGGACGCGGCGTTTGTGGGGTTTGTGAAGGCGCGGGGGGAAGGTGGCAGGAAATAGGGCGGCTTTCTTCGCATGTGCTGCTGGGTGCTGGCGATCTACCTATAGGCAGTGTATTCTGCAACTGTAATTTATTTTGAATCAATTGGACTGCATTGATGTATCAATTTTTGATGGGCCAGCGGCGCAGCACGAAACAGATGTTTTGGCTGGCGCTTGATACTGCCTTGGTCCCAATCTGCCTCTATCTGGCGTTTGCGCTGCGGTTGGGCACATTTACGCCCTTTGCTTACGCAAATCCTTCGCCTTGGCTTTTTGTTACGATGACAGCAGCAGGCTTTGCGGCGAGTTATATGTTTCAGTTGCACCGGATCAAATTGCATGCGCTTGAACGTAACGCAATGTTGCGGATCGGCTTGGTCGCGGGTGCGTTGACCGTGAGTGCAATTGTGCTCAGTTACCTCCTAGAGATATGGGCACCACGGTCCGTGCCACTTATTTTGGGCGTGCTGCTTTTTTGTGTGATGTTGCTTGCGCGTCTTGGAATTTTGGCAGCTTTGCATTTTCTAGAAACATTGGGTGGACAAAAAACTCCAGTGGCAATTTACGGGGCAGGCGCGGCGGGCATACAACTTGCCTCTGCCTTGCGGCAATCCGCAGAGCTTTCGCCGCGCGCCTTCATTGATGACAATCCAGCGCTGCGCGGGCTTATCGTTTCGGGGCTACGTGTGCAAAGCCCTGATATGCTCAAATCGCTTGTCGAGCGTGGCAAGATCGAGCGCGTGCTGCTCGCCATGCCTTCGATTTCCAGAGGACAGCAGGAAGCGATCCTGACCCGTCTGGCGGAGCTGCCGTGCGACGTACAAGTGTTGCCATCCTATGTGGACCTGATTTCCGGCAAGGCAGGTATGAATGAACTTCGCACAGTGACGCCGGATGCGTTACTTGGGCGCGACAAGGTCGATCTGGATATTCCGGACGTGGCCAAGACCTATGCGAGACGTGTGGTGATGGTGACCGGGGCAGGTGGGTCGATTGGATCGGAGCTCTGCCGCCAGTTGGTCGGGACCTCGCCTGCGCATATTGTTCTGTTTGAACGCTCGGAATTTGCCCTTTACGAAATTGATCGCGAGTTGCGCCCATTGGCCGAAGCGGCAGGGATCACTGTAACCACACGTCTTGGTTCTGTGGTGGACGCGCGTCGCGTTGCAGAGGTGATGCGTGAGACCGGCACAGAAATAGTACTCCACGCCGCCGCCTACAAACACGTGCCGCTGGTCGAGGAAAACGAGCTGGAAGGTGCGCGCAACAACGTGCTGGGCACCCAAGTTGTGGCCGAGGCCGCGCAGACGCAGGGCTGCGAGCGTTTCATTCTGATTTCCACCGACAAGGCGGTGCGTCCGACCAATATCATGGGGGCTACCAAACGCATGGCCGAGCTGGTGGTTCAGGATTTGCAAACCCGCTCCAGCGGCACGAAATTTTCCATGGTGCGGTTCGGCAATGTGCTGGGATCTTCGGGATCGGTGCTGCCGCTGTTTGAGCGGCAGATCCGTCGCGGCGGGCCGGTGACGGTGACCCATCCCGAAGTCACGCGCTTCTTCATGACCATCACGGAGGCCGCGCGCCTGGTGCTGTTGGCGGGGGCCTACGCGACGGGGGGAGATGTGTTCGTGCTGGACATGGGCGAACCGATGAAGATCCTAGATATAGCGCGCCGCATGATTGAGCTTTCGGGACGGTCAGTGATGGAGGGTGGTGCAGGCGAGATCGAGATCAAGATCACCGGTCTGCGCCCGGGTGAGAAGCTTTACGAAGAATTGCTGATCGACGATGACAGCCTGCGCACAACGCCCCACGAGAAAATTTTGCGTGCAGAAGAGATTATGCTGAGCCAAGTTGAAGTGGCGGGGATGTTGCGAGAGCTGAATCGAGTTTTGGAGGGCGACGACGTCAAAGCTCTTCGCACTTTGATTAGTGTACGTGTTGATGGCTATCACGTGCTTGATTCACAGCACGCTAGTGTGCTTCCCGTATGATCTAACCAGCGTAGTTCTGCTAAGGAGTGGCTTGATCATGGCTCACATATAAATCGGGTTGTAATTTCCAGACGGAATTCCCATACAACCCTCGTAGTCTAGGCTCCTCTAACTTTGAGTGGATGGCATGTCAAATCGTGTTTATTAAGCTTCTTGCGAAATGGAATTTAGCTGTCACCTCTTCTCTTTCTCGTCAGGCATAGTTTTAGAAATGGCTCAAACAATACTCTCCGTTTTCGGAACGCGCCCGGAAGCTATAAAAATGGCGCCGTTGGTTACATCCTTGCAACGTGATGATCGTTTTGAATCCGTTTTATGCATCACTGCGCAACACCGCCAAATGCTTGATCAAGTGTTGAATCTGTTCGGGCTGGTGCCCGATCATGATCTTGACATTATGAGCCCTGGCCAAAGCTTGCATCATATCACATCGAAAATCCTGACCGGATTGCAGCCGATATTAGAGGCTAGAAAACCCGACGTGATCCTCGTGCATGGAGATACGGCCACAACCTTTGCGGCCACGCTTGCTGGGTATTATGCGCAAATTCCTGTCGGGCATGTAGAGGCTGGTTTGCGCACTGGCAATATTTATTCCCCTTGGCCCGAAGAGGGCAACCGCAAATTGACAGGTGCGCTTAGTACTTTCCATTTTGCCCCTACTTCGAAGGCACGTGAGAACCTGTTAGCTGAGAATGTTGCACCGGAACATATCCATGTGACCGGCAATACCGTGGTGGATGCTTTGCTGAGCGTTCAGAAGCGCCTTGAGACTGATGCGGCGTTGCAGGCGCAGATGGCGGCGCAGTTCACTTTTTTGGATCCGAACAAGCGGATGATTTTGGTTACCGGCCACAGGCGTGAAAGTTTCGGTGGCGGTTTTGAGCAGATTTGCGCAGCGCTTGCACAGATTTGTAAATCCCATCCCGATGTTCTGATCGTATATCCGGTACATTTGAATCCCAACGTGCAAGAGCCGGTGAACCGGCTTTTGGCCGACATTGATAACATCCACTTGATTGAACCGCTGGACTATCTGCCCTTTGTCTATTTGATGACGCGCTCCTGCCTCATTCTAACCGATTCTGGCGGTATTCAGGAAGAAGCGCCATCCTTGGGTAAACCGGTTCTGGTCATGCGTGACACGACCGAGCGTCCCGAAGCGGTTGCTGCGGGCACCGTGCGCTTGGTCGGCACAGACACAAATGTCATTGTTGCCCAGACCAAGCGTCTGTTG
>NZ_JBAUHO010000183.1:0-4258 GCF_049680325.1 Planktotalea sp.
TGATAGTAGATGCTGCCGGCTTTGACGCCGGCAGCATCCGCAACCTCGCGCAAAGTAGTTGCCGCATAGCCATGATGCCTGAACAGCCGTGCAGCTTCGAGCAGCACCCGTTCACGTGTAGCGGGGCCATCTGCGTTATCTTTGCTGAGCTTTGCTTCTGTACTTGGCTTCATATTGACCGTTAGTTAGATCCAAAAAAAAGCAAATCGTATCAAACTTGGCTTTGGTCGAAGGGGCAGACTCGTGCATTGGCGCGTCGCAAGGGGTTGCTCACTTGCTCCCGTTGGTCCACTGCCTGAAATCAGGCCGGCGTTTTTCCAGGAAAGCGCTCACGCCTTCTTTGGACTCTGCCGTGTCGTAGTACAGGCTCAGCGCTTGAAGTCCCAGGCTGCCGATCCCGCGAATGTGCTCGGTGGATGCATTGAACGAACGTTTCGCGATCGCCAGAGCCGTCGGACTTTTTTCGACAATTTCCTTGCACCAGCGGGCGACTTCGGCGTCGAGGTGGTCGTGGGGCACGACGGTGTTGCACAGACCCATGGCCAAGGCCTCCTGTGCACTGTAGCGGCGGCACATGTACCAGATCTCGCGGGCTTTCTTTTCGCCAACCACATGGCTCAGGTAAGCCGTGCCCCAGCCAGGGTCGACCGAGCCTACTTTCGGGCCGACTTGGCCAAACACGGCCTTTTCCGAGGCAATGGTCATGTCGCACAAGGTGGCCAGGACATTGCCGCCGCCAATGGCGTAACCCTGCACGCGGGCGATCACGGGCTTGGGCACGTCACGAATGGCGCTGTGAAACTCTTCCACCGGGATACCGATGGTGCCCCGGCCGTCATACTGGCCGGCATGAGCCGACTGATCGCCGCCGGTGCAGAAAGCACGGTCACCCGTCCCGGTGAGCACAATGGCGGCGATTCGCTTGTCCCAGCCTGCTTTCATGAATGCCTGCAGCAGTTCCTCGACGGTCTGGCCGCGAAACGCATTCATCACTTCGGGGCGGTTGATCGCGATGTAGGCCACCGAGTCGAGTTCTTCGTAGAGGATGTCCTTGAATTCCATGGGGTTTCCTTTTTGTCTGTTGTTTCAATGCCGCATGTCTTTCGACCGTGCCCGGGCGTTTACCCAATCATGCTGTAACCACCAGACACTGAAAGAACCTGCCCGGTGACATGGCCCGCAGCCTTCGCTGAAGACAGGAAGACGACGGCATTGGCAATATCCTGCGGCCGTCCCACCTTGCGCAACGGCAGCGCCTTGGCGACTTTTTCCAGTTGCTCCGGCGTGAACATACTGTCGGCATCAATCCACATGCTGCTTCCGCCCACTTCGTCGGTGGTACTGGGGATAGTGACGCCGGGGCATACCACGTTGCAGCGGATGCCGTAACGCCCGTTTTCCTTGGCGATCGTTTTCATGAAACTGTTGATGGCAGCCTTGACGCCGCCATACACCGCTTCACGTGGCTCACCTTGCCGACTGGCATCAGAGCTGATGGAGACGATTGAGCCGGCGCTGCGAGGAACCATGACTTCAAGCGCGGTCTTGGTGCAGTTGAGAACGCCGAGGTAGTTGATGTTGATGATCTTTTGCCACAGATCGGGGGTCGTCTGCGTGAAGAACATCAACTGGTCCCAGCCGACGTTGTTGACGAGGACATCGACGCCGCCGAACTTGTCCGAGGCTGCCTTGAACATGGCTTGCACCTGGTCAAGTTGGGTGACATCGGTCTTGACAACCTGCGCCGACGCCGCGCCGCTCGCCAGCGCGAGTTCTGCCGTCTTTTGCGCCTGACTTTCGTCGATGTCGCCGATGGTGATGTTGGCGCCTTCCGCGGCGAAGCCGAGCACGATGCCGCGGCCAATGTTCGAGCCGCCACCCGTGACGATGACCGATTTTCCTTTTAGTACGAGATCCATACTGATTGCTCCTTGCGCTTAAGGCGCCACATTGGTGAGGATGAAATTATAACTATCTAACGCTAGTTAGATGGTGGGCGAGATTTCCTGTGTTGGATGGTGCGCCTGGCAGCTACCACTGCAATCCACTGTGGCATAGGCTGCCACCTGTCGATTCAAGAGAGGGATGAAAATCCGAGAAACAAGATGGGATGGTTCACTATCAGTGCGCAACGCGTCTGACCGTGATCCATCCCAAGGGAAGGCAATTACTGTTTGTTCTTGGCGAACTCGCCAGATTCTTTCTTCACGATGTCCTGGACCACGTCGTCATACGCCGAGAACCAGTCAGTCTGGGGCACCCACTTGGCGCCGTCCCACATGTCGATGCGGGTTTTGCCGCCGCCGCCATGGTCTTTGGCGGTCACCGTCACGGGGGCGATCAGGCCTTCGGCATCAAAGTTTTTCAAGCTTTCCAGTCCGCGCTTCATTTTGTCAGGGTTGAGGGGCCAGCCACTTTGTTTGATGGCTAGGCGAGCGCCTTCGAAAACGCTGGCATAGATGGCCAGACCGGTGTTGTAGTAAACATCGTTGAGATGCTTGCGGTCACCGCTGCCCTTGTTTTTCTCATACAGGTCCTTGATGATCTGCTGCATCAGCGGGTGGCTCTGTCCACCCGTCACGTTGGTGCCGCGCTTGAGGCCTTTTGCGTTTTCCAGACCAATGTTGGCAAGGTCAACTTCGTTGAGCCAATTGACGGAAATGTACTTGTCCATCGGGATGCCGTTGCGCTTCATTTCGCGCGAGGCGACGACGTGCATGCCGGCCAGGTTCCAGCTGATCACCCAGTCGGGGTTGTTGCGGCGGATCTGGGACCAAGCGGCGGCCTGGTCATTGCCCGGCATCGGGTTGGGAACCAACTGCAGGTCAAAGCCCTCTTTGGCCGCAAGTGTCTTCAACACGCCGATCGGTTCCTGCCCGAACGGATAGTCGGGGTAGATGAACGAAATCTTCACGCCCTTGAGGTTGTTGTTGGACTTGGTTTTGATGTAGTGGATATTGTTGGCCATTTGACCCCAGTAGGTGGGCCCAATGGGGAAAATCCACTTGAACACATCACCATCGACCGCATCGCCACGACCTACAAAGGATTGCACCATCACATTGCCATCCGCCATGGCGCGCGGCAGAACGGCGCGGGAAACCGGCGTGGACAGGAAATCAAAGGCAACGGCGCCTTCGCGTTTCATCTTTTCGTAGCACTCAATGCCACGCTGCGGCTCGTTGCCATGGTCTTGAACCAGTATCTCGATGGGGTGGCCTTCAATGCCGCCTTTCTGATTCAATATCTTGGCATAGTCATTCGCCGCCTGGGCAATTTGTGGCGTCACAAAGCCGTAGGATTTACTCAGGTCATAACAAAGCGCGAATTTGACGGGCTGGGCTGGTGCCTGCGCCTGCGCGGACTGCAGACCGGCCAGCGCCAATCCCAGGCCAGCAAGAATGGAAAGCTGTTTGATTTTCATGATGATGTTTCCTGTTTAGTTAGTACGGGGTGAAATGCAGTCTGTAGAAGGCACGCCGTACAGTCGTGCCCTAGGCCTGACCGAGGCGTATCGCTACTGCTTCGACTTGGCGAACTCCGCCGATTCCTTCTTGGCGCTTTCCTGGACTACATCGTCGTATGCGGAGAACCAGCCAGTCTCTGGCACCCACTTCGCGCCATCCCACATGTCGATGCGCGTCTTGCCGCCGCCGCCATGGTCCTTGGCCGTCACAGTTACAGGGGCGATGAGGCCGTTAGCGTCGAAGTTGCGCAGGCTCTCCAGCCCGCGCTTCATCTTGTCGGATGTCAGAGGCCAGCCATACTGCTTGATTGCCAGACGCGCGCCTTCGAAAACAGGAGCGTAGGTGGCCAGCCCAGTGTTGTAGAAGATGTCATTGGTATGCTTGCGGTCGCCGTTGCCCTTTCCCTTGTCATACAGATCCTTCAGGATCTGCTGGATCAGCGGGTGCTCCTGACCGCCCACCACATTAGTGCCGCGCTTGATGCCCTTGGCTGCGTCGGCGCCAATGTTCGCGATGTCCACTTCGTTGAACCAATTGACGGCGATGTACTTGTCCTTCGGCATGGCGTTGCGTTTCATTTCGCGCGAGGCAACAACGTGCATGTTGCCCAGATTCCAGCTGATGACCCAATCGGGGTTGAGGCGGCGGATCTGGGACCACGCCCCTGACTGATTGTTACCAGGCAGCGGGTTCGGGAACAATTGGAGGTCGAAGCCTTCCTTGGCCGCGAGTGTCTTCAACACGCCGATGGGTTCCAACCCAAACGCGGTGTCCAGGTAAAAGAATGCGAT
>NZ_JBAUHO010000184.1:0-2585 GCF_049680325.1 Planktotalea sp.
GTATGCAAGCACGTCTGAACAACAGCAAAGGGCCGCACAAATGGCTTACGAAACGATCATCCTCAACGTCGAAAACCATGTGGCAACGGTAACGCTGAACCGGCCTGATGCGTTGAATGCGCTGAATGACCAGCTGTTGACTGAATTGGCTGATTGCCTTCAATCCTGTCAGGATAATGAAAAGGTGCGTTGCATCGTGATTACAGGCTCAGAAAAGGCATTTGCTGCCGGTGCTGATATTGCGATGATGAAGGACAAAACGTTCGTCGACGCATTCGCGGGTGATCTGTTCACCGCCCAAACAGACCAGATCATGCGGATTCGCAAACCGATTATTGCTGCTGTATCCGGTTACGCGCTGGGCGGCGGTTGTGAGCTTGCCATGATGTGCGACTTTATCATCTGCTCGGAGACTGCGAAATTTGGCCAGCCCGAGATCAACCTTGGTGTTGTAGCCGGTATCGGCGGAACACAGCGTCTGACGCGCATTGTGGGGAAATCCAAAGCGATGGATATGAACCTGACGGGTCGTTTCATGGACGCAGACGAGGCAGAGCGCTCCGGTCTCGCCTCCCGCGTTGTGCCTGTGAAAAAGCTGATGGAAGAGGCGCTGGGTGCTGCCGGCAAAATAGCCGAGAAGTCCATGATTTCCGTGATGGTCGTGAAAGAGGCCGTGAACCGCGCCTATGAAGTGCCGCTGCGCGAAGGTCTGCTGTTTGAACGCCGCATGTTCCACGCAATGTTTGCGACCGAAGATCAGGCCGAGGGCATGGGCGCGTTTCTGGAGAAGCGCGAAGCGCAGTTCCGCGACCGTTAAGGTGATATCGCATGATAGCCTATGTCACAGTTGGCGCCGATGACATCGGACAGGCAAAACGGTTCTACTCTGCATTTCTTTTGCCGCTTGACTACATACTGGACGAAGGCCCCGAAGGCCTGAGCTATGCGTTGCCTGTACCT
This sequence comes from Planktotalea sp., assembly GCF_049680325.1. Lineage (GTDB taxonomy): Bacteria > Pseudomonadota > Alphaproteobacteria > Rhodobacterales > Rhodobacteraceae > Planktotalea. Next base: position 961 of record NZ_JBAUHO010000184.1, read on the forward strand.
GCGGGGCAAAAGCCGGTTTTTCCGGATTTCTATGTCAAACCAACCTTTAACGGCAATCCGGCCTCTGCCGGAAACGGCGCAATGATTGCGTTTGAGGCAAGCAGCCAAGGCCAGGTGCGTGCGCTGCATGCAACGGCCCTTGCGGCGGGCGGCTCTGACGAAGGCCAACCGGGTTTCCGTGAATCATATGGACCTCATTTTAACGTCAGCTATCTTCGCGATCCTCAAGGCAACAAGATCGCGCTGTTTTCCAGCAATCCAAACGAGCCGGGCCGAGACGGTTAACCTCCGACAGGTATGCGTTGAAACAGACCCGCCTTTACAACCACACCGAATTCCCGCTATAGCCCGCCTCATACATGCGCGTGCAGCCCGCTCAGGCTAGAATCACCTATCGGTGTCCTCCCTTGCGGGAGCAGTTGTACGCATTGACACGATATATTTTGATAGGATGATCCTCATGGCCAATACACCACAAGCAAAGAAACGCGCACGTCAGAACGAAAAGCGTTTTGCGATCAACAAAGCACGCCGTTCGCGTATCCGTACATTCATCCGCAAGGTTGAAGAAGCCATCGAATCCGGTGTGAAAGACGATGCAGTAGCCGCACTGCGCGCAGCACAGCCAGAGCTGATGCGCGGCGTTACAAAAGGCGTATACCACAAGAACACAGCGTCGCGCAAAATGTCGCGTCTGGCCGCACGGGTCAAAGCAATCGCCTAAAGAATCTGACCAAGAAGTTTTTATGCAGGCGTCACCATTGGTGGCGCCTGTGTTGTTTTAGCGCCCTCTTTCACGGTGCTGTGAGATTCTTTTTGAGCAAACACAGAGTCAACAAATATGTTCTGTTGAACCACACGGTTCCCCCTTGGTAGTTAGAACATGCGAGTCACTTCGCGGGGGGACAGACCCGAAGACCTGATGCTATTTTGCTAGAGGTAGCTGATGTATTTTCGAGTTTCTTCCAAGGCCTGAATGGGCCCGTCGGAAGGTTGCAGATGCTGCTGCCAGCACATTTGCCTGTCACGTTTTAAGAACGGTTGCGTTCGTATCTATAGGTGCAAGTTTGCTCCCTTAGATCGCGCGCGCCACACTAACAGTCCGATGGACAGGGCCGGTTTCCGATGGGACCGGACAGGCCTTTTTTTGTCTTTTGGCCTGAACGAATAGTTGCCGCAGGGTGCGGCATAGATGGAATGTGGTAGGTAAAGAATGACACGGGACGAATGGGGCAACGTTAAGCAACGACTTCTTAAGACGGTCGGGCAAAACAACTACACAACATGGATTGATCCTTTGGTTTTGGGACCATCCGATTCCGGCATCGCAACCGTACATGTTCCAACCACATTTTTTGGCAATTACGTCAGCCAGAACTTTGCCGATCTTATCTTGCATGAGATGAAAGCCTTTGACCGCTCGCTTGCGCGCCTGAATTTTGAAGTGGCTGAAAAAGCCTCAAAGCCGGTGACTCGTCAGACAGACGCAATTGCCGCCAGCCGCCCGTCTGCACCCAAAGCTGCATCGACTTATACGGCGCCGCTGGAGCGTCGGTTTTCCTTTGATACTTTCGTTGTAGGCAAACCGAACGAATTGGCCCATGCCGCTGCACGCCGTGTGGCCG
>NZ_JBAUHO010000185.1:0-13417 GCF_049680325.1 Planktotalea sp.
GGGGTCGCTCCTCACGCTGAATTCAGTTTGCATCCACATAGTGCGATGCGCGGCGCGGCGCAATTGGATTGGGCATTTGATTGCGCGTGCACGCCCTGCCCGCTAAAGGCAATGTATGACACCCACAGCCCTTACCACACGCGCAAGACGCATTGGCCTTCTTGGTGGATCATTCGATCCGGCCCACCAAGGCCATGTTCATATCACGCTTGAAGCGCTGAAGCGTTTCGATCTGGATGAGGTCTGGTGGCTCGTCTCGCCCGGCAATCCGTTAAAGGCACACGGCCCCGCCCCGATGGCGCGGCGCATGGAACGCGCACGCGATGTTATGCAGCACCCGCGCGTGCATATTTCCGACATCGAGGAAGAGCTACAAACGCGCTATACCGCCGAAACTCTACGCGGCCTGCGCGAACGTTTTCCCTTCGCCCGCTTCACATGGCTAATGGGGGCGGACAATCTTGCTCAGTTCCATTTGTGGAAGGATTGGGAACAGATCATTCAAACTGTTCCCGTCGGTGTTCTTGCCCGTCCGGGCGAGCGTATTGAAGGGCGCACGGCCCCCGCCGCGCAGATCTACCGTCACGCTTTGTTGAAAGGCCGCCAAGCACGTTTGCTTGCCAACGCAAACGCCCCGGCATGGGCCTTCATCAATGTCCCGATGCGGGATATTTCCTCTAGCGAGCTACGCGCGCGCGGTGACTGGCCGTCTTAACTGAAGCGCAGCAACCGCAATGCCCGCGCCTATGATAAGCGCCATACCAACAACCGTTAGCAGGGTTGGGAACTCCCCGAAAACGAGCCAGCCAAATGCCACCGCTGAAATAAGCTGGAAGTAGACAAAAGGCGCAAGTTTCGATGCCTCCTGCATGCGATAAGCAAACAGCATCAAGACGTTGCCAATCATCGAGCCAGCAGCGCTGCACAGCGTAAGGGCCGCAATTTGCGGCGTGAATTCAGGGAATTGCCCGAAAACAAATGGCGTCGTCAACGCAGCTGCGCCAAACATTTGTGTAAACATCAGGCCACCTAGCGCGACCTGCCCTGCCAGCCAGCGCGACAAGGTTAGAAAGCTGCCATAACAACAGCCTGCAAGAACCGCCCAGCCAAGGCCCGGCGATGCCTCGAACCCCGGCCTTACGATAAGCAATACGCCGACAAAGCCGATCACGACCAAACTTGCTTGGACAACGCTCGCGCGTTCCTTCAGCAGCCAGACCGATAAAACATAGCTGATGATCGGGGCAATAAAGAACGCGCCAAAAACGTCCGCTATCGGGGCCATGCTTAACGCACGAGTTATGCAGCTGATACCAAGCCCAATTATCCCAGCTCGAACCCACACGCGCCAGTCACGCCAGACGCTGACCCCCGCGCGCCATGTGAACGGAAGTAGCGCCAACCCACCGATTAAAAACCGTGTCCAAACCACGAAAACAGGTGCAACACCAAGCTGCGAGGTCAATATTTTGCTAGCCGCATCGCCAGCGGGAATAAAGCTCATCGCGACAAGCATGATAAGGAGGGCTTTGAACATAATGTGCGCCTGAAACAGTCAAACTGTGGTAGACAGACTTAAATCGACGAGGCGCAGGCGATACAAGTCATCAATTTGCCGTAAAAAGCCCAAGTGACGCGCCCATCTGGCCTTGTTTAGACCCAAACAATTTGCATTAACGTTTATATGACCAATTTATTAACACGACGTTTTTTCCTGACCGCTGCCGCCTCTGCGTCAGTCGGTCATGTCGCATTTGCGAATGCCCCCCTGACATCGCTTCGCCCCACTGCCCGTGGAGGCACCTCTGTCGCCGCTGCGGCACCTGTACGGGCCGCATCATCAAAGGCGATCATTAATGCAGCGCAGCTTGGCGGCGCTGTAGGATTTGCCGTCGCGGATCTGCGCACAGGCAAATTGCTGGAAACGAACAATGCTGCAATGGGCCTGCCCCCCGCAAGCACAGCAAAGGCGATAACCGCGCTCTATGCATTAGACACGCTTGGCGCGAACTACAGGTTCGCAACGCGTTTAAGTACGAATGGCTCTATTGCTGGCGGTGTTGTCTCGGGTGACTTGTTCCTGATTGGCGGTGGTGATCCGACGCTGGACACCAACGCGCTCGCCAGCATGGCCGCTCAGTTAAAAGCGCTCGGCATCCGCGAGGTACGCGGACAATTCTACTATGTCGACAACGCTCTGCCTGAATTCCGGGAGATTGATAAATCCCAGCCGGACCACGTCAGCTATAACCCAGCGCTTTCCGGCTTGAACCTGAATTTCAACCGCGTGCATTTTGAATGGCGCAGAACCGGGAACGGCTATTCGGTTTCAATGGATGCGCGTTCTAACAAGTATCGACCAGACGTCTATATCTCCAAGATGCAAATCGCAGCGCGGGATTTGCCCGTTTACAGTTACAAAGACGCTGGCAAGTTTGATCAATGGTCCGTTGCCCGCAGCGCACTTGGCAAAAGTGGATCACGTTGGTTGCCTGTGCGCAAACCAGGGCTTTATGCCGCCGACGTGTTCCAGACCTTTGCGCGGGCACAAGGCATCGTCCTGAAATCACCGCAGCGCTCAACAAGAGCACCAAGCGCGCGCGCCCTTGTCACCCATACCAGTGTCCCGCTTAGCAATATCCTGCGGGATATGCTCAAATATTCGACTAACCTGACGGCAGAAGTCGTAGGACTGACCGCTACCCGTAAACGCGGTGGCCAAGCCAGCTCGCTCAAAGCCTCAGCAAGCGCGATGAGTAAATGGGCCAACAGCGCGCTGAAGATGGGTAACGCCAGCTTTGCAGATCATTCTGGCCTTAGCGATGCAAGCAAGGTCACCGCGCAAGGCATGGTCAATGCAATGCTTGTCGCGCGCTCGCGCGCAGGCTTTGCGCAATTGCTCAAACCAATCGCGATGCGGGATGAAAAACGAAAGGTGCTCAAGGATCATCCGATCAAGGTTCATGCGAAAACCGGCACGCTAAATTTTGTTAGCGCGCTCAGCGGGTACATGACCGCGCCAGATGGCAAACAGCTTGCCTTTTCAATGATTTGCGCCGACACCAACCGCCGCCGCGGGATCAAGGAAGCGGACAAAGAAGCGCCTCGCGGCGGGCAAGACTGGAACAGGCGCGCAAAAGCCTTGCAGCAAAAACTGATCGAACGCTGGGGCGCAGTTTACGGCTAGCGCCCTACCAGTTCAGTTCTGAACGACAATGCGTGTATTCTTGAAACCGTGCTTTTGAACGAGGGCGAAAAGCTTTGCCGCGTTCTCTGTACGAAGCCTGACACAACCCGCAGAAGCAGGGCGTCCCAAGCGGCTTACCTGATTTGTACCATGCACCGCGTAATTGCCGCGAAAGAAAATAGAATAAGGCATTGGCGCATTATTGTAGAGGCTCGATTTGTGATATCGCGACAGGCTTTGCGGCGAATAGGTTCCGCGCGGCGTTACTTTGCCTTTGCGTGCGGTTGAAACAGGCCAGCTATAGATCACCTCGCCATTGCGAATAACTGTCATCGTTTGGCTGGACACATCAACCTTGGCCACCAAAGACGCCGCTGAAACCATGATTGGCGTGCACAGAACCAAAGTGAATACGACTAAAAAACTACGCAGCATGTAGCTCTCCCATAAATATGAAATCTAAATATGGTAGTTTGAGAACAAATCGCTCATTTTGTCAAAAGTAATCTTCTACGCACTGGCTTGTACAAGTCGCAGGTTGGCCGTTGTCAGCCCTGCCGCGCCCTCTATACGTGCGATAACTTCGGCACCAATAAAGATCACTGCATCCTCGTCACGATCCAGCACCTGAATGTCTGGCTCGTCCGGTCCTTCAAACTCAAGTGCAATGATATCCTCAACAAGACTGAAGTCGGTAATCACAACAGTAGTCTCGTCAACCATATCCTCATTCAGCACAAACAGGTCCTGCCCTGCTCCGCCCGAAGCCGTGTCGCCGCCGCCAAGCACCAGCACATCATCACCATCGCCGCCGCGCAAATCACCGCCTTGCGAAGGTTCAAGCGCTTGCGTCAGAAATGACGTGTCCACACCATTCAGCGCGCCTGCGTCTTCCAGTGCGGCAAAATCAACATCCTCTAGCGATCCGTCTGTGTAGGCCGCAACTGCAGCAAGCGCTGATGCACTTACGTCCTGCTCGCCTTCATCGCCAATCTCTACATATCCGCTGACCAATAGATCGTCACCGGGACCACCGTTCAGGCTGTCGGCGCCGCCCCCGCCAATCAACAGATCTTCGCCAGCGCGCCCGATCAACAAATCGTCCCCGCCATTGCCAAGCAAGGCGTCGTCGCCGTCGTCGCCATAAAGCACATCAAAGCCCGTGCCGCCCCCGATCAGGTCATCGCCTGGGCCGCCATAAACCGTGTCATTATTGGTACCTGCTTCAACAAGATCATCGCCGCCCAGTGCGCGCACAACGTCAGCCTGCCCCAACGCAAAGATTGCGTCATCGCCACTTGTTCCTGTCAACGTGTCAGGTGTGTTAGTGCCAAAAGTGACTTCGCTATTGTCGTAGATCGAAGGTTCATCCGGATCAAATCCATCAAGCCCGTTTTCTTCTGCGATCCGTTCAATCTCATCATCAAAAAAGCCGGAAAAGGCAAATGCCAACGCAAGCGGTATCAACAATAAAGCAATCATAAAAAGGCCCCCCAGCCAAATAAAAAAGATATGAAGGCAAACAAATCCATCATCAACGAGATACCGAAGCCGACATCACGATAGAACAAAAGACCATGATCGACGCACAAAAAAAGTGCCCGCATCATCACAATGCGGGCACCTGAAATTCAGCCTGGTTGCAACTTAGTGCTTTTTCTTTTTCGGCGGCATGAGATCGGTAATTGTGCCCTCAAACATTTCCGCCGCAAAGTTGACCGTCTCGGATAGCGTAGGGTGCGGGTGAATGGTGTGACCCAGGTCCACCGCATCCGCGCCAATCTCGATCGCAAGCGCGACTTCGGCAATCAAATCACCCGCATTGGTGCCAACGATACAGCCCCCGATCACGCGTTGATCGTCTGGGTTGAACAAAAGCTTGGTCATCCCTTCCGAACGCCCGTTGGACAAAGCCTTGCCGGACGCAGCCCAAGGGAAAACGCCCTTTTCGAACTTGATACCTTTGGCCTTTGCTTCGGTTTCCGTCACGCCGCACCAGGCAACCTCGGGATCGGTGTAAGCAACCGAAGGAATGAGGTTGGCATCAAAGTGCCGTTTGTGACCCGCGCAGACTTCTGCGGCGACTTTACCCTCATGCACGGCTTTGTGTGCAAGCATGGGCTGTCCAACCAGATCGCCAATCGCAAAGATGTGGTTCACGCCGGTGCGTTGCTGACTATCCACAGCGATAAAGCCGCGCTCGTCCACCGCAACACCGGCTTTGTCAGCGTCGATCTTCTTGCCATTAGGTGTACGACCCACAGCAACAAGAACTTTATCGAAGGTGCCGGTTGTCACCTCACCCTTGTCATCCTCGAACGTAACTTTCAGGCCGCCCTTCTGGGCCTCCATCGCTGTCACTTTGGTCTTGAGAAGAATGTTCTCATAACGCCCTTTAATGCGGTTGTGCAAAGGCTTGACGATGTCTTTGTCAGCACCTGGAATGATCTGATCCATCAACTCGACGATGGTCACTTTTGATCCCAAAGCATCATAAACACAGGCCATTTCCAGACCGATGATACCACCGCCCAAAACCAGCATACGCTTGGGAATATCCTTCAACTCCAACGCGCCCGTGCTGTCGATAACCCGTTCGTCGTCATGTGGAAGGAAGGGCAGATGCACGGGTTCGGAACCAGCAGCAATGATGCAATTATCAAAACTGACAGTCTTGGTGCCCTCATCGCCCGTGACTTCAATCATGTTGGGCCCTGTGAACTTTCCGGTGCCGCGCACGATCGTAACTTTGCGCGCTTTGCTGAGGCCATCAAGGCCACCCGTCAGCTGGGACACAACGCCATCCTTAAACGCGCGCAGCTCGTCCAGATCAATCTTAGGCTTGGCAAAACTCACACCATGCGCGCCCATGTCTTCCGCCTCGGTAATTACCTTGGCGACATGCAGCAGGGCTTTGGACGGAATACAGCCAACGTTCAGACAAACTCCGCCTAAAGTAGGGTTTTTCTCAATCAGAACAACAGACTTGCCAAGATCAGCCGCGCGGAACGCCGCTGTATATCCACCAGGGCCAGAGCCGAGCACGACAACTTCGCCATGCACATCACCAGCACCACCGGCGGTGCCAGTCGCCGCAATCGCTTGAGGTGCCGCCGCAGCAGGTGTGGCGGCGGCTTCAGCCGCTTTCGGGGCATCCTCGGTGCCAGCGCCTTCAAAGATCATGATGACAGCGCCTTCACCAACCTTGTCGCCTTCGGCAACTTTGATCTCTTTAACGACGCCCGCAACGGGGCTTGGGACTTCAATAGTGGCTTTGTCGGATTCAAGTTCGATCAGCGGGTCTTCTTCCGCCACCGTATCGCCGACAGAGACAAGGATTGCGACGACGGGAACCGCGTCGAAATCACCGATATCAGGTACTTTGATTTCCATGATGGCTCTCCTTACCACATCAACTTGCGCATATCGCCGAGCAGGTTCTTCAGCGTCACGGTGAACCGTGCTGCCAAAGCGCCATCGACAGCGCGGTGATCGTAGGACAATGAAAGCGGCTGCATCAGGCGTGGAACGAATTCCTCACCGTTCCAGACAGGGGCCATTTTCGACCGTGTCAGGCCAAGGATTGCCACTTCAGGTGCGTTCACGATAGGTGTGAAAGACGTGCCGCCGATGCCACCAAGGGACGAAATGGTAAAGGTCGCGCCCTGCATATCTGGCCCTTTGAGCTTGCCTTCACGCGCAGCGGCGGAAAGGCTCATCAGCTCTTTGGAAATCTCGACAAGACCCTTTTTGTCCGCGTCCTTAATGACGGGAACCATCAACCCCACAGGCGTATCCGCCGCAAAACCGATATTGTAGAAGTCTTTCTTAATCAGCTTGTCACCATCAGGATGGATCGAGGAATTGAACTCCCAGTGTTCCTTGAGCGCAGAGACGGAGGCCTTTATCACGAAGGACAACAAAGTCACGCGATAGCCGTTGTCCTTGGCCATCGTGTCCATTTCCTTGCGGTACTTATCAAGGTCGGTGATGTCCGCTTCGTCGTTATGCGTAACGTGCGGGATATTGAGCCAAGAGCGGTGCAGCGCAGGGCCGGACAGCTTCTTGATGCGGGGCATTTCCACATCTTCCACAGGACCGAATTTGGAAAAATCGACGACTGGAATTGGCGGGATACCCATGCCGCCCGAAGCGCCGCCAGCTGCGACAGGGACCGCAGTGGATTTGAATGCCTTGGTGATATCTTCGCGCAGAATGCGGCCTTTACGGCCTGTGCCGTTCACCTTTGTCAGATCAACATCCAACGTCCGAGCAAAGGCACGAACGGAAGGGCTGGCATGTGCTTTGCCAAATCCGGCATCCGTCACAGGTGCCGCTGCTGGTTCTGCCGCTGCTGGAGCCGCAGCCGGGGCCGTCGCCGCCGGAGCTGCTTCCTTTGCTGGTGCAGTTGCTGCACCCTCACCTTCAAGGATCAGAACGACCGATCCCATCGACACTTTGTCGCCTTCGCTCACTTTGATTTCTTTGACCACGCCGGCGGCAGAGGATGGAACTTCCATCGTCGCCTTGTCGGACTCCAATTCAACGATGGGGTCTTCAACAGCGACGGTATCGCCTACACTGACCAATACGGTTACAACTGGAATGTCGGTGAAATCGCCAATGTCGGGGACTGTTACTTCAATAGCCATGATATTCTCTCCTTCCCCAATTAAACCAAACGGGGGTTCGGCTTTTCGCCGTCAATGTCATATTTCGCGAGCGCCGATTTGAGATCCTTCTCAGATACGACTCCCTCTTTGAAAAGCTGCACCATCGCTGCTGCTGCAATGTGATTTGCATCCACTTCGAAGAAGCGGCGCAGGTTCACACGGCTGTCAGAGCGTCCGTAGCCATCCGTTCCGAGCACAACAAAGTTCTGTGGCACAAAGGCGCGGATTTGCTCGGCGTAGTTCTTCATGTAATCCGTCGCAGCGATCACCGGGCCCTTCGCCCCGCTCAACACCTGGGTTACGTAAGGAACCTGCTCATCCGCGAGCGGGTTCAGGCGGTTGTTGCGCAACGCATCCTGACCATCGCGCGCCAGCTCGTTAAAGCTGGTTGCGGACCAGATGTCAGAAGTCACACCAAAGTCTTCCTTCAGCATTTTGGCCGCTTCCATCGCCTGAACAAGAATGGTGCCAGAGCTCATCAGGTTCACATGCTTCTTCGCTGGCTTGGCCGTTTTGCTGAAACGGTAAAGACCTTTGATGATCCCTTCTTCCGCGCCCATTGGCATATCTGGATGCGCATAGTTCTCGTTCATCAGCGTCAGGTAGAAATAAACGTCTTCCTGATCCACATACATGCGCTGCAAACCGTGATGCACCAGAACCGCGACCTCATAAGAAAAGGTCGGATCATATGTGATGCAGTTCGGGATCGTGCCTGCAAGGATATGGCTGTGACCATCTTCATGCTGCAAACCTTCGCCGTTCAGCGTTGTACGCCCGGCTGTTCCGCCCAGCATAAAGCCGCGCGCACGGCTATCGCCAGCCGCCCAGCACAGATCGCCGATCCGCTGGAAGCCAAACATGGAATAGTAGATGAAGAACGGCACCATCGGCACGCCGTGGTTGGAATAAGACGTCGCCGCCGCAATCCAGTCTGCCATCGCGCCCGCTTCGTTGATGCCCTCTTGCAGAACCTGACCATCGGTCGATTCTTTATAATAGGACATCTGATCGCGGTCCTCGGGCGTATAGTTCTGACCCTTCGGATTGTAGATTCCAACCGAGCGGAACAAACCCTCCATACCAAATGTACGGCTTTCGTCCGGCACAATTGGAACGACGTTCTTGCCCATATTCTTGTCACGCAGCAGCGTGGTCAGGATGCGGACAAAAGCCATCGTCGTGGAAATCTCACGATCTCCCGTGCTTTTCAGCTGCGCATCAAATTTGGACAGTGGCGGAATTTCCAGCTTGGGTGTATCGCGCCATTCGCGTTTGGGGAATTCCCCGCCCAGCTCTTTGCGGCGCTCAAGCAGATAAGCTTTCTGCTGGTTGTTCAACGACACAAACGGCGCCTTTGGCAGGTCTTCGTCGCTGATCGGGATCTGAAAACGATCACGGAACGCGCGAAGCTGATCTTCTGCCATTTTCTTTTGCTGGTGCGTGGTATTCTGCCCCTCACCCGCCGTGCCCATGCCGTAGCCTTTGACGGTTTTAATCAACAGGCATGTTGGCTGACCTTTGGTTTCGGTCGCGCGTTTGAAGGCGGTGTAAACCTTCTTCGGCTCATGGCCACCACGGCGCAGCGCCCAGATTTGCTCGTCTGTCCAATCTTCAACCAGTGCCGCTGTCTCAGGGTATTTACCGAAGAAATGCTTGCGGATGTAGGCACCGTCCTTGGATTTGAACGTCTGATAGTCACCATCAACCGTTTCATCCATCAACTGACGCAAACGGCCCGTCGTGTCCGTTTCAAGCAAGGCATCCCAGCCTTTGCCCCAAAGCAATTTAATCACGTTCCAGCCCGCGCCGCGGAAACCACCCTCAAGCTCTTGCACGATCTTGGAGTTGCCGCGCACCGGACCGTCAAGGCGCTGCAAGTTGCAGTTAACCACGAAGATCAGGTTGTCGAGCCCCTCGCGCGCAGCCAGATCAATCGCGCCGCGCGATTCAGGTTCGTCCATCTCGCCGTCACCAAGGAAAACCCAAACCTTGCGGTCGGCCATGTCGATGTGACCACGGTTGTGCATGTATTTCATGAAGCGCGCTTGGTAGATCGCCATCAATGGCCCAAGGCCCATGGAAACCGTCGGGAACTGCCAGTAATCCGGCATCAACCAAGGGTGCGGATATGAGGACAGACCGCCGCCATTCACCTCGGAGCGGAAGTTCTCCATCTGCTCTTCTGTCAGGCGCCCTTCCATGAAGGAGCGCGCGTAGATGCCGGGGATTACGTGACCCTGGAAAAACACAAGATCGCCGCCGTGGATCGCAGATTTGCTGCGCCAGAAGTGGTTCAGACCGATGTCGTACATCACCGCAGAAGACGCAAAAGAGGCAATGTGACCACCGTATTCACTGGACACCTTGTTACGGCGCACAACGGTCGCCATCGCATTCCAACGATTGATCGTGCGAATGCGCCATTCCATTTCCTGATCGCCTGGCACGTCGATTTCATCGTCGACGGGAATCGTGTTCTGGTATGGAGTTGTTGCTGAAAACGGCAATTGCGCACCGGCGGCGCGCGCCTGCTGCACAGCTTTGTCCAGCAAATAATGCGCGCGGTTCGCGCCGTCCCGTTCAATCACGTCAGAAATAGCGTCTTGCCATTCCTGTGATTCAATCGGGTCGATGTCTTGTGTGTGGTCGGTCATGCGTCCCTCTTCCCTTGATCTTTCAGCGCGCTCTAGTGTTAGTTTAATACCAAACTATATGACATTGGGGCGCACGACTTCCTATCTTTTTTGTAGGCATGCTCCCAGTCCCCCCGAGAACGCCCCTCCCTTTTCGTCTCTGACCGCTCACTAACACCTCGTATTGACCCTAGGTAGCCTAGCTGCGGACTAGCGCCATGCACTCAATGCATAGCAAATTAGTTTAACGCTGAACTAACTTACTCGACCGTAGTGTTTGCATTTCGACGTTTTGCCGATACCCGGGTTAAAACTGTTTGTCGGATCAACCGACTTGTAGAAATCCGCCAAATCAGGCTTGGCAGGATAAAGATGGCCGACATTATGCTCTGCTGGATACTCTGCACCGCGTTGATCTAGAATCGCAAGCATCTCTGCTTTGAGCGCCTTGGGATCGACGCCTTTCTTCACGATATAGTCCTGATGCAGCACGTGGCACATGAAGTGGCCGTAATAGAGCCGATGCACCAGCTTGTCCGAAATATGGGCTGGCAGCTCTTCAAGCCATGCCGTCTCATTCCTTTTTAGCGCGATATCAAGGGCAAGAATGTCTTCAACTTCGCTTTGATGAATGTTCTGATACCGAATGGCCGCGCCAGCGGCGGCAAAGCGGTGCAGACCCGCAATCTTGCTTTCGCGAGCGGTGCATTCGAAAAAGCCCCCCTCCCGATCAGCGAAATACTCTGACAACCATGCGCGCGCCTCGTCAATTCCCCCGTCGCGCATCTTCAGGATCAGGTGATGCTCGTATCGGTCACGATACTCTTTCATACGTTTGGGCAGAACCGGAGGCGTCAGCCGCGAAAACAGTTGCATGAATTTATCAGTAAACCCTCGCGTCGGCGCCCATTTGTTCAGCCGCGCATCCACCGCTCCCTTTAGTGCGAAGAATGCGGGCAGCTTGTCCGTGCCAAGCCAGTCAATCATCATCACCGTGTCTTTGCCATAGACCTCTGTGATATCGAAAATCTCGCGCTGCATGTATTCGGCAGAAACTGGCAAGCTCTTGAACCCTGCCAGCATAGCGCGGCGCAGTTCGGTCAACTCGTGCGGATCATTTGTGCCGATATAAAAGACCTGTTCGGCCTCGTTCATCGGATAGGTATCAAGGCGCACCGCGAACACAGCCAGCTTGCCGGCGCAGCCCGCCGCTTCGTAAAGACGGCGTTTGTCCGCGTTAAAGCGCGCAGGCGTATCTGCATCAACGTCGCGCACGCGCGTGGCGTATTCCGTGTCAGACGCATGTTTGTTGCTTTGCTCCAGATCCGCATCTGTGAAACTGCCGCTATGCAAGCGCGTCAGGATCTCTTCAGGGGTATCGCCCAGATTGATCCCCAAGTGGTTCACCAGCTCTAACTGGCCATCCGCCGTGATCTGCGCGAAAACGCTTAGCTCTGTGTAGCTCGGGCCCCGCTCGATCAGCGAACCGCCGGAATTGTTGCAAACGCCGCCAATAATTGACGCCCCAATACAGCTAGAACCGATCACCGAATGGGGCTGGCGCTTTAAAGGGGCAAGTAATTTCTCCAATGCAAAGAGCGTCGCCCCCGGCAAGGACACCACTTGTGCGCCGCCCTTTACGGTGTGAATCGCATCCATGCGGCGGGTGTTGATAAGCACAACGCCGCGATCATACGTGCCATTGGGGGTCGAACCTTCGGTCAGCCCCGTGTTGGCGGCTTGCATGATTACGATCTTGTCGGCTTTCACGCAGGCTTGCAGCGCCCTCCACTGCTCTAGCACCGTGGCGGGTTGAATGACGCAAAGCGCATCCCCCTCGCCCGAGCGAAACCCCTTGCGGAAACGCTCGGTTTTCTTAGCGCCCGTCAGGCAATGGCGTGACCCAACGATGGACCTTAGTTCATTGAGAAGCTCCTGGTCGGTCATTGGATCACTCCTTATCAAGGTATTTAGTTGCTTAATATGCGACCGAGGGCAACCAGGTGGCCAATGCAGGCCATGCAAAGACCAATGCCAGACCTGTCAGCTGCAAGAGCACGAAGGGAATGATGCCTTTGTAGATGTGCATCAGGCTGATCTCTGGCGGGCAGACACCCTTCAGGTAAAAGAGCGCAAACCCCACAGGCGGCGTCAGGAAGCTGGTTTGCAAAGTCACCGCGACCAGGATCACGAACCACAGCAGCGCAGGCTCATCAATCGCGCCAAAGCCTGGAATATCCATGCCCAACCCGTTGATGATCGGCCGCATCAGCGGAAGCACGATCAGCGCAATCTCGATCCAATCAAGTACGAAGCCCAGAAGAAAGACGATGAACAAGATAAAGACCACAGTGCCCGTTGGACCAAAACCAGTCGAAGCAATCATATGTTCGATTAGCTCGTCCCCACCCAGTTCACGAAGCACGTAAGAGAAGACCGTCGCACCAAGGAAGATGGCAAAGATGTACGCCGTGGTATTGAAGGTTGAAATCAATACGTACTTCAACTTCTGAAACGTCAACTTTCGATACCCGAGGGCCAGCAGCGTCGCACCAAGCGCACCGATGCCAGAAGCTTCTGTCGGCGTCGCGAACCCTGCAAAGATCGAGCCGAGCACGGCAAGGATCAGCGCCAGAGTTGGCAGCACAGCAACGCCTACATCCTTGACTGCCGCCCAATCAGGACGCACTGCGCCCAATGGCACGGGGGCCACATCGCGTTTCACCAAGGCGATGATGAAGATATAGATCAGATATAGCAGCCCGAGTATCACGCCGGGGAAAACCGCAGCCATAAACAGATCGCCAACAGACAGCGCCATCTGATCCGCCATGATGACCAACATGATCGACGGCGGGATCAAGATACCCAGCGTACCCGAAGCCGACACAACACCCGCCGCCAGAGAGGGCGAATATTTC
>NZ_JBAUHO010000186.1:0-18254 GCF_049680325.1 Planktotalea sp.
AAATGAACCTGAGCGATTCAAAAGTTATCAACGCAGATCGCGCGACTGTTTACGCAGCGTTGCTTGATCCTGAAGTTCTCGCTGCTTGCGTGCCCGGTTGTCAGGACATGAGTGGCTCTGCCGAAACCGGCTTTGAAGCAACCGTCGTGCAAAAGGTCGGACCTGTAAAGGCAACGTTCAAAGGCGCTGTTGAATTAAGCGACAGGGTCGAAAACGAAAGCCTGACGTTAACAGGTGCAGGCAAAGGTGGTGCCGCTGGGTTTGCCAAAGGCGGTGCGAATGTCCGCCTTGAAGAAGACGGCGATCAAACGATCTTGCACTACGATGTAGAGGCGAAAGTCGGCGGCAAGCTTGCCCAGCTTGGCAGCCGCATCATTGACGGCTTTGCCAAGAAGATGGCCGATCAGTTTTTTACCTCATTTCAGGACGCAGTCGGCGCGCCTGTTGACGGGGATGAAGAAGATGCCAGTGAGGACAAGCCAAAGAAAGGCTGGTTCAACAAGCTGCGAAAAGGATGATTGCCGGCTAACGGCCGCGCCGCGATGTCAGGCGCTCATGTGCCTCAACCGTTCCATCATGAAAAGTGCCAAACCATTTGTCCCACGGAACTTCTAGATTGCCGAAGTTCAGCTCGAAATAGCGATGGTGCATTTGATAGTGGAACGTTTCCAACGTCAGCGATTTATTGTCTTTCACCAACAGGCTTTCATAGCCCCTGTATGGCTCGACGCGGCTTGCAACTTGTGAACACAAATTGCCAAGTCAGCGCCTAGCCCTCGACCGCCGCAACCTTGCCTGCGCCCTTAAACCAGCGCACGATCTTCACGCGGTCTTCTTCAGAGATATCGGTGATGTTCGCTGGCGGCATCGCGTGAGATACCCCGGCTTGCAAATAGACCTCGCGCGCGGCGCGCACGATGTCATAGCGCGTTTCCAAAAATACACCTTTGGGGGCCCAGCGGATACCGTCCCAGCTAGGTTCGCGCGCGTGGCACATAGAGCAGCGACCAAGAACGATTTCCTCAACCTCCTCAAAGCCGGCCGAAGCCACCAGCATTTCTTGATGCGTTGAAAGCGGCTGTGCCTCGGCCGTGTCGTAATCCTGCTCCCATGTGTTGGCGGTTGAAAGCCAGGCAATGATAATCATCAAGATCACCGTCACCGCCCATGTCCAGCTTGGTCCCTTGCCCGTTGAATGCAGCGTGTTGAAATAGTGACGAATGGTGACGCCCGTCAGAAAGATCAATGACGCAATAATCCAGGCATACTGCGTCCCGAAGGAAAGCGGATAGTGATTGGACAACATCAGGAAGATCACAGGCAGTGTCAGATAGTTGTTATGCGTACTGCGCAGCTTGGCGATCTTGCCGTACTTCGCATCAGGTGTGCGGCCCGCCATTAGGTCAGCGACAACAATTCGCTGGTTCGGCATGATGATGAAAAATACGTTCGCGGTCATGATCGTCGCCGTAAACGCGCCAAGGTGAAGCAAAGCCGCACGACCCGTGAATATCTCGTTGTAGCCGTAGGACATCACGACAAGGATCACGAAGAGCAAAACCATCAACAACGTCGGTGTCTCACCCAGCTTGGACTTGCACAGAAAATCATAGGCGATCCAGCCAATGGTTAACGAGCCAGCCGAAATAACAATCGCCTGCCATGCAGACAGATCGGCCTTGGCTGGATCAATCAGGAACAACTCCGCGCCCGCCCAATAAACAATCATCAGCAAAGCCGCCCCCGAGAGCCATGTCGTATAGCTTTGCCATTTGTGCCAGATCAGATGTTCGGGCATGTTTTCAGGTGCGACCAGATATTTCTGGATGTGGTAAAATCCGCCCCCATGGACCTGCCATTCTTCACCCGACGCGCCCGCAGGCATGTTGGGCGCTTTCTTCAAACCAAGGTCCAGCGCGATAAAGAAGAACGACGCCCCGATCCAAGCCATTGCCGTGATGACATGCAGCCACCGCACCACAAATGCGAGCCAGTCCCACATAATTGCCAGATCATACATCAGCGTATCCTCTTTCGTTTTGTTGCAGCCTACCCATTCGAGGATTCTTCCGCTATAATTGCCATTAAACAAAGAGTGTCAAAAAATTCCGCACAATGTCCTATTTTGATAACATCCGCACCTTCGTGCGCATCTACGAATTGGGCAGCATGTCCGCAGCCGCCCGCGATCAGCGAATTTCACCCGCGGTTACCTCTGCGCGCATTTCACAGCTTGAATCGCACCTCGGCGTGCGCCTTTTCCAACGAACCACACGCAGCCTGACACCGACCGAACAAGGGCGCATCTTTTACACTGGGGCATGCTCAGTCCTGGAAGCCGTCGAAGCCGCAGAAGCAGGCATTGGCGATGCTACAGAAAACCCGCGTGGCACGCTGCATGTCGCGGCCCCGCTCGGTGTCGGACGGCGCCTGATTGCGCCGAATGTCCCGGGCTTTGTCGCTGAATACCCGCTTGTAGACGTGCGCCTGCGCCTCAGTGATCGCAAGATTGATCTTACCGCCGAAGGCCTAGACATCGCATTCTTTCTTGGTCGCCCCGCAGATTCAAACATGCGCATCCGTAAGATCGCTGATTGCGAACGTATCCTCTGTGCGGCCCCGTCCTACATTGTGCAGCATGGCCACCCCAAAAGCGGCGCAGACATTGATCGCGGCAAACACAATTGCCTCAATCTGCGCTTCCCCGGTGCGACAGAATTTCAATGGGAACTCTCCACCGACGACGGTCCCCGCAAGTTCGACGTGCAGGGGCGATTTGAGAGCGACGATAGCGACGTGCTGACCGATTGGGCGCTCCAGGGCGCTGGTATCGCCCTGCGCCCCGTGTTCGAGATTGCGGACCATCTGGCCTCTGGCGCCTTGGTACAAGTCGCCGCGCAGACACCCCCCCTTCCCGTACAAATGGCCTGTCTTTATACCCATCGACGTCACCAGGACCCGAAAGCACGCCTGTTCATGGAATTTATGATTGAACGGATGGAAGGGGCTTTGAAACCAGGGAAAGCCTGACTATCATCTCAGTAAGTTTATGATTTTTACGCTGTGACTAGTTGTCTTTCTTCAAAAGAACTTAGAACAGGGAACATTATGAAGAGACTTTTATGCGTTCTAACGCTGCTCTTCCTACCTCTTCAGAGTGCCGCTGAGACGGTATTGGAACAAATAAAAGATACGATTTCCGAGGCTCTCGGACCGCCCGGAAACGAGATCGGCGAAAAAACCCAAGTGGTAGCCGTTAATTCTGACGACAATGTCACATTCATATTTATGTGCAGCGCAGGCAAGGATGGCGGCGTGGGAGACCTGGCAGTTGATGCAATATTTACCGCCATCGCAAGTGCGACGGGTGGCATACCTTTGTTGGCCCAGAATCCGGTCAAGAATTTCATCAGCGCTGGAATAATCAACAAAGGCGACGCCTATTGCGTTGCCATAGCTTCAGAGACGGGTTCGACGCGAAAAGCAAAGAATGTCGCCAATGGCAGCATTTATACAACCGCGTGGAGCGGGAACAAAAAAGGCGAAACCGAAAGCGACGAAAGAGCATGTGAAAAAATTCAGAGCCGCTATCTGTGCTTTGAAGTCGTCGAAGCGTCCTTTTCAGGGGGCAAAGAAGTCGACGGCGTAAGCGGTTGCTTTGAAGCAGAGATCAATAAAAAGCTGGTTTCATACGCTTTTGGCCGAGGCGCGCTAATTCCAGATGAAACCAAAAACGCTTTTGCTGCGGATAAATCGAAATCCGATCTTGGATGTGAAGCACGTGGTTTTGGGCTCTCGGATGCTAAGTCGCAATAGACCGAGAGCGCCCCTCAACTCCCCCGGTAGGTCGAATAGCTGAACGGCGAAACCAAAAGCGGCACGTGATAGTGCGCCTTCTCCGACATGCCAAAACGCAAAGGAACCACGTTCAAAAATCGTGGTTCTTCGGCGGGTACGCCGCAGGCGTCGAAATAGGCACCGCAGTTAAAGACCAACTCGTATTCACCCAGCTCGAATTCACTTTCGGGCAGGATCTGCGTATCGGTGCGGCCATCATCATTGGTGACAACTGATTTTAGCTTGGTTCGTGTCTCGCCATCAATGCGGAACAATTCGATCTCTAGCCCTGCAGCGGGGCAACCGCGTGCTGTGTCTAGAACGTGGGTTGTCAAATATCCGGCCATTGCACTCTCCATAAATTGCCTGAAAAATATGCACTTGTTTGCAGGACGATGGTAGTTTGATCGACCCTAAAGTGCATTCGTTTTTTTTTGAAAGAAACTTCCGATTTTCTGGTTTATCACAATCTAACCAAGGAGAGTGGCCCCATGACACGTTACCCCCGCGATATGCATGGTTACGGCGCGACACCGCCAGCGGCCAATTGGCCGAATGGCGCAAAGATCGCAGTGCAAATTGTGATGAACTATGAAGAGGGCGGCGAAAACAACATCTTGCACGGGGATGCCGCGTCCGAAGCGTTTCTGTCCGAGATTGTTGGCGCAGCCGCTTGGCCGGGCCAGCGCCATTGGAACATGGAATCGATTTACGAATACGGCGCGCGGGCCGGGTTCTGGCGCCTGCACCGCCTTCTGGAAAATACGCCGATTACGGTTTACGGCGTCGCAACTGCGATGGCACGCGCCCCAACGCAGGTGCGCGCGATGAAAGAGGCTGGCTGGGAAATCGCCAGCCACGGGCTCAAGTGGATCGAATATAAGGATGCCACGCCAGAGGTGGAAAAGGCCGATCTTGACGAAGCGATCCGCCTGCACACCGAAGTCGTCGGACAAGCGCCTGCTGGCCTCTACATTGGCCGTTGCTCTGACAATACCGTGCGCCTTGCTGCCGAGAACGGCACGTTCAAATACGTTGCCGATTCCATCGCGGACGATGTGCCTTATTGGATGGAGTTCGGCGATCGCGACCAGCTTGTCGTGCCCTATACAATGGACGCCAACGACATGCGCTTTGCCACGCCGCAGGGCTTCAACACAGGCGCGCATTTCTTTGAATATCTCAAAGCCAGTTTTGATGTGCTTTACGCTGAAGGCGGGCGCATGATGTCTATAGGTCTGCATTGCCGCCTGATGGGCCGCCCGGGCCGTGCGCAGGCACTTCAGCATTTCCTAGAATACGCCAACAGCCACGAGGGCGTCTGGTTCGCCACGCGCGAGCAGATCGCAGATCATTGGGCGGCTCAGAACCCGCATGTACGTTATGAACGCCCCTCGCGCATGGACCGCGAGATGTTTGTCGCTAAATACGGCTCCATCTTCGAACACTCCCCGTGGATCGCCGACGGCGCGTATGATCTGGAACTTGGACCTGTGCATGACACAGCTGTCGGCCTGCACAACGCGCTTTGCCGTATCTTCCGCTCTGCCAGCGAAGAGCAACGCCTTGGTGTTCTCACCGCCCACCCCGATCTTGCAGGCAAGCTGGCGCAGGCCAAAAGCCTGACCGCCGAAAGCACAGCCGAGCAGGCGGCGGCTGGCCTAGATCATCTGACGGACGACGAAAAGGTGGCATTCACGGAACTAAATACCCAATACGTCGCCAAGCACGGCTTTCCCTTCATCATCGCCGTGCGCGATTATGACAAAGCCAGCATCTTGGCCGCCTTTAAAACCCGCATTAACAATGCACGTGACACAGAATTCGCCGAAGCCTGCAAACAGGTCGAACGCATCGCTGATTTCCGCCTGATGGATATCCTTCCATGAGCGTGCAAATCGCCCTTCAACCCATCACCGCCGAGGCCTTCGCGCCCTTCGGCGACTTGATTGATTGTTCAGGCGATCCCGACGCGATCATCAACCTCGGCAAATGTGGTCGTTATCATGACCGCGCGCAAATGGACTTTGGCACGGGCCGTGCTGGCATCAGCTTTTTCAAAGCCCAATTGCGCGCGCTGCCCTACGAATTCAATCTTGTCGAACGCCATCCGCTCGGCTCGCAAGCCTTTATCCCGATGAGCGAAAATGGCTTTCTTGTCATCGTTGCACCAGATGAGGATGGCACACCCGGAACACCCATCGCCTTTGTGACCGAACCCGGCCAAGGCATCAACTTTCACAAAGGCACATGGCACGGCGTTCTGACGCCGCTTAGCGGTTCAGGACAATTCGCCGTTGTTGACCGCATTGGCGATGGCAACAATTTAGAAGAATTTTCGCTCCAAACACCACATATTGTGGTAAGGGGCTAAATACGGCCGACGCAGAAGCGGCCACCACTCACGGCTATAAGGGGAGAATACCAATGGCTGATACTTCACTAGGGACAGCGGAACAGCTTCGCGATCCGAATTATACACCACCACTCGCGAAAGCGGTTCCGCTGGGCATCCAGCACGTACTGGCAATGTTCGTATCCAACGTAACGCCCGCAATTATCGTTTGCGGCGCGGCAGGTATCGGCTTTGGCTCCGATCAAGGCGCGCTCGGCTTTCCGGACATGACCTATATGATCCAGATGTCCATGCTCTTTGCGGGCATCGCGACATTGATCCAGACTATCGGCGTCGGTCCAGCGGGTGCGAAACTGCCCATCGTTCAGGGAACAAGCTTTGCCTTTCTACCCGTCATGATCCCAGCGGTTGCAGGTCTTGGCACAGCGGGCCTTGCGGGCCTTATGACAGGCGTGATGATCGGTGGCCTGTTCCACATGATCCTCGGCACCTTCATCGGCAAGATCCGTTTTGCCCTGCCACCGCTCGTTACAGGTTTGATCGTTCTGATGATCGGTCTTTCGCTTGTGAAAGTCGGTATTCAATACGCGGCTGGCGGCGTTCCATTGATGGGCAAGCCCGAATTCGGCTCAATGGCGATGTGGCTTCCTGCGCTTGTTGTGATCGTTGTCACGTTGGCTTTGAAGTTCTTCACTAAAGGCATGATGTCTGTTGCAGCCGTTCTGATCGGTATCATCGTTGGTTACATTGTGGCCTACCTGATGGGCCAGGTGAGCTTTGGCAATGTTGGTAAAGCAGCACTGTTTGCAGCGCCGCTACCGTTCAAATGGGGTTTCGAATTCAACATGGCGATCGTCATCGGCATGTGCTTCATGGCCGTTATTTCAGCGATTGAAACAGTTGGCGACGTTTCCGGCATCACCAAGGGCGGTGCAGGCCGCGAAGCAACAGATACAGAGATCACAGGTGCAACCTATGCTGATGGTCTAGGCACGGCGATTGCCGGCGTGTTTGGCGGTCTGCCAAACACATCCTTCAGCCAGAACGTTGGTCTGATTTCCATGACAGGCATCATGAGCCGTCACGTCGTCACCATCGGCGCGATCTTCCTGATTATCTGTGGGTTCATTCCAATGGTCGGCGCGATCATCCGCACGGTTCCAATCAACGTCCTTGGCGGCGGTGTGATTGTAATGTTCGGCATGGTTGCTGCGGCTGGTGTGAATATGCTTGCAGACGTCAACTGGAACCGCCGCAACATGGTGATCTTCGCGATCTCCCTGTCTATCGGTCTTGGTCTTCAGCTTGAGCCTTCCGCGCTTCAGCACATGCCAAAGACACTGCAGATCCTGCTGACATCTGGCCTGTTGCCTGCCGCTGGCTTGGCAATCATCCTGAATCTGGTTCTGCCAGAAGAACTTGACGACTAATCCAAGTCGCTACTCTAAAACTACGAAAAGGCGCTCCGTTTTGGGGCGCCTTTTTTAGCTTGATATAGCTAAGCTGGTTCAAAAGGACGAATGCCAAATGGATCAATCTACCGCGCAAAACATCATTTCAGTTTTGAAAACTATCATCAACAACATGGCCCCCGATATCCGCTTCGTTCCGAAATATGGTGGCGAAGTCATGTGCCCTGATCCTGAAAGCGACAAGAAATTCGTCGGCGGAATTTTTCAATACAAAGATCATGTTTCGCTAGAATTTTCCGATGGGGTCGCGCTTGGTGATCCTAACAACCATCTGGAGGGATCTGGCAAGAAACGTCGTCATCTAAAGTTTGAGCGCCTTGAAGATGTTGCAAAGAAAGACACGGACGCCCTGCTCGCCCAGTGTCTTTCCTAATATTCGGCTAGGGGCGCGGGGGGCGCACGGTCGCATCGCAGGTCTGGCTTCCATCTTCTAGGGCACAGCCTGTTTCGGCGCGCAAACACGACAGGATCGCGTTCGATCCAGCAGCGCCCGCGTGATAGTGATAGCCTAAAGTTGCCGCTTCATGGCCATTGCACTTGTCCAGATCATCGGGGGCAGTCCCATCGGCCAGCAGATGGGTGAAAATGCCAAAGCCATCCATCGCAATTCCGATCTGGCCAGCGTGATTTTCACGAATCTGTGCGACCTTCAGACAGTCCGTCGCGATGTGATAATGATAGCCGACATGGGTGTTCACATGCCCGCCACAATCATCGAACGGCGCAATCGTATGGGCGGCCAGAATTGCATCCACTGGCGCGGGTCCGTCCAAACGTACGCCGTTGTTGGCGACGCCCGCGGGTTGCGCGCGGTTGGTGAACCATGTGCGTTGCGGCGCTAGCGGGATAACATAGGTGATGCTTGCATCCTCGGGCATGTATTCGGGCAGACATTCGACACAGTAATTGTTGTACGCAGGGTCTACATCGGGGCGCGCCGCCGCTTTGCATGCAGCTTTGCTGTCTGTTACCCGCACCTTGCCTGTTGCCGGGTCAAACAACTGCCAGGTGTCATCGCCGTAAAGCGTCGGAAGGTTGGTGATGAAATCGCCGTCAACATCCAGAACAGCGCCCCCTTCCAACCAGACACCGCTTTTGTCAGGCCCGTCAGTGATCGACGTCGGACACCATGGCCCGGGCGTGTAGTCTTTTGGCTCTGCCTTTACCGTGATTGCAAAGCACTTCGTTTGGGTGCCCTTCGATAACTTGCAATCCACAATGTTTGGCCCTGCAAGAACGCGGGCGTTCTCGAAGAAGTGCGCAATGCCCGCCAAACGATCACCAGCGGCGTCACTAAAGGCAGGCGTGGCAAGACAGGTCGCAAGGGCGAGAAAATAAACAGACTTCATCGTAGTTCCGATCAAATTGGCGTACGCACAGGTTAATACGTCCTGATCCCAGATTTCCGTCGCCGAGCAATCTGATTTCGTCGACGCACTTGGGTAATTACAATCAACGATCCCAATCGACTTGGATTAGTCCCG
The DNA here is from genome assembly GCF_049680325.1 of Planktotalea sp. Taxonomy (GTDB): domain Bacteria; phylum Pseudomonadota; class Alphaproteobacteria; order Rhodobacterales; family Rhodobacteraceae; genus Planktotalea. Next base: position 9,150 of record NZ_JBAUHO010000186.1, read on the forward strand.
CAGATAACATGGGCCAACTGATAGGAGCCTGAACCCTCACATGGAAATGTCATGGCTTATTAGTTGCGCAATCGTCCTTCACAATCTGGAAGAAGCCATTTGGCTGCCAGCCTGGAGCAACGAACCAAAACATTGGAAAAAGCCGCTAATCGCTTTCGAATTCCGGTTTGCGACTTACACCTTATCTCTCGTTGCAATTGGGCTGAGCATCGCGATCACATTTGGCATTTATCCCAAAATTTGCATCCCTATTCTGGCAGGCTATTCAGTGGCAATGATCGTCAACGCGATTGTTCCACATCTCTTTCTCACCCTCAAAACACAAAGCTATATGCCCGGCACTGCAACAGGTCTTTTGATGGTTCTCCCAACTGGAGTTGGCTTTTTGGGCATGTTGGTCGGAACACATCAAATGGACATATCGACGATACTTGTCTGGGGTATGGGGATCGGGCTTGGTTTGCTTACCAGCCTCCCCGCCCTGTTCTGGGTTGCGAGAGCTTTTCAAGAAAGCTTCCTGCTAAAAAATACGCGATAGGCCCGGCCTATTCTGAAATAAGTGTAGGCTGCTTAACCCAAACTGCAAAAAGGGCGCTCCGTTTCCGAAGCGCCCTAATCTCTTAACTTTCAAACAGTCCCGATAGGGACGCTGGCTTATGCCAGTGCGATGTTGATCGCTGCCTCACGACCATCACGGCCGGGCTCGATGTCGAAAGTAACTTTCTGGTTGTCGGCAAGACCTGTCAGGCCGGAACGCTCAACTGCAGAGATGTGTACGAACACGTCTTTGCTGCCGCCGTCTGGCGCGATGAAGCCGAAGCCTTTTGTAGTGTTAAACCATTTTACGGTGCCAGTAGCCATCGTAATTCTCCTAATATACTGCCCACGGAATGCGGCAGGTCGGCTAGTCAGTGCAAGATCGAAGACTGAGCCGAATTAAGGAGCAGTGGGGTCGATAGTGGTAACGTCGCAATGCCCATATAGGCCCGAACGGGCGAAATAGCAAGAGATTCTAATTATTGCAGGCCGTGCGAGCGGCGATTGCATGCTTACGCAACGGCGATAATCAAAGTCCGAGTTTTGCGTGACGATTCACATCTTTGTAGAGCAAGTATCGGAAAGGTCCCGGCCCACCCGCGTAACATGCTTGCGGGCAGAAAGCGCGTAGCCACATGAAATCGCCGGGGCCAACTTCGACCCAATCTGCATTCAATTTATACGCAGCTTTGCCTTCCAGCACATAAAGCCCGTGTTCCATCACGTGGGTTTCCATGAAGGGAATCACATTTCCGGGCATCAGCGTAACTATAGTTACATGCATATCGTGGCGCAGATCGGCAGGGTCGACGAACCGCGTCGTCGCCCAGCCGCCATTCGTATCAGGCATGACGGTCGGCGCGATATCATTCTCGTTAATGATGATCGGGTCGGGCGTATCCAGCCCATCTATCGCATCATAAGCTTTGCGCACCCAATGAAAACGGGCCGTGTCCTTGCCGTTGTTCAGCAGCGTCCACTCCATACCCGCAGGCAGATAGGCATATCCGCCCTCTGTTAGCACATGGCTCTCGCCCTTGAAGCTAACAGTGATTTCGCCCTCAACCACAAACAAAACACCCTGCGCGTTTTTATCAAGCTCCGCACGCTGGCTGCCGCCGCCGGGCTGCACTTCCATGATGTATTGTGAAAACGTCTCGGCGAACCCCGTCATCGGCCGCGCAATGATCCAAAGGCGCGTTTTCTCCCAGAACGGCAAAAAGCTGGTCACGATATCGCGCATCGTGCTTGCAGGTAGAAACGCATAGGCTTCGGTGAACACGGCCTGACTGGTCAGCATCTGCTCCTGCCCCGGGTGACCGCCGCGGGGGGCAAAATATGTGCGCTTCGTCATGATCTGCTCCAACCAAAGGGTACTATCGATCTGGCCTCAGACTAGCGCCACGCCAAGCCTTTGAAAAGCTGAAGCAACATTCGTAATTATTTGACAATCAAGCGAGAATTCAACGCGCTCCAAACGCTGCGGGATCGCGCCGCAACGGCCCCGCTCCGACACTCCAACGCGGACCTGCTCCCATAACCTGCAGGGGTGCTTTGATCCGATGTGCAGGCCCCCAGCCTGTTTGCTCTAGCACCTCGCCAAAATCACCTGCCGCCGAAGCAATCGCGCCCGTGCGCTCAAGCGCGCAGCGATGTTGCATCACCAGATGCGCCGTGCGCGCCAGAGAAACGCGCGCCGATTTGATCCGCCCTTGCGCGCGCGCGGCCAAGGCCTCCAGAACACAAGCGGCCATCAAATATCCGGTTCCATGATCCAGCGCTTGAACGGGCAAAGGCACGGGGTTGCTCGCTCCCTCTTCAGCCATCCCAAGCGCCGCAATGCCACAGCTCATCTGCACGAGACTATCAAACCCGCGCCGGTTTTTCCAAGGACCGCTCCAGCCGTAGGCATTCAACCGCACATCAATCAGCCTTGGATTAACCGCGCGGCGGACGTCGTCCCCCAGACCAAGCCTTTCCAAAGCATCGCCGCGATAGCCATGCACGAAAACATCCGCCTCGCTTAGCAACTGTTTCACCCGCCCAAGATCATTCGCGCGGGTCAGATCAAGTCCTGCACACCGCTTGCCTAGTGTCACTTCCATCTCGACGCCGGGTTCGTTCCAACCAGGTGGATCAATCCGCAAAACCTCTGCGCCAAAGCCGGCCAGAAACCGCGTTGCAACAGGCCCCGCAAGAACGCGCGTCAGATCTAACACTCTGATACCGTTCAAGCTTTTAATCGGTGCAGGCGAACAGCTGCCATGGTCTTGCCAATGCACCAGAGGCTCCTGCGCCACCGCGCGCCCTTGGGGGTGTTCTGCCCACGCCTCGGCGCTGCGCATTTGAGCGGCGCAGCCGTTTGCTGCGACAATCGCATTCTCTAGCGCTGCAACGTCCCAAGCCTGAACCGCCCCAGCCACCGCTTCGCGATCAACCGGCACGCCCAGGACCGACAATGCCGCATCACGATGATGCGGCGCGTTGGTATGCAGGCGAATCCAGCCTTCCTTGCAGCGATAGTTGCCCGCGACAGCATCCCAAAGCGATGGCGCCTCCCAACCGTCGGGGCGCAGCGTCATATCAAACCAGAGCGAAGCAAGCCGGCGATCAACAGTGACCTGTCCGCCCTGCCCTGCCCGCAAACGTGCAAGTGCAACACCTGCAAGGCCAACGGTCGCTTCCGCAAAATCCGAAACTTTGTAATGCGACGGCAAATGCCCCGCACCGTGCGCAGAGTATGCCTCGACGGCCTCGCCAAAAACCGCGTCGCTCATCGCGTTCCAGAACGGATTAACCATGCGGAAATGCTTTGGCCGTGATGTCCGCCGCCTCCAACGCGGCACGAACCGATCGCGCAATCTCAACCGCTTCGGGCGTATCACCATGCATACAGATCGTGTCAATGCGCGCTTCAATCCGTTTACCGCTTTCCGTGATAATCGCGCCTTCCTGAACCATTGCGACCATGCGCTTGGCTGCAACATCAGCATCATGGATCACAGCGCCCGCAAGTCGGCGATCCACCAGCGTCGCATCGTCGTTATAGGCGCGATCCGCAAAAATTTCCGCAGCAAAGTTACAGCCCAGGCCCTCAACCGCGCGCTGCTGCGCCGTGCCTGCCAGCACCATCACATAAAGGTCAGGATCAATATCCAACGCCGCGCTATAGCATACCTTCGCCATTTCCTCGTCTTCGGAAGTCATATTCCCCAGCGCCCCGTGGAGCTTCAAATGACGCACATGGCCGCCTGCCACCTTGGCCATGCCCTGCGCTGCGCCCAATTGGTAGCGCACCGCATTCGCGAGCTGATCCATTGGCATCTGAATGCGATAACGCCCAAAGCCGCGCAAATCTGGAAAACCGGGATGCGCGCCAATGCCGACGCCGTTCTGTACCGCCAGCGCCATGGTCTGCGCCATCACATCAGGATCGCCCGCATGAAACCCACACGCAATGTTGGCCGATGTTATGATCTTTAAAAGATCTGCATCATTGCCCATGATCCACGGACCATAGCTTTCGCCCATATCTGCATTCAGATCGACAGTTTGCGTCATTCCATGTCTCCTGTAATTGCGCCGCTGATTAATTGATAAGACAGCAAGTCATTCATCTGGTTCGGATCGCGCAAGATCGGCTGACAGGCTTTGCCCAGGGATGCGCGCGCTTTGCTCTCTGCCAGTTCTGCCGCAATTCCCTCTTCCCGCGAGATCAGCGTAAAGCGTAACTTTGCCCCCGGCGCAGCCTGCGCGACACGTGGCAAATCGCAAGGCAAAACCGCCGCTATTCGCGGATACCCGCCCGTCGTCTGGCAATCCGCCAGCAACGCATAGGGCGCGCCTTGTCCCGGCACCTGGATGTCACCGGCGATAACCGTTTCGGACGGGATCGACTGGCCGCCCTCCAGCGCGAAACTCCGATCACCTTCCAGCGCGACACCCTGTCGATTGCCCTGCGCGGAACGGGTGAATTCAGCATCTTGGAACTTTTTTAAAACCGCGTCGCCGAATAGCGCAGTATGCGCTGTCTCAACCACCCGTATTGGCGTCGTTCTTGGCGCGGTATGAGGCATCATCAAACCGAAGCGATCCGGCTTTTTGTCTGATCCAATATTCAGAACGTCACCTGCCTGCACCACGTGCCCCAGACCAGAAGCGCGATGCGTACTTGCCGAGCCCAAAAACCGCGGCGTCTCAAACCCGCCGCCAACGCCCAGATATCCGTAAACCCCGCCTTGCACTGCGCCAATGTCCAGCACCTGCCCCGCCTCAACGCGGTGCACCGCATTCCAAAGCAGCGCAGATCCATCAAGGCTCGCTTGCATCTTGGCACCGCTAAGCGCGATGCGCATCGGGGACTGCGCTACGAACCGCCCGCCCATGCTGGCCATTTCAAGCAATGCTGTGTCACTTTCCCCAAGCAGCGCCCAAGCCTGAGCCATTGCACGGCGATCCGCCGCGCCGCCGCGTGACAACCCACTTGCTAGCGTGCCATCCCATCCACCATCTTGCACTGTTACCGCGGGGCCAACGCGCTGAACAAGCAAACCGCTCATACCAGCACCTCGCAACGCGCACCGCCAAGCCCGTCGGCTGTATCTGCAAGTGCGTCAATTTCCGCCCGACCCACCTGAGCAAACTGCACCAGATCACCCGCCTTAAACGCAAACGGCTCCGCACGATCTTTTTGGAAATCGTAGAATTCGGTTGTCCCGATGTGGCGCCAGCCCGTCGGCGTATCATTGGCAAAGATTACCAATTGGCTTACCGCCGCCACCAACGCACGTGCTGGTACATTTGGCGTAATGCTGCTCAAACGGGGGAAATTCCAACGCTCGGGCAAGTTGCCAAGATAGGGTTGCCCCGGGGCAAACCCGATCGTCAGCACCCGGACCTGTGTTTGCGTCAGTTCCTTGACTGCATCTGCTTCGCACAATCCGACAAGCTCTGCCGTTTCGGCCAATTGTGGCCCGTCAAAGCAACACGGGATAGTCCAAAGCCGCCCACCCATTTGTGTCGGCGCGAACCAGTCTTGCGCCTGCACTTGAGCTTCAATGTCGCGCAACGTCCTGGGCAAATCGCCCTCGATGTCCAAACGCAGGTATACGGCTGTCAATGACGGTGCACTTTCCAGCACACCATCAATCTGTGTCCCACCGATATGTTGATGAAACCTTAAAGCAGCAGCATTGATATCTTCGCTCACACGATCACCAAAGCGCACCAAAACACCATCCACGCCAATATAGGCAATGGCTGGAAACTGCTGGGGAATCTGCGCCGTCATCAAGCACCTCTAAGCAACATTTGCGCAGTGCAGCACGACTCTCATTCAAGCACAAGCATTGGGTTGATTCGCCCCTGCCCTGCTTTTTGGCTATACGTCGCCACGAGCGGTGAAATTTACCCAACTCGGGCTTGGAAGGCAATTTTGCCTAGATTCCAAGGCCTTGGCATCATTCCTTGCTAGATCACTTGAAGTTTCTTTGATCCAATGCCATCCCAACGCACAGAATGTCTTGCCTTAAACATGGCTTTCGCGCAAATAATGGTCCAAATACAACGTATAAGAGATCAGAATCGGTCTCAGAGGCAGTTAGAACAAGAAACACGCATCTTTCCACAAAGGAAAGAGCAAGATCGCAGGTACCAGCACATCCTCGACCCGGATTAACGTCCGCTTTGAGGCAGTGGATACAGTATTTGCGCACGAGCAAGGACCAAGGCAATGCGCTAAGACACCAATTTTCCGCCCTAAAAAGTAAGGGCTCTGAGCGGCGGCAACCACTCAAAGCCCTCAAAACGAACAGCATCAGCTATCGCGTTTTACTAACCTCTTGATAGCAGAATGCCAGAATCACCGCAAGCATTTCGCTTCGGGGAACAGGACTATTATGGCGCATTCGCGTGAATTTGATCCCGCCAGGGGCTATGTCGCACTACCTTCTGACGTAATGGATATCGAAATGTCTCCAGGCGCTTTCCGCCTCCTTGTTGAGCTTTGCCGGATGGCAAATCGCACCGGCGAATGCTGGCCTTCGCTTGGTCAGCTCAGCGACAGAATCGGCCGCTCGAAGGCAGCTATCTCGGGATACATCGCCGAGCTGCGCGCGTTGGATTTGGTCGCAACGTTGAACCAGCGCATGGCCAATGGCTATAACTACCGGCTAAAATACAGCGTCACTTTCTGGCAAAGCTGGCGGGCACAAATTTCTGCACGAACCGAGCATGATCGTGTTCAGAAAACTGAATGCACCGTTCAGCCAGTTGAACGCAGAGTAAACTCTAAAAACCAGAATCATTTAAACCAACCACAGCCTTCTCAAACGAGAATAGACTCTACTAAGACCAAGTTAGTGTCTGTTTTTTCTCAATGGTCCCAACTTGCCAAGAACGCGCCCTTCCCAAGTTTCAACGCCCAAGTTCCGCAAGACCTAATTACTAAGACACAGGATTGCCTCGTTGACACGGGTCCACTCCCACTAAACCACGACAGGCTTCAAACTGATCTTGAGAGGCTTTGGAACGGTCTGGGCATTTCAATCAGCCCAGTCGAGTTATCGGCCCAGAGCCATTTCCTTCACACCCGCCGCCTGTCGCAAGCTGGTATGGACGCCTTGGCGACTGTCGTGCGAAGTGGCTGGCAGACCCATTGGAAAAAGCCCCCAAACCAAAAACAATTCGAGAGTTTTCTGAGCACTTCTCAGAAGCAGGTTACCGATGAAGGGTTGCGCAAAGTGCTTGCCCAATTCCTTCGTCGGTGGGAAATAACGCAAAACAAGTTGCAACGAGGCACTCCATCGCTCAACTTGTCCGAAAAACACGCTGCCTAACGCTCTGTTGGGTGATCCTTAACTTCTATATCCGCGGATATATTTACTATGGCCTATGGCAACTTCGAACAATTTATTCGCAACATGACGCGGGTCATGGGAAGCGTGAACACCAAGCTCCAGCGCGACCTTACACTTAGAACCCGTGTGGCACGACGTTTCTCAATGACCGAGGTCGCAGAGCTTCTTTCGGTCGATGTTACTTATCTCGCGAGGGTTTCTAACGAGGAAGCAGCGTTCCCAGAGGGCGAAAAAATCGGCCGCGAACGCACGTTTTCGCCGCCTGAGATCATGCTCATCCGGTCGATCATCGGCTCCAACAAGGGCGCACGACGTCAGCATTTGCACTGGCGCAAACCGGGTGAGCCTGTGAAGGTTGTGACCTTTGGCGCACAAAAAGGCGGTACAGGGAAAAGCCTGTCAGCAGCACATTTCGCGCAATACGTTAATCTCTTTTACGGCCTCCGCGTCGGCGTCATTGATGCGGACCCCCAAGCGACGGTAAGCCTTTATTTCGCAGATGAATCGCTGCCGCTCTTCCAGCCTGACACCCCTACCCTTGCGGATTTCATGGGTGTTGATGATCCAGGCGCAGAAACTTTGAACACGCCCAGCCCTGACGCACTGAATGCAATCTGGCAGAAAACCCCTTGGCCTGGCATCAAGCTTATCCCTGGCGGCGCAAACATTCAGAACGGCGATATCAGTTTGTTTTTCTTGTCACGGCAGTCGCAAATTCCTGTCTACCGCATCCTAAAGGAAGCGATTTCAAACTGGGATAGCGCGCATGGCGCAAAGACATCTGCGAACGATTTGCGCCGCGCGGATGGTTCGTTCGATATGTCTGCTTATGGGCGCGCTTTGGAAGAAACCGTAGACGTTATTGTCATCGACCAGCAGCCCTCGTTGACGCTCATGCAGCTCAATGGGTTGATTGCAGCGGATACGGTGGTCATCCCGCAAACCATGAAGGGTTTCGATCTCGCGACGCTTTCAACCTACGTTTCCAATATTGGTGAGTACCTTGAATTCATCATGGGCTTCGAGGCCGATATCGAGATTGGCAGTGGAGAGCATGTGGTCTTGCCGACCATCGTTCAGGAACAGAACAATCAGGACACGGATCAGATTCTTGATCTCTACCGCCGCGCCCCGCGCGAAATACTTCAGGTTTGGTATAACCGTTCTGACGCGATTGCGAATGCGTCGGAGGAATACAAAAGCATTTATGAATACCTGCCGCCAAAGTCGCGGCGCGCGTCTGCAAAGGCCTTTATGGCAAATGCAAACGCAGTGAATGACGCGCTGGTTCAGCGGGTCTGGCCAGAGCTGCAAGATCGCGGTTTTGCGGCGCAATTTATCAAAGATCGTTGGAGCTAAGACATGGCAAAGAAACGTAAACTCGACGCTGGCCTGCCCCCGCTTGAGGAAGAAGCAACAGCGCCCGTCACCAAGCCTGCGATGGGCGGGATGTGGGCTGGTTCCGCGATGAACCTGCTCAAGCAACGTATTGATGACACGCATGGCTCGTTGGTGTCGGGCATCCTGAATGGCACGGTTGCTTTGGCGCTGGACGCTGGCCAGATTGTGGATTCCGCTGGCAGTGATCGCGTCGGGGATTGGCAAACCGATGAGGCGTTCGAGGCCCTCAAAGCCAACATTCAACGGCGTGGGCAAACCCAGCCTATTCGCGTTCGACCGGTTGATGCTAGATGGCGGCCTAACCCTGAGA
>NZ_JBAUHO010000187.1:0-8181 GCF_049680325.1 Planktotalea sp.
TTTGGAAGACCCCAAAGCGATTTTTGCAAAGCTGTCCCCCGTTATTGGCACATCGCCAAAGGCCGTCAGCAGCGCCATCTCGGCGACCGAGTTGAAGCAGGCGATTGACGGGCTTTTGAGCACAGATCGGAATTATGAGGTCGGCAAGGCGTTGCTGACAGGCGTCGGTGCGCCGCGCAATGTCACGCTTGGTTTGCGCCTGCTGGACCCGCTCGCCAAAGAGGGCAATGCCCAAGCCACCGCGCTTATGGCCGAGGCGATGCAGATCAGTAATCCCGGCGTCGCCTATCGCCTTGCACTGCACGCCACCTCTAACAGCCAGCCAGGTAGTCTAAGCCTGCTTAACGATCTGGAAGACGGGCTAAGCCTGGCGCAGATGCTTGAGGTGCAAGATGACATGCTTGGCGGCGGCGGTCCCGTTGCCTCCGACTTTGCCTCAATCGGCGACATCAGGCGCGCGGCGCGCGGCCATATGACAGGCACAACGCGCATTCGATCCTATCGCGCGGCCTATTACTGGGCCTCGGTCGGGGCGGCGGCTGGCGATGTTGCCTCTATTGCGATCCGCGATGAAATCAACACCATCATGCGGCTGCGCGGCGCAAACGCCGCTTGGGCTGATGTGCAGACAAGCCTTGAAAACGGCGTGTTGCGCGATTGGGTGGGACGCAATCTGCCCGCAACGTTGCAAGAATAACGCCGCGACAAAATTGGCCACCGACTGTTAGCGCGACCATGATTGCGCGACGTCGGTGCCTCCCCTACACCCTCTCTAAATCGTAATTCGAGAAAGGGTATTCCCATGACAAATCCACAAATGGCCGACAAAATGCGTGCAGGCAACGGTTTTATCGCGGCCTTGGATCAGTCAGGTGGCTCGACCCCCAAAGCGCTAAAGCTGTATGGCGTGAATGAGGACGCATATAGTTCTGACGCCGAAATGTTTGATCTGATCCACGCGATGCGCGGACGCATCGTTTCATCGCCCGCATTCACCGGTGAGCGCGTCGTTGGCGCGATCCTGTTTGAAATGACTATGGATCGCGAGATTGGTGGAAAACCATCAGCCAAAGCGCTTTGGGAAGACAATGGCGTCGTGCCGTTTCTGAAGATCGACAAAGGTCTTGAGGATGAAGAGCACGGTGTTCAACTTTTGAAGCCAATTCCGGGCCTTGATGCCCTGCTCGCCCGCGCGGTCCAGAACGGCATTTTCGGAACCAAGGAACGCTCGGTCGTCAACGCAGCCAACGCGCGCGGTATTCGTGCGCTGGTGCAGCAGCAGTTTCAATTGGGCAACCAAGTGCTTGCTGCCGGCCTTGTTCCGATCATTGAACCCGAAGTGAACATCACCATTAGCGACAAGGCCGAAGCCGAGCAAATCCTGCTGGAAGAAATCACCACTGCGCTGGACACGGTGCCAGTGGGTCAACAGGTGATGCTGAAACTGACGCTGCCTGAAACCGCCAACCTTTATAAATCCCTTTGCGATGATGCGCGGGTGATGAAAGTGGTCGCGCTATCGGGTGGTTATTCCCGCGCAGAAGCAAACGCGCGTCTGTCTAAAAATACCGGCATGATCGCGTCTTTCAGCCGTGCCTTGACCGAAGGTCTGTCCGCGCAGCAATCCGATGCAGAATTTGACGCAACGCTTGATGCAACGATCGGCGAAATTTACGCGGCTTCCGTCGCGGGTTAAACCGCTTTATGCACTGTAAGAACGCGCCGCAGGCCATTGATCTGCGGCGCTTTTACGCCCGATCAATGTCGGGTTCGGCCCTCGCTTAGCCCATCCAGAACGGCGCGTGCGGCGCGCAGGCCCGGTGCCTCACCGCCCTGCCCCAAACGCTCCATCGTGAGCGTCATGGCGTCGTGTTGCAGGGTCGGATTATCAAGCAAGTCCAGCAATCCGTCAGCAATCCGCGCAGGCACGCAATCCGCGCCGATAAATTCGGGAACGGCGCGGGTTTCTGACACCAGATTAACCAAGGTGACTGTATCGACCTTTAGCATCCGCCCGATGATCTGGCGCGAGAGCCAATTCATGTCATAGGCGATCACCATTGGCGTACCTGCCGCTGCAAGCTCTAGCGAGACTGTTCCAGAGGCGGCAAGCGCCACATCCGCGGCTTTGAACGCAGCGCGTTTGGCGGGCTTGTCCTCAGAGCGGATCACCAATGGCGCGTTTGGCCAATCTTTCACGCTTTCGCGCACCAAATCCTCAACTGGCGCCGCCGCGGGGATCACGACGCGTAAATCAGGGCGCGCGTGCATCACAGGGGCCAAGGCCTGCCCGAAGATCGGCGCAAGGCGGGTGACCTCGCCCCTGCGCGAACCTGGCAGGACCAGCGCCATTGGTGCATCGCCAAGCCCATGTTCGGCGCGAAAGGCCTGCGCTTCCTGCGCGCTGGCCTGAAGATCGGTCACAACAGGGTGCCCCACAAAGTCACAGCGCATGCCAGCGGCTTGCATATAAGGTGGCTCAAAGGGGAAAAGCGCCAGCACCTGATCTATATGACGCGCCATCTTTGCCGCGCGGCCAGACCGCCACGCCCAAACTGTTGGGGCCACATAGTGGACACAGCGCACATGGCTTTGCGCCTTCACTTGTTTGGCAACGCGCAATGAAAACTCGGGCAGATCAATGGTGATAAGGACGTCAGGGTTCGATCCGATGATCGTCTCCGCTGTCTCGGATATTCTCCGTTTCAAATGGCGGTATTGTGACAGGATTTCGGAAATCCCCATGATGGAAATCTCTTCCATCGGGAATAGGCTTTTGAGGCCCGCCTCGATCATTCGCGCGCCGCCAATGCCGTCGAACTGCACATCCGGAACCAGCGTTTTCAGCCCGTCGATAAGGGCCGCGCCCAGTTTGTCACCCGAAGGCTCGCCTGCGATGATAAAGACGCGCATGGTTCAGAAATCCTGGGCGATAAGGGTAATGCCTGCCGCTTGAGCAAGGCTTAGCGTTTCGTCCTGCGCCAGTATGATAACAGCATCTGCTGCAAGGACGATAGCGGACAGGCCAGCGGCGGCGGCGGCCTTCACGGTGTTCGGGCCAATAGTTGGCATATCAACACGCAGGTCTTGCCCGCGCTTCGGGGCTTTGACAAAAACACCGCCGCCTTTGCGCAAGGTTTTCGGTGTTTGCGCAACGAAGCCAAGCAAAGCATCGGTGCCTTGCAGCGTTTCAATGCCAAGGCATAGACCATTCTCAACCACTGCGCCCTGCCCGACATCGAGCGGGCCAAGCGCGCTTAGGATATCAATGGCGCGCTCGGCGTCTTTCAGAGAATGATCGCTCAAAGGCGCACCCGCAAGCAGGCCAGCGCAGACAGTGAGTTCAGGATCAACCTCATGCGCACCGAGCACTTTGAAGCCTTGCTCTTCAAATATCTCGACAACAAGGCGCAGCAGCGCGTCATCGCCGCCCTGCATCGCAGCAAGCAGACGCGGTGCCAGCGCTGTCATCACATCATCAAAGGCAGTCGGATCAAGCGGCGGGCGTGACATGGCGCCGGCCATCACGACCTCGCTCACGCCTTTATCCTTTAACGCTGCAAAAAGCGCACCCATCTTTTCAAACGCATGTTCTTCTGCATCGCGTCCAAGCACGTGTTGCACGCCCGAAAAACAGATTTGCACAGCGTCGGCTCGCAGCCCGGCCAAGCGGAGCGGAAGATCGCCGTTGCCTGCCAATATGGCCAGCCGCGCCATTGCTTATCCGCCCGGTGTCAGGAAAGAACGATCGCTGGAGCCGCTGACAAACTCGACAATATGGTGCACATATTTGCTGTCCGTATCTTCGCCCATGCGGGTAACGCGATCCTGAAATGTCCCCTCGCCCTGCGCCATCATCTGGAACGCAGCGCGCAGCGCCATAATGTCCGCCCGATCAACCCCGCGCCGTTTCAGGCCAACAAGGTTCAAACCATCCAACTGGCCGCGTGGGGCCTGAACAAGACCGTATGGGATTACGTCATTGGTCACCATCGTAACCGCGCCGATAATCGCGCCTTTGCCGATACGCACAAACTGGTGAATGCCGGCAAGGCCACCAATGATGACATCGTCCTCGATAATACAGTGACCCGCGACAGCGGCGCTGTTCACCACGATAACATTATTCGCAATAATGACATCATGCGCCACGTGGCAGCCTGCCATCAGCAGGCAATCGTCGCCGATTTTTGTCAGCGAGCCACCACCGCCTGTACCAGTGTTGATCGTCACATGTTCGCGGATGCGATTGCGCGAACCGATTTCAAGCCGCGTCTTTTCACCGCCGAATTTTTTATCCTGTGGAATTTCACCAACGACTGCAAAGGAGAAAACGGTGTTTTCATCGCCCATGCTTGTCTGTCCTTTGACGATAGCATGGCTCATCAAAGTGCAACGCGCACCCATTTTGACCTCTGGGCCAACCAAACAGAACGCGCCAATGACACAGCCTTCGCCAATCACCGCACCATCCTCAATCACTGCGCTGGGATGGATTTCTGCGCTGGGATGGATGCTCATGCAGGCAAATCCATCATTGCTGTGAACTCGGCTTCGGCTGCCATTTCGCCGTCAACCGTGGCCACGCCAGAGAATTTCCAGACCTTGCCACCCGGTTTGCCGCGCACTGTAGTCAGATTCATCCTGAGCACATCGCCCGGCCCGACCTTGCGACGGAATTTGCATTTGTCGATGGCCATGAAATAGACTTTCATTTCCTTGTCAGCCATATCCAGCGCAGTGCCGACCATAACAGCCGCCGTTTGCGCCATCGCTTCAACAATCGTGACACCGGGCATGATCGGCAGACCCGGGAAATGGCCCTGGAAATGCGGCTCGTTCATTGTGACGTTCTTGATACCGACTGCCGTCTGCGTGCCATCGATATCCTCAACCTTATCAACCAATAAGAACGGGTAACGATGCGGCAGGATACGTTGGATCAATTGAATATCGGCGCTCAAAAGTTCGGTCATAGGTATCCCTTTAGGCAATGTTGATTATGTTCCATTGGTCCTAGCAAGCAGACCGATGCGGGGCAAGCCACTGCGTGCAGGTTTGCCCCGCAACGGCACTACTGTTTCGGCGTGGTTGTTTCGGCGTCAACCTCGGGTAGCAATTCGCTCAAGCCCGCTCCGTCCGCAAGCTTTTCGTCAATACGGCGCACTGCGGCTGTGGTGATATCAGAGGCATCGGCACTTAGAAACACAGCGCGGCGATCCAGAATGACGCTTGCACCATTCTCGTTCATCATCGCTTCAAGGATCGGTGCAATTGCCTGAAGAAAGCCAAGTTGAGCCTGATCGGAAAGCGCGGCCAATGCGCGGGCTTTTTCATCTTGGGCACTGCGCGCTGTGGTCACGCGCAAATCAAAATCATCCGCTAGCACGCGGAACTCTTCCGGCGTCATCGTCTCGCGTTTGCCCGTCAGCTCGCCCTCTTCATCGGCCAGTTCTTTTTCGATGCGGCGGTTTTCAGCTGCAAGCTGGTTTCCCCGCGCCTCGATTTCTTTGGAAAGGCTCTGACCAAAACGTGTACCTGCGAAAAGCCTGTCTGGTTCGATCGTCAAGACGGGGATTTCTGGCAATGCAAAGCCAGTGGATTGCGCGTTGGCGGATGTAGAGACGGCAATTGGAAGGGTGCAGGCCATAAACAAGGCCGCAATGGTCACACGCAAAACGTGCGACCATCGGGCGTGTTTAGAACTCTGTCGAGATTGACAGGTCAAAGGTCTGCTCCTGATCGCCCGTCTCTTTGGACAGGGCTTTAGAGAAGTTGAAGCGCAACGGGCCAACAGGTGTCTTCCAGAAGATCGACGCACCGACCACCTGACGGGCTTTGAAGCCTTCATTAATCACGTTGGCGTTGGTTTGATCGAGCGACCAAAGCGAACCGATATCATAAAACAGACCGCCGGAAATGCCGTATTCTTCTGGCAAGCCAAGTGGGAACTCGGCCTCGAAACGCGCGACCGCAAACATGTTACCACCAAGCGAGTCATTGATTGCTCCGCTGACTTCGCGCGGACCAATACCACCCGGCTCAAAGCCGCGCATGACACTTGATCCCATAAAGAAACGATCCGTGGCGCGGCCAGAACCGCTGATGTAATTCAACATACCGCCTTCGAGGGTCGCCCGCAGGGTCACTTCCTCGTTCAGGATCTTGGTTTGTGCGATTGCCTTTGCGGTGGATTTGATGAACTGGTTGTTACCACCCAAGCCACCGAAGTCCTGACCGAACTCAAGCAAGACACCTGCATTCGGGTTCAGACCAGTGCGGCGTGTGTCATAGCTGTAGGTATATCCAAGCGAGCTGGACCATTCTTTGCCACGCGCGGCTTCCGTCGTTATCAAGGCACCAGCATCGGTGCCAAGATCTGTCATTTCGGACATATCAAGCGTGTAGCGCAGTTGAACGCGGCCATTTTCAGAGACCGGGAATTCAAAGGACGGACGGAAACGGCCCAAAGTGGTGTCATACACCGCGTTCTGGTTGTCTGTTTCGATGAAAGACAGATCAAAACCGAAACGTAGATCACGCCCAAGGAATGCAGGTTCTGCAAAGTTCAAGGAATACTGACGATTGTCTGTTCCTGATGTCACAGCTATGCCAAGCCTTTGGCCACGGCCCAAGAAGTTGCTTTCATTGTATTTAATGACCGCGCCAGGGCCGGTAGAGGTCGAATAGGTGCCCCCGAAGGTAAGCGAACCGGTGGTTGTTTCTTCGACATCAACATCGACAACAACCAGATCGGATGCAGAGCCTTCACGCGCCTGAACATCCGCGTTGCCAAAGAAACCCAGGGCACGAATACGTTCTGCACTTTCGCGAATTTCGCGCGGGTTGAACGGATCGCCTTCAACGATCTTGAACTGGCGGCGGACAACACGGTCAAGCGTTGAAGCGTTGCCTTCGATGTCGATACGCTCAACAAAAACACGCGGGCCACGGACCAGCGCGAATTCGACATCAAGCGTCAAATCACGATCGTTGCGGGAAATGCGTGGCTCAACGCGTACAAAGTTAAGCCCTTTCTTGATCGCCAGACGTTCCAGGCGGGCAATCGAGTTTTCAACCAGTGATGGCGAGTAAACGACACCGGGGCGAATTTTCAGCGCCGCTTGAAATTCAGCTTCATCCGCGTCGGCAATTTCAGAGACCGTGGTAATCGCGCCAAACTTGAACTGCTGACCCTCTTCCACGTTGAACGTCACGAAATAGCCGTCGCGCTCGCGTGCGAGCTCTGCGTTGACGCCTGTCGTGCGGAAGTCCACGTAGCCGCGGCTTTGATAGAAATCGCGCAGCACTTGTTTATCAAATTCGATCCGGTCAGGAACGAATGTGTCCTTCTTGACGAAGGCGCGCAAAAGGCCTGCCTGCTTGGTTTCCAGAACCCGGCGCAAACGCCCGTCGGAATAAACCTGATTGCCGACAAAGCCGACGCGTTCGATTTCGGTCAAGCCGCCTTCGAAAATTTCAAACACCAGATCGACACGGTTGTCAGAGCGGCGAATAATGCGCGGATTCACGGTTGCCGTGACGCGGCCCTGCACTGAATAGGCTTCTGCGATCTGCGAGGCATCGCGCTCGGCTGTGGAGGGGTTGAAGACACGGCGCGCCTGACTTTGAACGATTGCGCTTAGCGCATCGTCCTTGATGCGGCGATTGCCTTCAAAGTTGATTTTGCTGATCGTAGGGAATTCGGAAACCTTGATAACAAGGCGGTTGCCGCGTGGCTCGATATCCACACTTTCGAACAATCCGCTGCCCAAAATGCGCTGATAGGCATCATTAAGCTCGGCCCCGGAAACGCTCGCGCCCCGGGCGATTCCTGCGTAGGACAGGATTGTTGAGGGCTCGATCCGCTGATTGCCTTCGATCGAAACAGCCGTAAAACGGTATTGTTGCGCTTCGGCGACGCTCGGCAAAGCGACGTAACCCACTGTAAATGCTAACGCAATCACAGCGGCACTTGATTTTAACGCACCTGCTCGTAAAAAGCGCGCCGCGCGGCGTTTGTCGCCACTTGTTTTGTTATCGATCATTGCAGCAATCCAACAGACATCCCAGATAGGCTCTGACTAGCCCTAATGAGCCGTGTTGTCAAAAGCGGATCGGCCGATTTCTGCGTGGAACGCGCGGTCTTGTAACCTAGAAGGCGCTACAAGATGAAGGGGT
>NZ_JBAUHO010000188.1:0-2576 GCF_049680325.1 Planktotalea sp.
GATTTGGCGCTCGCATTCTTGTGCCCATGCCCTTCGTTGGCGACGTCGAGCTTCTCGGCAATGCTTCCCAAGCGATTGCGGATTGTCGTGTTTGACTGAGGCGTGCAGGGCAGGAACATTTCGAGCAACCGGGCTGCCTCTCAAAACGAGTGCCGCGATCCCAACTCCGCCTGAAGGCGCTGAAGTTCCGGTGTTGCGCGATCCGGAAACATCGCGTTGAGCGGCGAAAGCAGAACGGCTTTCGCAGCGTCCGCGTCTGTTTTGCAGGCACACTGTCGTAGCCGCGGAACTTTCACCCGAAACCGGCCATACAATGTGTCAAGAGTACGACCTCGATCGTCGTGGATCGCACAACGCTTTCCGCAGTCGTCGCAAATTCGGCTTGCCGCCAGCGCTTCGTCGATCTGGCCTTGCAGGACCGCTTCCTGCAATCGCCCCAACAAATTCTTGGCTTCATCAAGCCGCAAACCCAAGCTCTCGGATTCTAAGTTGTCATGTGCACGGCAAAGACGACCGATATTGCGGCTCTGCGTTTCTCCGTCTTCAAATGTTGTTTTGACAACAATTCGCACATCCATGGCAGGCCCCGCCTCGCTCCAAAAGCCTTACCCTAACACAGCGTCCACCAAGTTTCTCCCACTCCCGCCGGTGGAACATGAACCCACCACTCAGCCCATACCGCCTCAGGCCACTTCGGAAAAACGAGCTACAGGACGCCGCATAAGTTCTCGGTCCGTTCCCACGAACCGGACAAAAAAGTCACTTTTATGCAGTGACCCCATCTGCGAATGGTTTGAACCACCGCGGCATTCGGCAGAGTCATGCTCACGAAAAGATGGCTGACACCTTATGTCTTGTAGGAACATGGTAGCCGAGGCGATGATGCCATACATGCCCTGAACATTCAATTTCGCCCTCAAATTGGCCTTTGCCATAATGGAACATACAATGAAAAGACGGCAAGTTTTGACTGTTGTGTTTGTCGCCGCGATATTGGCTGGCGCTTGGGTATTTATGAGAAGCTCTCAAGAAAGCGTCATTGAGATTTCTCCGATAGATTTGTCTGTCGACGCATCAGATACGCAATACAGCGATCTGAAACTGGAGTGGGAGCGGCTGACTGTCGAAAGCTATGTTGTCAGAGCCGCGCAGCAGATCTGGGCGACCTGGCCTTTGGCAGATCAGATCTGGACCGCCGCTGACTATCGCAATATTAACGTCCTTTTTGCCGAGACAAATGGTGAGAATGCCTGGTTGGTGATGCCCGACGGGAATATCGTGAAATTCCGGGCCGAGGATTTGCCTTCTGCCTATCGTGTCACTGGCTACCCCTTTCGGTTCACCAGCTCTGAGCAGACACTCAATGGGATCCCAACCATAAAGGTCGAAGTTGATTCTGATCTGTTTGGTGGGTCTTACAGAAGCTCTGAGTTCGAATCCTTACCGACTTCGACCATGCTTCTTGCTTTTACTGCGCATGAAGAGTTTCACCGCGTTCAAAATACGTGGAACGTGGAACATGCAGATCAGGGTAAACTCATTGAAATCGGGCAGGAAAACTTTGACGCCCGGTCGCAACGGTATGAAATCATTCGGGCATTGAGCCTGGCCTTGTTAAGCCCCGAAGATGAAACTGAATATCTTGAGGCTGCCAAATGGTGGTTTGAAGCTTATCAAAATGACCATCCGCAAGAGTATGAACTCGCCAAATCAATGGATATTTTCGAAGGGGCTGCCAGGTATTTTGATATGGCGATGAATGTCAGGTCCGTTGGTGGATTTGATCTGAGCGCAGAAGAATTGCGCGCCAACTATCAAAGAATGATTTTGAAGGACTATACGTTGGATGCCGACAGGTTCTTTGGTTTGCCAGACGAAGAATCCTATGAAATTGGCGGGATTGCTGGCGTCTTGTTGGAAATGAAGAACGACGCGACATGGAAAGATCGGGTTGAACAAGGGACGCCGCCACTTGAAATATTGCTGGAAAATTACAGCGCCTCACCCCAAGAGCCATCACCAGAAGTGATGAATTTGGTAGAAGAAATTCGGCATATCCGCTCTCAATCTGATAAATGACAGGCGCTTGGTTCAGTGCTTGTGCGCAGAGCAGGGGAATCGCGTTTGGGATCTGACGTGAACGGAGCGGTCTTGAGGTTTGCCGGGAGATGGATTCTGAGGCGGGGACCGTCCTTCAGGAGCCCCAGTCGCCCAAGAAAATCTTCCTCGCCGGCTTCGACGACATTCCCGATCCCCGGGCCGACAACGCCCGTCATAACCTCTGCGAGTTGCTTGTCGTGGCCTTCGTCGCGGTCCTTTGTGGGGCGACAAATTGCGCAGAGATGGCAACCTTTGGTCGGGCAAAGGAGCATTTTTTCAGGGACTCCCTGAAACTCAAACACGCCATCCCGTCGCATGATACGTTCTCATCGGTGTTCCGGATGGTCGATCCGAAGGCGCTGGATGCCGCCTTCGGGCGGGTACTGGCGCAGATCACGGCGTTGCTCGGCGCGGGCGATGGCCGAGCGGTGCCTTCGCTTCCCTTCGGGCGGTCTCGTGCGTCCAGACTCCATGAA
>NZ_JBAUHO010000189.1:0-10848 GCF_049680325.1 Planktotalea sp.
GGCATGCGCGTGACTATTTTCGTAACGCTTGTGGGATTTGCATTGGCCTCGATGCTTGGTCTTCTGCTTGCGGTAGGATCGCTGTCCAAGCTCCTTGTCGTGCGGCAGATAACGCGATTTTACGTAGAGATCGTGCGCGGGATTCCGATGATGGTGCTCTTGCTATACGTGGCCTTCGTTCTGGCACCTGCGCTTGTCGCTTTGCGTAACTACCTTGGTGATGCTATCGGTCTTGATCCGATCCGCATGCGCGATTTCTCTCTGCTCTGGCGGGCAATCATCGCGCTCATGATCGGCTATTCCGCCTTTATCGCCGAAGTCTTTCGTGCAGGCCTACAGGCCGTTGATCCGGGCCAGATAGAGGCTGCAAACGCGCTAGGCCTGTCACGCTGGCAACGGTTCCGCTTTATTGTTTTCCCCCAAGCGATACGGATGATCCTTCCGCCGCTTGGCAATGATTTCATTGCAATGATTAAGGACAGCTCGCTTGTTTCAGTTCTTGGCGTGCTCGATGTCACACAATTGGGCAAGGTTACGGCCGCGGGCAATTTCAGGTATTTCGAGACGTATAATGTGGTCGCGCTTGTCTATTTGTTCATGACCATAGGTCTATCGCTCTTGCTCCGCCGCCTCGAGGCGCATTTGCGCAACAAGCAGGGCTAGAAACTCTGCGCTGCGCACCCTAGGTGTAGCGCAAAGGAGAGCATTCATGAACAATCCATTGCTCCAAGACTGGAACACCCCATTTGAAATCGCACCGTTCGAATTGATTGAAGACGATCATTTTGCACCAGCGCTGCAAGAGTCACTTGCCGCACATCTCGCCGAAATAGACGCAATCGCCGACAATGAGGCCGAGCCCAGTTTTGAAAACACGGTTGAAGCCATGGAGGGCGCAGGCCGTGCGCTCGATAAGGTGCTTAGCGTGTTTTTCACTATCGCAGGGGCGGACAGCAATCCAAAGCGGCAGGAATTGCAGCGCGATTTCTCGCCAATGCTATCTGCACATAGTTCAGCGATTTTCGCCAATGCTGCGCTTTTTGCGCGGATCGAAGCACTATGGATTGCGCGCGAAACGCTCGTTCTGAGTGATGAACAAGCGCGGGTTCTGATGTTGACGCACCGTGGATTTGTGCGTGCTGGCGCGGCTTTGACAGGCGATCAAGAAACCCAAATGACAGAGCTGAAGTCGCGCCTTGCGGTGCTTGGCACGCAGTTCGTTCAAAACCTGCTCAAGGATGAATCTGATTGGTCTATGCCGCTCGCGGATGACGTGCTCGCAGAATTGCCTGAATTTGTTCAGGACGCCGCGCGCGCTGCAGGCAGCGAAAAAGAGGCTGGCGGCCCGGTTGTGACGCTCTCGCGCTCGCTCATTGTGCCGTTCTTACAATTTAGCCCGCGCCGCGAGTTGCGCGAGAAGGCTTATAATGCTTGGGCGGCACGCGGGGCGAATGGCGGCGAAACCGACAACCGCGCGATAGCCAGCGAAACACTTAAGCTGCGGGCCAAGCGCGCTGAACTTCTCGGCTTTCCTGATTTCGCTCATTACAAGCTGGAAACCGAAATGGCGGGCAACCCCAAAGCCGTGCGCGATTTGCTGATGCAGGTTTGGGAACCCGCCAAAGCGCAGGCGGCCAAAGATGCGCAGATATTGGAAACGATGCTTCGGCGTGATGGCTACGGCGGCCCGCTCGAGCCTTGGGACTGGCGCTATTATTCCGAGAAGCGTCGCAAGGTTGAGCATGATCTGGATGAGGCAGAGTTGAAGCCATACTTCCAGCTGGATCGCATGATCGAGGCTAGTTTTTCATGTGCGAGCCGTCTGTTCGACTTGGACTTCGCGCCGCTGGATCTACCGCTCTATCATCCGGATTGCCGCGCTTGGGAGGTTACAAAAGACGGGCAACATGTTGCGGTCTTTATCGGCGATTATTTCGCCCGCGGTTCCAAACGATCCGGTGCATGGTGTTCTGCGATGCGAGGGCAGGCGAAAAAGCCGCTCGCGCAAAGCCCGATTGTTATTAACGTGTGTAACTTCGCCAAACCAACCAGCGGCAAACCTGCGCTACTAAGCTACGATGACGCGCGCACGCTGTTTCATGAATTTGGTCATGCACTGCATCAAATGCTGTCAGACGTGGAATATGAAAGCGTCTCAGGCACGTCCGTAGCGCGTGATTTCGTTGAATTGCCCAGCCAACTCTATGAACATTGGCTAGAGGTCCCCGAAGTGCTGGCCGAGTTTGCAACCCACGCCGAAACGGGTGCGCCTATGCCCAAAGAGTTGCTCGACAAAGTACTAGGTGCAGCGACCTACGACATGGGCTTCTCCACTGTCGAGTATGTAGCCTCTGCGCTGGTCGATCTGGCCTTTCATGAAGGAACGCCGCCCGCTGATCCCATGCAAAAGCAGCAGGAAGTCCTGGCCGAGATCGGCATGCCACATGCAATCGGGATGCGCCACGCCACGCCCCAATTTGCGCATGTCTTTGCGGGGGATGGCTATTCCAGCGGTTATTATAGCTACATGTGGTCCGAAGTGATGGACGCGGATGCATTTGAAGCCTTCGAAGAAACAGGCGATCCATTTGATGGCGAAACCGCAAAACGGCTTGCTGACACGGTGCTTAGTTCGGGCGGCTCAAAAGACGCAACAGAACTATATCTCGCTTTCCGTGGTCGCATGCCCGGGGTGGATGCATTGCTAAAAGGACGCGGGTTGGCTGCTTGAACACATGCGTTAACCTTAGCATCCATTAAGGTTAACGCACCGACTCTTGGCGCGGCGCTATCTTCATTTTGCCTATAAACTCAAATGCCTAACCAATCAAAAGGGCAGGCGCTCCAAGGAAAAGCCTTCCGCCTTCAAAAGTGCCAAGATACCTTTGGCTCCGCCCAAATGGCCCGCACCTGCGGCCACTGTGATTTGCCTGTTCCCGTCAAGCGCTTCTAGGATTACCGGAATCCATGCCTGATTTCGCAAGATCAGCAAATCCTCCTCCCATTCCGAAAAGAGCGCGCGCAACTCGTCCTGTGAACGCCCCTCTATTTGCATGACAGCCCGGCGCGACATTTCCCAGGCTTCTGCGTGGTTTTGCTCGTAATACGCGGCCTTTACCGTAGCGAGTTGATCCAAACTTTGATCTGCCGTTTCCAGGCTGAGCAGCATCAGATCAATTTGCTTAGCAAGCGGTTCATCATTGAACAGGCGAAACAGTGTGTCATGTGGCTCCATCCCTTGCATCGGGACACCGGCGGCAAGTGCGATATCGCGCAGCCTATGGTCCAGCCCTTTGTTGCCCTCCGCGTGTAGTTCGGCCGTGAGGCACGGCGGGATCGCAAGCATCATTGACAGATACCAGGGCTGAAAACGCGATGCGAGCATGGGCGGAACACCGCGTTCATGCACAGCTTCGGAAAGTTCCTGCCAATCAGCTTCTTCCATGAGTTCAGGCAAGGTTTGATCTTGCAAAAAGAGCAGCTCAGGACGGCTTGCCATATCTGCCTTCAGCGCTTCTTCTTCCTTTGGGCTCATCTCAAGCAGTAACGCCTGCGAGCTTTCGACGACGCCCTGAAGCCGCTCTGTGATCGGCCCCAATCGGGCGTCGCTGAGGTGAATTGTTCCAATAAGATGGATGACCTTACTGTTACGGGTTGCGCGCCAGTGATTACCGCTCGCAAACGGAATGTTCGCAACTGTATCGGAAAGCTGCTCGCGTTCCCCGGCCGTCAGCGATTTTCGCTGGTCTGTGCCATCGCAGGCGGCTTGCGCGGCATTCGTAAGCGTTAGGGCAAGAAAAGCGCCTACTACCAAACCATTGAATTTTCGCAAAAATCGCATATCGCCTACCTCGTTCGATTGTGCGCGTACATTGGACGGCTTACGCAGCGACGAAAAGCAAAAAACTTTGTACCGATCCGGTTGACTCATGCTCGAAGCACTCCTAACTATGCATCGTTATCACTCGACCCACATGAGTGCTAACGCCTCGTTAACACCTGACGCAAGTTAGGTAGGGGCCGGAATTGAAACCCTTTGAGCTTAAGGAGCTGCAAAGATGGCATTGAAACCACTTCACGACCGCGTGTTGGTTCGTCGTACTGAAGGCGAAGAAAAAACTGCTGGTGGATTGATCATCCCCGATAGCGCAAAAGAAAAGCCTGCTGAGGGCATCATCGTTGCTTGTGGCGAAGGCGCACGCAAGGACAGCGGCGAGCTGATCGACATGGCAGTCAAAGATGGCGACCGTGTCCTGTTCGGCAAATGGTCCGGCACAGAAGTGACCGTCGACGGCGAAGAGCTGTTGATGATGAAAGAAAGCGACATTCTGGGCATCCTGTCCTAATCGGACCGATCCCTTTCGCTATATCTAAACCTTATTTCTAGGAGCATTCATAATGGCTGCTAAAGACGTCAAATTCGACACAGACGCCCGTAACAAGATGCTGAAAGGCGTCAACATTCTTGCGGATGCTGTCAAAGTCACACTCGGCCCAAAGGGTCGTAACGTCCTTCTCGACAAATCTTTCGGCGCACCGCGCATCACGAAAGACGGTGTTTCGGTCGCTAAAGAGATCGAGCTTGAAGACAAGTTCGAGAACATGGGCGCACAGATGGTTAAGGAAGTCGCTTCCCGTACCAACGACGAAGCGGGCGACGGTACAACAACTGCAACCGTTCTGGCACAAGCGATCGTTCGCGAAGGTCTGAAATCTGTTGCGGCTGGCATGAACCCAATGGACCTCAAGCGCGGTATCGACATGGCGACAGCCAAGGTAGTTGCAGCGATCCAGGCGGCAGCGCGTCCAGTCAACGATTCCGACGAAGTTGCTCAGGTTGGTACAATCTCTGCAAACGGCGAAGCGGAAATCGGTCGTCAGATCGCAGACGCGATGCAGAAAGTCGGCAACGAAGGCGTTATCACTGTTGAAGAGAACAAAGGCCTCGAAACAGAGACTGACGTTGTTGAAGGTATGCAGTTCGACCGTGGTTACCTGTCCCCGTATTTTGTCACTAATGCTGACAAAATGACGGCAGAGCTGGAAGACTGCATGATCTTGCTGCACGAGAAGAAGCTTTCTTCCTTGCAGGCCATGGTTCCACTCTTGGAATCTGTGATCCAGTCCCAGAAGCCACTTTTGATCATCGCTGAAGATGTTGAAGGCGAAGCGCTTGCAACTCTGGTTGTGAACAAACTGCGCGGCGGTCTGAAAATCGCAGCTGTCAAAGCACCTGGTTTCGGCGATCGCCGCAAAGCCATGCTTCAGGACATCGCGATCCTCACAGGCGGTCAGGTTATCTCCGAAGATCTCGGCATGAAGCTCGAGAACGTGACAATGGATATGCTTGGCACAGCCAAGAAAATCCAGATCACCAAAGACGAGACAACAATCGTTGACGGCGCTGGCGAAAAAGCCGAAATCGAAGCACGTGTTGCTCAGATCCGTGGTCAGATCGAAGAAACGTCTTCCGATTACGACAAGGAAAAGCTGCAAGAGCGCGTTGCGAAACTCGCAGGTGGCGTTGCTGTTATCCGCGTTGGCGGCATGACAGAAATCGAAGTCAAAGAGCGTAAAGATCGTGTTGACGATGCACTGAACGCGACCCGCGCTGCGGTTCAAGAAGGTGTTGTTGTCGGCGGCGGTGTTGCTCTTGTTCAAGCGGCGAAGGTTCTTGAAGGCCTTGAAGGCGCAAACAGCGATCAGACTGTTGGTATCAACATCATCCGAAAAGCAATCGAAGCGCCTCTGCGCCAGATCGCTGAGAACGCGGGTGTTGACGGTGCGGTTGTTGCGGGCAAGATCCGTGAAAGCACAGATCTCACATTCGGCTTCAACGCTCAGACTGAAGAATATGGCGACATGTTCAAGTTCGGCGTGATCGACCCTGCGAAAGTTGTTCGTACAGCACTTCAGGATGCGGCATCTGTTGCTTCCCTGCTGATTACAACCGAAGCAATGGTTGCGGACAAGCCTGAGAAGGGTGGCGCTGGCGGCGGCATGCCTGACATGGGCGGAATGGGCGGAATGGGCGGCATGATGTAAATCAGCCCTCCATCTCGGAGACTAGATTGGGGTCGCCTGCGGGCGGCCCCTTTTTTGTTTGTACTCCCTGCTTGAAGGGGGAAGCGGTGAGAACATCACCTGTTCCTACATTGGCGCGGGATTTGCGCAGCCTTTATCGAAAGTCTTCCAAAACGCCGCACGCATTTCAGAAAATCCGCGAAGTTTGCGAACTTTACGCATTATAACTCTGCTACCTAAGCGGAAATCACCAAACGGGGTCAGAGTAATGAGCAGCAAAATCTACGTTTACCAATCCCTTGCGCGCGCCGCGCATGCGCATGATACGGATACGATGTTCGGTCTGATGGGCGATGCGAACCTTTTTATGGTTGATAGTTTCGTGCGCGATTGCGGTGGGCGTTTTGTACCCGCCGCGCATGAGGGCAGCTCGATCCTGATGGCGCTGGCCTATGCACATGTATCGGGCAAGGTAGGTGTCGCGACCGTAACCCATGGCCCCGCTCTTACGAATTGCGCAACGGCGCTGACCGAGGCTGCGCGCGGGCATATCCCGATGGTGGTCTTTGCGGGCGACACGCCGATAGATAACCCGCGGCACCTGCAAAGTATGGATCAACGCGAATTGGTTAAAGCTACGGGAGCTGGCTTTGAACAACTGCGAACGCCAGAAACCGCAGGCAAGGACGTGGCGCGCGCATTCTACCGCGCTCAGGTCGAACGCCGTCCTATTGTGCTGAACATGCCTGCCGATTTTATGTGGCAGGAAGTAACACATGACGTTCAAGTCCTTGATGTTTTTACCGCACCCGGCGGCGTAGCGCAGGGTGATATTCTTGATGAAGCAATCGGCATGATAGCCTCTGCGCGCCGTCCTTTGATTTTGGCTGGCGGCGGCGCGGTGCACGCGCGCGCGCAATTGATTGCGCTCGCGGATCGGCTTGAAGCCCCGCTTGCAACCACATTAAAGGCAAAGGGGCTTTTCAACGATCATCCCTATAACATTGATATTTTCGGAACGCTGTCTACACCAGCTGCCTATGATCTAATCGCACAATCCGACTGTATCATTTGCTTTGGTACGGCACTGCATGACTTTACCACGGATCGCGGCAAGCTGATGAAAGACAAGCGGATCGTACAAGTGGATGTAGAACCAACGGCTATTGGCGGGGGGCTTCACCCTGACGCAGCATTGATCGCCGATGCCGGCCTGACGGCGGAAACGATCGTGTATTGGCTGAACGAAGCGGAAATCGCACCAAGCGGGTTCACGCGCGAATTGGACGTTGCGACACTTACGTCCCACCCGGCAAACACAGGAAAAGAGACAGAGGGCTTCGTAAATTACGTCTATGCGTTGGAACGTTTGGAGGAGGCCCTTCCCAAAGATCGCGTGCTGCTCACGGATGGTGGGCGTTTCATGACAGAGGTGTGGTGCCGCATTTCAGCGCCCAATCCGCAAAGTTTTGTTGGCACCGTAAATTTCGGTGCTATCGGACTTGGCCTGCAAGAAGCCGTTGGCGCGGGCGTCGCTGCGCCTGATCGCCCAGTTGTCATCTTTAGCGGCGATGGTGGCTTTATGATGGGCGGCATCAACGAATTTAACACCGCAGTTCGTCTTGGCCTGGATTTGATCGTGATCGTAGCAAATGATTCCGCATATGGCGCAGAGCATATCCAGTTTATTGACCGGAAAATGGACCCCAGCCTGACAGAGTTCCATTGGCCGTCTTTCGCAGCCATCGCTAGGTCGTTGGGTGGTGAAGGCGTCGAAGTCACGTCCAAAGACGAGCTGGAAACCGCCCTCGCAGCATTGGAAAAACGCAAAGGGCCCATTCTGATTGAGCTTCGCCTCGATCCGCATGATGTGCCGCGCATGCGCATCTAATACGGTTGCAGTTCGTGTTGATGGCAGGTCAAAATATGCCGACTTAACCAATTTTTATTAGCTTCTGCGCAAAGATGGCAGAGTGGAGGATAGCGCCAATTCGTTCAATTGGGCGTCATTTGGAAAATGCTTGTTTGCTAAATGTGTCCATTCACCGTATCGGAGAGCGAATAAAGTAAAAACGAGCAGCTAATGTCCCAAGACCCGAAAATGCATAACCACAAAGCCGCGCGCGAGTGGGTGTCTGTCCTAGCGAAGTATCGCGATCCTGATCCTTTGCGCAGCAGTTTTGAGCTTGGTGTTAGCGTTGTTCCGTTCATTGCACTCTGGGCGATGGCCTGTTGGATGGCCTCGTTCAGCTACACAGCTGCATTTGCATTGGCGCTTTTGAATGCTGGTTTCTTGCTACGATTGTTCTGCATCCAGCACGATTGCGGGCATGGATCATTCTACAACAACCGAACCTTGAGCGATTGGGTTGGCCGTGCATTGGGTGTTGTGACCTTGACACCTTATGACGTTTGGCGTCGGACCCATTCAATCCATCACAGCCACGCGGGCGATCTGGATCATCGCGGCATTGGCGATGTGATGACGCTCACGGTCGAGGAATATAACGAACGTAGCCCCTTCAATAAGTTCCTGTATCGTTTGTATCGTCATCCTGCCGTTCTTTTTGGTCTTGGCCCAACCTACCTTTTCATCTTCCAAAACCGTTTGCCGCTGGGCCTGATGAACCAAGGCACCAAATATTGGGTCTCTGCGATGGGCACTAATATTGCGGCCTCTATCATCGCATTTATGATTGTTTACTTTCTGGGCTGGCAGGCTCTTGTGCTGGTGACGCTGCCAACAATCCTGCTTGCGGCATCAGTTGGCGTTTGGCTGTTCTACGTTCAGCACCAGTTTGAAGATACGCATTGGCGTAATTTCGAGGATTGGCAGTTGCACGAAGCTGCGCTTCACGGCAGCTCGCACTATGATCTTCCGCCTGTGTTGCGCTGGTTTACTGCCAATATTGGCATTCACCACGTTCACCATCTTTACAGCCGTATCCCGTTCTATCGCCTTGCGGATGTCTTGCGCGACCACGAAGAGCTGGTCGATTGCGGTCGCATGACCTTGATGCAAAGCTTCAAATGTGCGCGCCTCGATCTGTGGGACGAAGACAAGAAAAAGCTGGTCACCTTTTCCGAAGCGCGCAGTGGGGCATAAGCTACGCCTTTGGAAAAAATGCGTGCGGTGATTTCATCGCATCCAACGCGCGCATGCGATCAAGCCATTCTTTCATAATTGAAGTGGGGGAGAGCCCCGCCTCTGAAAGCCATTGTGTGTAGCCCCAAATAGCGCAATCGCCGATTCCGGGCTGATCTCCGTGAAAGAACGCGCCATCCCCCAGAAGGATCGCGAAACGCTCGCAATCAGAGGCATAGCGCATCCCAAGCCATTCAAGTGCACCGTCGGGGAAGCCGTCACCGTTAACTCGGCGTGCCTCTTTTAACTGGGGCACACACATGCCAATGCGATTTGCCTCCCACATCAATAGCTCACGGCCCCTGCGCAACCCGTCAGCCGTTTCGCCGCCGAGGCACTGAAAACGTGTCGCGATTTCCAGCAGGATCGCGCCAGACTGCGTGAAAGCCGTACCGTCGATTTGCAAAAGCGGAACCTCGGCAAACGGGCTTGCCGCGCGAAACGCGGCGGGGCGCGTTGCAGGATCGGCCCAAATATCAATCCAGATTGTTTCATGCTCAAGCCCGGCCAAACTTAGCGCAAGTGCCACCTTGCAAGCGTGACCGGAATCGGGATGACCAAAAAGGGTAAGCTGGGGCATTGGTGTTACTCCATGAAGAAAAAAACGTTGCAGTTGAATGGCTTATTTCCACAGAAAATAGGATTAACCTTGAAGAGTTGCAATCAAAGAACTGGGAGCGCGATTGACTTTCGCAGCTGTTTCTTACACCCTATTGCCAAGGGGTCAGCGAACGCCCCGTGAGGCTTTGGCCCAAGTTTCGCGTCCTGTATTCAACCCCAATTTAGGGAGGACGCGACGATGACCGCTCCAAACACTATAACCGCTGCGCAGCTTATGCGTCTGATCGGCACGCCTGATGTGCCGGTATTGATCGACATTTGTATTGATGAAGATTTCGCCGACGATCCACGTTTGATCCCAACGTCGTTTCGTCATTCATTCAAGCGGATTGAAGATCTCGCTCCAGATCTGCAAAAATCTAAAACGGTGGTGATCTGCCAAAAGGGCAAAAAACTTTCCCAAGGCGCGGCGGCCTTGCTTCGCACACATGGCGTTGACGCAGAGGTTCTGGAGGGTGGAATATTGGGTTGGCGCGATCATGGTGGCTCGCTTGTTCCTGCCAAGGCAATTCCCGAGCGCGGCGCGCTTTGGGTGACGCGGCATAGGCCCAAAATTGATCGCATTGCCTGCCCTTGGCTCATCCGGCGCTTTATCGATCCTGATGCGCGCATTCTTTTTGTTGCGCCGTCCGAAGTGGCGGCCGTTGCAGAAAAGTTCGGAGCGATCCCGTTTGATGTGAACGGTTCAAAGTTAAGTCATGGCGAGGGAACCTGTAGCTTTGACGCCTTTCTCGCAGGTTTCGATTTGGCAACGCCTGCCCTCAAAGCCATGTCAGATATCATCCGCGCTGCAGATGGAACACCAGACGCGCAAGCGCCCGAAGCGGCTGGCCTTCTCGCAATTTCCCTTGGCCTTTCGCGTATGTATAGGGATAATCTGGCGCAGCTTGAGGCCGCATTGCCGCTATACGACGCGCTTTATCGTTGGGCACGTGATGCCAAGGATGAAACCCACGATTGGGATGCACATGGGGGTGCGGCATGACTTCATTTTCAGAGATGTTTCGCACCTTCGGCAAGATCGGGTGCCTGTCCTTTGGCGGGCCTGCCGCACAAAT
>NZ_JBAUHO010000190.1:0-6627 GCF_049680325.1 Planktotalea sp.
TTGCCACTTCGTGCCCTCTAAAAACCGAGTAATAATCTGTTCTCTGGGAGTCATACCAAGGCCTTTGACAGTCTGTTTTTGAGATCAACCGAGCCACCTGCAAAGGTGATGTTCCGTTGATCGTCAACGTCAGTTGTTTCAATTGATAGGGTGAGTGCGTTGATCGGCGTTAGGCTTGCAAGGCGATCTGGCCATTCGATCAGGCAAATTGCGGTTGTGAAAGCATCGGTCAGGCCAAGCTCTTCTGCTTCATCGGGATCTGAAAGCCGATAGAGATCAGCATGCCAGATTTCGCCAGCACGCGTTTCGTAGGTCTGGACAAGGGTGAAAGTCGGCGAGGGGACGTCTTCTGGAATGTCTTGCAGTGATTGGATTAGCGAGCGGGCGAAAAAACTTTTCCCAGCGCCGATATCACCTTGCAGTAAGATCGTATCACCTTGACGCAATTGTAGGCCAACACGCTGCGCAAGCGCGGCGGTTTGGGCAGTAGAGTTTACGATGAGTTGCGTGATTGCCTCGGACATGGTGCCAAGTTACGGCACCTTTGCAGGCGTGGAAACCGCGAAATGGTGTTATGCGGCGAACGTGGGAGAGCGCTTCTTGCTTTGCATGGCGGGCGCTAAAGCGACCTGCGAAACTGTGACCAGAGTTGCGCCTGATGCGAGCGGGGAAACTTGCAGTTTGACGGGGTGGCCGTCCTTGCTGCGTAGCTCAGTGTTCCATGTCTCCCGCTCTGTTTCACCGCAAATAAAATCGCGCACCTCGCCCCATGCGGGGCTGGGCCGACACCTTGCTTGCCAGACGCGCGTGATGTCATGCACCGTCATCTGATTTATCTGCCCGCCTTCGTCCAATCCTGAAAATTCAACCATCGCGCGGTTGCTTTGTTGCAGGACGCCAGCGGCATTGAAAATCGCAATACCCTCATCCAGCGCATCCAGCGCGGAGCGCGTGACATCAGCCTCGGCCCGAAACCTGCGTGTGAGGGAGATTTCGGCGCTAATGTCTTCAAACAGGAACGCAATTGCGCCGTCTGGATGGGGCCTGCCTGTGACCCGGTAGGTCAAACCATTGGGAAGGTGCCAGATTTCACTGAAGTTATCGTCGCTTGCGGCGGTTACAACATCCGCAATACGTTCGCGCCAGTTTGCGTAATTTTTTGGCTCTGGCATCACTTGATTGTCACGTAGCTGATCAAAAAAGGAAAACAGGTTCGGGCGGGCGGTAAGGAAATCGGGCCGCAATTCGGTAAGGTCGATAAGCGAGGGGTTGAACAGAACCAGTTGACGGTTTCGATCAAAGATCGCCAACCCTGTTGCAAGATGCGCAAAGGTTTTTGCAAGGGTTTGAACAAAGTTGCGCTGGGCAGATTCCGCATTCACCACCGCGTGTATGTCCACAGCGAAATTCAGAAAACCATCCTTGAATGCGGTGCGCGATACGTCAAACCAATAGGTGCGGTTGTGTGCGTTGTCCTTTAGCGAAACGCGAACGGCCTTGTTTGGTTCGCTCCCCGCGTCGGGCATCTGGAATAAGGGGGCAAGGGGATCGCCGGAAGACCGGACAATCTGGGCATCAAGGGTCTTGTAACGCTCATTAGACCAGCCGATGCCGCCATCTGGCAAAGTGAGCCAAACAGGAAACGGCGCGTGCTCACTTACCGCGCGAATGAGATCGAGATCGTTCAGGCTGGACAGGGCAATATGAAGATCGCCGTCGGTCGAAAGCGCAGTGGTCCCATCAGTTCTGAGACATATCGTGACGCCCTTTTTGTGACGCTCGAACTCCAGCTCCATTGGATCGGCGATTGAGCTGGATGTCAGCACAATGATCCCCAGCTTGGCGTCACCGTCCAAATCGAAGGGAAGATCCGGAAAGCGGTTGGCAAATTGGGTGCGGAATTGATCCCAATTTGGAAAAGCAAGCCCTAGGTCGGCAAGCAAGTCTGCGCCCAGCTCGTTCGAAGCGATCAGTTCGCCCGAGAGATCAAAATCAAAGCTGAGAGATTGAGGGGATATCTGCGGGTTTGATGTTGCTTTCGGAAATGGGCGCATTAAGCGGCTGCCAAGCAGGAGCGCGCCCGCTGAGAAAAGTGCAGCGAATATGACCACACAAAGATCGAACAAAGTGAGAGTAGTGAACATCAAGCACCCTTCTTGCGCGTATTGGGCAAATTAGGGGCAAGAGCGTTAACGAATGGTTAAACCAAACGTTAATGCGTCGGATTCTTGATGTTTCCACCTTTGATTTCAGCGATATCGGAAAAGGCCGCATCAATGTTTTTGCGGGGCCAGACCACTTCGACAATCGCGCCGCGTTTCGGATGGTTTTCGCCAGAATACTGGCTTGATCCATTCGCGAAGCTTAGTTCAGCGCCTGACCGTTCAAGCAGCGTTTTCGCGATGAAAAGCCCCAATCCCATGCCTTCGTATTCAGGGCGGGCGGAGCGCTCTTTCTCGCTTTTGCGGCGGCGCACAAATGGATCGCCGATACGCCCGATCAAATGCGGTGGAAATCCGTCACCGTCGTCAACGATACGAATAGCGATGGTGTCTTCGCTCCAAGAGCTTTCAACCCAGACATTTTCGCGTGAGAAATCAACAGCGTTCTGTACCAGATTGCGCACGCCGTGAATGACTTCGGGGCGTCGCAAAATCTCGGGTTGAACACCGCGGCCTTTAAGCGGATCAGCGTGCTCAAAATGGACCTGCTTGCCGCGACTTACATGCGGTTCCGCCGCTTCTTGAAGCACTGTGTTCAATGGTGCCTTGCGCAGGTGCAAATCATCTTTTCCAGCGCGGCCCATGGATTGCAGAATGTCGCGGCATCGGTCGGCCTGCTGGCGAATAAGCTTGGCGTCCTCGGCAAGATCAGGGCGATCTGCCAGTTCGTCCATCAATTCGGCGCTGGCCAGTTTGATTGTCGCGAGCGGTGTGCCAAGTTCATGCGCCGCCGCCGCCACAACGCCGCCGATGTCGGTAAGTTTTTGTTCGCGCGACAGGGCTAAATGGGTGGCTTGCAAGGCCTCTGACATGGTGTGCATTTCATTGGTCGTTTTCCAAGAATAGGCACTGAGGAAAAGTAGTGCGATGACGAAGGCGACCCAGTTGCCAAAGACAAATACGTTGGGAATGCGCAGGATGAACCCTTCTTCAGTGCGAAGCGGAAAGTGATACTGCGCGAGAATGGTCACAATAAAAATAGCAAGAAAGCCAAGCAGCACCGTTGAACGCAGAGACATCACCGCCGCAGATACCGTCACTGGCCCTAGCAGTAACAGCGCGAAGGGATTATTCAGCCCGCCTGTGAGAAACAGCAAGAATGACAGCTGAAGCAGATCGTAGACAACCATTAGCAGGTTCTCGTTTTCCGACAGGCGACGGTTCTCGGGAAAAATGAAGATCGCAAATAGATTGCCCGTGATCGAGGCGCCGATTGCCAGATAGCACAACCCAAGCTCTAGCTGGAGGTGGTACATGTATTGCGCAACAGTGATTGCCGCGATTTGCCCGAATATTGCGACCCAGCGCAAAAGGATCATCGTGCGCAGACGAATCCAGTTATGCCGCTGTGCGCCAAAAGACGAAGTGATACTGATCTCGGCCATTGAGTTCGCTTCAATACTGTTTTGCGCGCGATTTGACGCGGCGCTTCTTGCGTTGGCGCATTTTCAACGCCTGTCTCAAGTGATAGTCGGAGCGGGTAGTATTAATCAACATCCACGCTGACACTGTAGGAGCAGCCAATGACACGTTTTTTCGCCATAGTCGCTACGCTTGTTGTGGTTCTTGCCATGGTCGGTATCTGGCTTTTCACGTTATTCGGTGGATCTGATGACCAATTTGCCGAGTGTCGCATCGGCCAGGTCGCTGGTGGCACGGGTCAAATTGGCGGGCCATTCACTTTGCTCGATGAGACGGGCAAGGAGGTAACGGAAAAAGATGTCATTACACAGCCTTCGCTGATCTACTTTGGTTATACGTTCTGCCCGGATGTTTGCCCTCTTGATACCTCGCGAAACGCTGAAGCGACGGATCTCTTGCTAGAGAATGGCACTGAAATTACGCCGATCTTCATTTCAATCGACCCAGCGCGCGACACGCCTGAAGTTGTTGGAGAGTTCGCAGATAACCTGCATGAACGCATGATTGGCCTGACAGGCTCGCCTGCCCAGGTAAAGGCTGCAAGCCAGGCATATCGCACCTATTACAAAGTTAATCCCGGCGATGACGAATACTATCTCGTGGATCATTCAACCTTTTCTTATCTGGTCCTGCCAGAGCACGGATTTGTCGAATTTTTCCGCCGTGAAATCGGCGCGGAACAGATGGCAGAAACGATCCAGTGCTTTATTGATAACAAATGATCTAGGTCCAAACCGCACAAAGGTTTGACCATTCGCCCGAGATGCGTAAAAGTCTATTAATTGCGCAGCATTGGGAGGTTCACGCGTGAACACAGAAGCAATCCGAGAGATCGGTGAAGATAAGTCCCTATTGCTTGTCGATGACGACGAACCGTTTCTGCGCCGCCTTGCAAAAGCTATGGAGAAACGCGGGTTCGAGGTGGAGACCGCAGGTTCGGTCGCTGCAGGAAAAGCGATCGCAACAGCGCGCCCGACTGCTTACGCGGTCGTTGATCTTCGTCTTGAGGATGGCAACGGTTTAGATGTGGTTGAAGTGCTGCGTGAAAAGCGTCCAGAAAGCCGTATCGTCGTTTTGACGGGATATGGCGCGATTGCCACGGCAGTTGCTGCCGTCAAGATTGGCGCGACGGATTATTTGTCAAAGCCTGCGGACGCCACAGATGTGACAAACGCCTTGCTTGCAGGGGATGACGAATTGCCCCCACCACCAGAAAACCCGATGAGCGCGGATCGTGTGCGTTGGGAGCATATTCAACGTGTTTATGAGCTGTGTGATCGCAATGTCAGTGAAACGGCGCGCCGTCTTAATATGCATCGCCGAACGCTGCAACGCATCCTGGCCAAGCGCAGCCCGCGCTAGGCGCTGCTTTAAAGCTGCATTTCAATCATTGTGCGCGCTGCTTTCAGATCGCGGGCAAGGCCCTGCGCTGTCTGAGTTTGCGCACCCAGATCAACACGTCCGGCACCATAGGCAGACATTAACTTTTGTGCCGCCGCATTGGCGCGATCTGCGCTAGCGTTAAGCGAGCCAAGCAAAGATTTCCGATAGGTTTGAACGTCTTGAATACGTTCGCTTAGCGCTGCCTTTTGGGTTGATCCATTCAGAACGCCATCGCGAAGTTCAGCAACCTCCACATCTTGCGCAGCCAGAAGCGCGGGCAGGTTCATATGAAGCTGGTCCATATGCGTTATCGTTTCTTCCAGATCGCGGTCCAGCGACCTCGAAGATGAAAAGTCGCGCTTTGCATGGTTTTCAAGGGCTTGCGTCAATGTCAGCAGGTCATTGGATTGGTTGCGCACAAGGCTTTGCATATCAAGATCCAGGCTGGCCTCGGCGTTGCGTGTTGCGAAGGTCGGTTCGGTGATGCCAACGCACCCGGAAACCAAACCTGAAAAACCCAAAATCAAACCACAGATAACTCGACGCATTTTAACATTCCCTTGCATTTCTGTCTCAACCCATGCGGGTGTTTGAGGTCAATCAAGCAACCCAATTGGGGCAACAATGTGAATTGTTTCCATTTTTCTTGTGATTGTTGACGACTTTGGGGTTTGTGATGAATATCAGTGTGCTACGGCGCTTCTGCCCGCTTGGTTATCAGAGCAAAGAGATCGCGGATCGGGCTGATGTTGCTTCTCGCGCAAGCTGTTTCGTCGCGTTCAGATGCCAGTCCAGTCCTGTTTGACCCTTGGCTTGGGCACCTTGCAGGTTACGGTGCGCCTCATTGGCTTGCGCTGCGCTGAGGCTCAGCGCTTCTGCAAGTTGTTCGCGGTTGGCTTTAATTACCTCAAAGCGTTTCGTGAATTGTGCTTGGGTCAATTGACCTGATGCCATCTGCTGGTTTAGCGCATCCAGCTCTGCATCCTGCTGCGCCAAAAGGCTGGGCAGATCACGGCTAACCACGTCCATAGCGTCATCAGCTTTGCCGATCGAGCGGACCAGCGCGCTGGGCGAAACCAGCTCAACACGCTTTGCAGCGTTAGCCTTGCCTTGGGCATTGCCGGCAATCGCACCAATTGCGCCACCGGTAAGCGCGCCAGCGACGCAGCTTTTTGCATTACTGGCAGACAGAACGACCAAGCCACATCCAGCAAGTGCGCCAATAGCGGCACCATTGATTGTGGACTTGCGAATAATGTCCCGCGTCATCTGGTTCAGCGCATTTGTTTGCTGTGCCATTTGAAGTTCGCTCGTTGATGTAGCGGTCGAAGTTTGGTCCAAAGCTGCGCCGCGCGTGCTGAACTTGGGTTCAACAGATTTCACACACCCCGCAACACCAACGACAATGGCAAAACTTAAAATAATACGAGATGGGCGCATAGCTTGAATTCCTCACTTCAGACCAGATCGCCACATGGGCAACCATTGTTTCCGTATGAAGAGCAATTGAGGCAAGAATGTGGAATCGGTTCGGAATTCAGAAATTTAATTTTTTTGATTTCATCATGTTACCTGATTAAGGTTGCATGCGCACCTATAG
>NZ_JBAUHO010000191.1:0-3701 GCF_049680325.1 Planktotalea sp.
CACATGAAGCGGCACATGGCCCTGTGCATTCATATGCTTTTAGGCTTCCCACTGATCTAGCACCGCTGTGGGAGTACGCTTGGGTCAATCGCATTGCGCTGTTTTTGCGTCGCTGGGCCGCCCGTCAGGCGAATATTCCCGAAGACACACTTTTTGGCCCGTTACCTGAACCTGAAATTCGCTTAACCCACGATGTAGACGCGCTGGAAAAAACGTTCCCAACGCGTGCCAAGGCACTTGCCTTTGATCTGTTTAATGCCGCGCGTTTGATCTCCAAAGGGGATCTGAAGCAGGCATTCAAGCGCATCAAAAAAGGGATTAGTTTCTTTTTTCGCTGTGCGAATTACAATCATCTCGATCAAATCAAAACCCTTGAGCAAAGCTTTGGCCAGACAAGCACATTCAATGTTTATGGCGGCAAAACACGCACACCGCGCTCTCTAAAGAGTTTTCTGATGGACCCCGGCTATGACATCACAAATCCCAAGTTTAGCATGCCGTTCCAGCAGCTTGCGAACTCTGGGTTTCGCATAGGCGTCCATCCTTCTTTTGACGTCTTTGATGATCCTATTCGCCTACGTGCCCAGATGGATAGAATTGAGCATGCATGCGGCCAGCCTGTCACAGAAATTCGCCAACATTGGCTACGTTTCACTTGGTCAGGAACCTGGCATGCGCAAGAAGCGGCGGGCCTCATGCTCGACACGACCTTGGGTTTCAATGACCGTCCCGGTTTTCGCAACGGGGCTGCCCTCAGTATGCCTGCCTGGATCGCTTCAGAACAGCGTGCCTCGAAAACGCTCTCCAGCCAGCCACTCATGCTGATGGACTCGCATTTGTTTGACTATGACCTCTCCGATGAGGCCACCCGCCGGCACACGATTGATTATTGGCTCGATGAGGTGAAAGCGGTAAGAGGGCTCACAACTATTGTTTGGCACCAACGAGTGTTTCATCCTAAAGACTATGGCTGGGGGGATGATTATAAATACCTTCTTTCTCGCCTTCCGTGCGTTTGAAAAGGACAACTCTGATGACTCTGCCTACATCTGACGTGTCCGCCGCCTGTCCGTATTTACAACAGGTACACCGCGCTTTGCCGCGCTTGCTTGCGCTCTATGATCGTGACCCACTTGGGAACACGTTTGGGCTTGGGGATCGGACCTTTTGGGCTTGGAAGCTCAAGGATTTTGCCAATGCAACACAGCAAGGTGCCGCCAGCGGATTGGCACGGTTATTAGTCGCAGGCCTCCTTCCTGAAGGTATGCGAGAGAATGCAATTCTGTCGCGGATCAAGGCCATCATATCAGGCTCTAAACACATAACAGCGCGCAACGGATCTCTTGCTGAGGCCCTACCAAATGAAGGGTCTTTCTGCGTCACGGCCTTGATCGCCGCCGACATTCTGACAGCTGTCATGCTACTTGGGGATCGCTTGAGTAAAGCAGAGCGACAAGAGGCGCTATCCGTTGTGCGTCCGTGGATCGCTTTTTTGCACAAGCAAGACGAAGGTCATGGTATCATCTCAAACCATTTAGCGGTGGCGGTTTTAGCTCTTGTTCTTTGGAGCAAGTTGAGCGGCGAGAATTGCGGTCCTCGGGCTCAGCTTTTCTTAGATCGCATTCTTGCGCACCGCTCAGATGAGGGCTGGTTTCGCGAATATGATGGCGCAGACCCCGGCTATCAAAGCTGGCTGATGAGTTCTCTTACTGCTGTCCATCGCCTGCGCCCTGACTGGAATCTTGGACCCGCTTTGCATCAAGGCGTAGATTTTCTCACTTATTTTGCCCATCCCGATGGTTCTTACGGCGGACTTTATGGCAGTCGCATGACACGTTTCTGCTTTCCTGCAGCGTTTGAGGCATTGGCCTTTGAACACGGCGCCGCCCACGCCCTTGCGCAGTTTTTTCGCGCCAGCCTTCCGTATCATAGTCTAGTAACTTTAGATGCAATTGATGCTCATAATCTCGTGCCCTTGTTTAACGACTACGCTTGGGCCGCAGTAGAGCGCGCGCGCAGTGATACCCGCCAATCCGTAACATTGTTGCCTGCGCAGGCTGGCACTCTGCGCCGTCACTTCAAGGAAGCAGGGCTGTTAATCGACAGTTCCAAGCAGCACTATACCGTGACAGCCTTGTTCAAAGGTGGCGCGCTGCTGCATTTCAAAAATGGCGATCTTGCGCGCGAAGATGCTGGCACCATCTGCGTGAAAAGCCACGCTCCTGTGCTCACCTCGCAATTTGTGGACCATGAAGCCTGTGTCAACATTGCTGCAGATACAGTTTATATCAAGAGCGCGCTACGCCCTGTGACACGTCAGCTTCCCAGCCCGCTTCGATTTATCATTCTGCGGTGTTTGTCGCTGAGCGTGTTGCGATCCATGACACTGGGAAATCTGACCAAACGCTTACTTGCGGCTTTACTTGTGACAGGTCTGCCTATAGCGAAAGGTAGTGTTACGCGACGCATCACCTTGGGGCCAGATTTACAAATTGAAGATGAGCCTCAAGCGCCCACCGGATACATCTCTAAAGTAGAGCCCTCCTTTCGCGCAATCCACATGGCCAGTCAGGGCTATTGGCAAGCCTCGGATGACGCACAATGATCCCGCGTTTTAAAGCTGATTTTGGATGGGCTGAACTTAGTGCAGCACTGACGCCGTCCGGGCCTGCACACGAGGCTCTGAATGCTTTTGAGCGACGCTTCGCAGCACTGTTTGATCAGAAACACGCCATAGCTACCCCTTATGGGCGCACCGGGCTTATTTTCGTGCTAAACGCAATGGGCTTACAAGATGACGAGGTGCTTTGCCCTGCCTACACTTGCCTGGTGGTCCCCGAAGCGATTGAAAAAAGCGGCAACCATACTGTTTTCGTCGACTGCGTTGCACAGGATTACAATGTGGATTTCGATCTGCTGGAGCAAGCCGTCAGTCCAAAAACCAAAGCTTTCATTGCCACCTCGATCTTCGGGCATCCGCTTAACCTTGATAAGTTGGCTCAGTTCAGAGCCTGCCATCCGCAAATCAAAATAATACAGGATTGCGCCCATAGCTTTGCGGCTGAGTGGAACGGGCAATCTGTTGTTCCTGTCGGTGATGCCGCGCTGTTTGGGTTGAATATCTCCAAGACCATTTCGTCGGTTTTTGGCGGTATGGTCACAACAGATGATACTGCTCTGGCAACACGCCTGCGCGAGATCAACGCAGCACGTTTGACCCAGCCAGGTTGGCTAAAACCCGTCAAGCGGCGTCTGTATCTAATCGCTTCCATGCTCGCCTTTGTCCGCCCAGCTTACAAAATCGTAAACATGCTGGAACGCGCACATTTTTTGGATCGCTTCACGGTTTATCACAACGACTCGTCTGTCTTCATGCCTGCGGACTATCTCGAAGCCTTGGGCGCGTTTGAAGCGCGTATTGGCCTTATTCAGACACGAAAATACGCCCAAATCATCGCGCATCGCCGTCAGATCGCTGCGCTGTATTTTAAACATCTCGCTGCGCTAGACGGCCCTGATTTCAAACTACCAGTAAACGATTTAGGGGCCACTTATTCGCATTTTGCAATTCGAACACCACATGCTACCAAGTTAATCAAGACATGCCATCAGCGTGGCATTCAACTGGGATCTTTGATTGATTATCATTGCCCTGATAACGGCGCGTTTCAAAATGCGCGCTATGTCGGGAACAAAGAGGC
>NZ_JBAUHO010000192.1:0-3157 GCF_049680325.1 Planktotalea sp.
GCTCCAAAAACAGCTTGTTTCGAGACATATAAAGAACAACCGACCTTTCATCTGACCTCCTATGAGCAGACGTTTGTTCAATCCGCAGCATCGATCACATTGGGCTCAGTCGTTGAATCCGCCGCTACTTGCCGGAATGCCGGCTGCCAGACAACAAACGGCACACGATGATCTCGATAATTCGGGAAACCCGTGTCGTTGCAGAAGTTTGTTCGGAAAGTACGGGACCTTGGCGAAAGGCCGGTCTCATAGCGCGACAGCATCGCGGGTCTCTGCGGCACCGCAAGGCAGCTGTGAGCCCATTGTGACAAATGCTGCAGCTTGCCAGAAGGTGTGAAATCCCGGTGAATTCGGGCATTAGTCATGGGAACAATTCCTGAAAAACGAACACCGAAATGTGAGTAGATTGCTGCCATCTGAAAGCAACACTGTGATCGCGAGTGCCTGCTGGACAGGTTCACATTTCTGTTGACAGCCTGTCCTGTGCTCGGGCAGCATTTCTGAAGTTGGAAAGAGCGAGAGCGGCCAAATATGGCGCAATGCATGATGGAAAACCTGGGGCGTCGGGCAACCGGCTGTGATCTCGTCGTATGACGTGAAGCCGGGTTTTGCCGCTTCAGTCGTTGCTGGAGCGGGTGTCTGCATCTCATCTGACTTTCCTGCTTTTCTGGATTCTCTACATGCACAACAGGAACGATTTACGCCTTGCTGTCGATATTGGCGGTACCTTCACCGATACGGTCCTGGTTGATGGGCAGGGGCATATCCTTGCCACCACCAAAACACCGACCACTCCGGAAAACCCGACCCTTGGGGCGCTTGCGGGGGCCGAACATGTGTTGGCCGCGACAGGTGCAGACTGGTCGCAGATCGCCGGCTTCATCCATGGCACGACACTGGCCACCAATGCTCTGATCGAGCGCCGCGGGGCTGTCGTGGCCACGGTGACGAGCGAGGGGTTTCGCGATATTCTCGAGATCGCCTATGAGCGCCGCTACAGCCAGTATGAGATCAATCTCGTCAAACCCGATCTGATCGTTTCGCGCGGGCGCGCCTTTACCATCGGCGGGCGGATGGATGCGCGCGGGCAGGAGCTGCAACCGCTTGATGAGGAGACGGTTCGACGGTTGACCGGAGAGCTTGCGGCCTGTGGCGCCGAGGCCGTAGCAATCTGCCTGATGCATGCCTATGCCAACCCGGCACATGAACTGAGATTGCGCGATCTTCTGCTGGCGGCAATGCCCGGTCTGGTGATTTCGCTATCGCATGAGGTCAGCCCCGAGGCGCGTGAGTTCGACCGGCTCTCGACCACCATCGCCAACGCCTATATCCAGCCTCAGATGGCCAGTTACCTGATCGATTTTCAGGCGCGATTCAGCGACGAAGGCCTGACCTGCCCGATCCTGATGATGACTGCGGGCGGGGGCATGACAACAATGGAAACTGCCGCACGCCTGCCGATACGGCTGGTGGAATCCGGCCCTGCCGGGGGTGCCATTCTGGCCGCGCGCATCGCTGCCGAGACCGGCGAGCGCGAGGTGTTGAGTTTCGATATGGGCGGCACCACGGCCAAGCTGTGTCTGATCGACCGGTATCGCCCGCAGACCGCACGCAAGTTCGAAATCGCGCGCGCGGCGCGGTTCATCAAGGGCTCTGGCATGCCGGTGCGCATCCCGGTGATCGAGATGATCGAGATCGGCGCGGGCGGCGGGTCGATCGCGCATGTGGACCGGTTGGGCCGCCTGCAGGTCGGACCAGAGAGCGCGGGGTCCGAACCCGGACCGGCCGCCTTTGCCAAGGGCGGAACCGAGCCGACGGTGACCGATGCCGACGTGATGCAGGGGCTGATCGAACCCGGGCGCTTTGCCGAAGGGCGGCTCAGGATCGACATGGATGCGGCGAAAAGGGCGCTTGCCTCGGGCGTTGGGCAGGAGCTGAAGCTTGACGCCGCACAGGCCGCCCATGGGGTCAGCGAGATCGTGGATGAGAACATGGCCGCCGCAGGGCGAATGCATGCTGTGGAATCGGGCAAGGATCTGGGCACACGGCTGATGATCGCCTTTGGCGGCAATGGCCCGCTGCATGCCACCCGGGTGGCGCGGCGTGCGCAGGTTGACCGCATTCTGATCCCGCGCGACCCTGGGGTCGGCTCGGCGGTGGGGTTCCTGTTCGCACCGGTCTCGTTCGAGATCATCCGCTCGCGCTATGGCACGCTTGAGGCGCTTGATTTGGATGGTCTCAACGCCTTTTTTGACGCAATGATCGTCGAGGCCGAGGCCGTGGTGAGGGCAGGCATGCCCGAGGGCAATCTGACCCGGCGACGGCAGGCTTTCATGCGCTATCACGGGCAGGGGCACGAGATTGAAATCCTGCTGCCTGACCGGGCTTTGGAAGAGGCAGATTTTCCCGCCCTGCGCCGGGCCTTCGAGGAGGAATACAGCCGCCAGTTCAGCCGCGCTGTGCCGGGCATGAAGATCGAGATCCTGAACTGGGCGCTTGAGGTCGCCTCCGAGCCGCCCGCGCTGGAGCATTACGCCAAAACCCGCGTGAAACAGCCTGCGCAACCGTCCGGGCAGCGGCGCATCCTGTGCGATGTCACCGGTGAATGGCGCGAGGCGGAAATCCATGATCGCGGGGTTCTCACACCCGGCGACCATCTTGACGGCCCCGCCCTGATCATCGAGCCGCAAACCACCACATTCGTCAGCGCCGATTTCTCGGCCCATGTGGATGGCGGCAGCAACATCTGGCTCACACGCAACCGGGAGGGCGACCAATGAGCACCACCGACACCCGCCTGCAGGTCATGTGGAACCGGCTTCTGGCCGTGGTCGAGGAACAGGGTCAGGCGCTGATCCGCGCTGCCTTTTCCCCCATC
The DNA here is from genome assembly GCF_049680325.1 of Planktotalea sp. Lineage (GTDB taxonomy): Bacteria > Pseudomonadota > Alphaproteobacteria > Rhodobacterales > Rhodobacteraceae > Planktotalea. Next base: position 2,879 of record NZ_JBAUHO010000192.1, read on the forward strand.
GTACGCGAATGCGGGGACATTTCCGCCGGCATCTTTGATTTGCAGGGTCGGATGCTGGCCCAGGCCGTGACCGGCACGCCGGGCCATATCAACACCATGGCCGAGGCGGTAAAGACCCTGCGCGGCCGCTTTCAGCTTCAGGACATGAAGCCCGGCGACATTTACCTCACTAACGATCCATGGATCGCCTCGGGGCATCTGAACGATTTCCTGCTGATGATGCCGGTGTTTCACAAGGGCCATGTGGTCGGCTTCACCTCCTGCACCTCGCACCTGGTT
>NZ_JBAUHO010000193.1:0-1535 GCF_049680325.1 Planktotalea sp.
CTCAGCTTTTCATAGAGATTTTCGTCACTATGGTATGTGTCCGCATCTTGCCCGATCCCAATTCGGGAGGCAATTCGCCCTTCGCCCGCACGATTATCCAGCTGTGCTGTCATCAGATATGGCACCATGCCACGCTCACGGTAGTTATGCGCGGCCTGCAGTAAAACCGTGGATTTACCCGCGTTCATCGTTGAGTAATTGAAATAAAGTTTGGCCATGGGGCTATCTATCCGGCACGAAAGAAGGGGTGCAAGGCCATCTCATAAAAAACGACGCAATAAAGGGGGAATTGCACTAGGACTGTACCCCTAATACGATATATATTGTTCCAAATCTTTTGAGAGTAAGGGGCGTATACAATGGATGCAGCAGGCAGCTATTTGAAAAAGCACACAGAAGCCTTGGTGAAAGCCGTTGGCGTCGAAGCTGCCTGTGAAGTGACTGGTAAGTCGAAAGCGACTTTGGGCCGTTACTATTCCGACCATGACGAACACGCAGATCGCTTTATGCCTGTTGATGCTGTTGCTGCATTGGAGGCCGCTGCCGGATATCCGCACCTGACCCAAGCGCTTGCAGAGCTTTCGGGCGCGCATATCGATTTTGACGTGCGACGGCCAAATGACGTATCTAAAGGCGGTGTAAACGCGGATGTGATCGCGTTGAGCCAGCGTTTTGCGATGCTGATGGCCGAGTATCAGCAATCAATTGCGGATGGAAAAATCACGATGAACGAGGCGAAACGCCTGCTCAGAGAGACAACCATGCTGCAACAGGTTCTGGTAGACATGAAGCTGCATCTTGAGGATGAAAGCGTCTAGTCATTCGGTGTCTTTGTGCGGGGCTGCGCGTTTAGCCCCGCTTTTGCAAGATAACAGACCCCACAGAATAACCCGCCCCGAACGAGCAGATGAGACCGGTGTCACCGTCTTCTAAGTCATTGGAATATTTTGAAAAAGCGATGATCGATCCGGCTGACGACGTATTGGCGTAGTCTTGCAGGATATTGGGCTGCTCGCCTGCTTCGGGGGTGCGGCCAAGGACTTTCTTACCAATAAAGTCGTTCATTGATTTATTGGCCTGATGGAGCCAGAGCCGTTTGAGGTCCGCAGCGTCGATCCCTTCGGCGGCCATGTGGTTTGCAATATGGTCGGAGACCATCGGCAAGACCTCTTTGAACACCTTACGGCCATTTTGCATGAACTGCATATCGCGACGGTCTGCCACGCCGTCCGGGCGCGAGCGCCGCAGGAAGCCGTTGTTGTTGCGGATGTTGTTAGAGAAATCCGTGGCGCACCTTGTTGATTTTATTTCGAAATACGGACCGGTGGCTGCCTCTGCGCGTTCGATTAGCGTCGCTGTTGCGACGTCACCAAAGATGAAGTGGCAGTCGCGATCACGCCATTCTAAATGGGCAGAACATATTTCCGGGTTAACGACCAGTGCGCTGCGGATGGAGCCGGAGCGGATCATGTCTGCGGCGGCCTGAATTCCGAAGGTGGCGGAGGAACAGGCGACGTTCATATCAAAGGCAAAGC
>NZ_JBAUHO010000194.1:0-1758 GCF_049680325.1 Planktotalea sp.
GCGCCGTACTTGATGATCTCGGCAGCTTTACCCGCCATGGTCATTGCCATCTTCTCTTCGCACTCGGAGCGATGCCAGTTCAGGCGATCAATCTCGGGCAGGGAAACAACCATGCCCAATGCGCCGCCACGCGGGATGATCGTCGCCTTGTAAACGGGATCACACTGCGGCAACGCCATGCCGACAACGGCGTGGCCTGCTTCATGATAGGCCGTCATTTCCTTTTGATCCGCGGTCAGAACCATTGACCGGCGTTCAGCGCCCATCATGACCTTGTCCTTGGCCTGTTCGAAATCTTCCATGGTGACAAAGCGGCGACCGACGCGCGCCGCCATCAACGCGGCCTCGTTCACAAGGTTGGCAAGATCCGCACCGGAAAAGCCGGGCGTACCGCGCGCAATAATGCGCATGTCAGCGTCTGGGCCCAGCGGCGTTTTACGTGCGTGGACGTTGAGGATTTTCTCACGGCCTTTGATGTCTGGGTTTGGCACTGTGACCTGACGGTCAAAGCGGCCCGGGCGCAGCAAGGCAGGGTCAAGCACGTCGCGGCGGTTGGTCGCGGCGATGATTATGACGCCCTCGTTGGCTTCAAAACCGTCCATTTCAACCAAGAGCTGGTTCAAGGTTTGCTCGCGCTCATCATTGCCACCGCCATAGCCAGCGCCGCGATGGCGACCAACTGCGTCGATCTCGTCGATGAAGACGATGCAAGGCGCGTTCTTTTTCGCCTGCTCGAACATGTCGCGCACACGGGATGCACCCACGCCGACGAACATTTCAACAAAGTCCGAACCAGAGATCGTAAAGAAGGGAACACCCGCCTCACCCGCAATTGCGCGCGCAAGCAGCGTTTTACCGGTACCGGGAGGGCCAACAAGCAAAGCGCCTTTCGGGATTTTGCCACCAAGACGCGAGAACTTCTGCGGGTTGCGTAGAAACTCAACGATCTCTTCAAGCTCTTCTTTGGCTTCATCAATGCCCGCGACATCATCAAACGTGACGCGGCCTGATTTTTCGGTCAGCATCTTGGCCTTGGATTTGCCAAAACCCATTGCGCCGCCTTTGCCGCCGCCCTGCATACGGTTCATGAAATAAACCCAAACGCCGATCAGCAACAGGAATGGTAGAAGCGACAGAATGAACGTCTGGAAACCAGACTGCTCTTGCTGCTCTGCGCGAACGCTCACGCTTTTAGAGATCAGGAAATCCGACACATTCGCATCGGTTGGCTTGATCGTGACATAATCGCTTCCGTCGGACCCGCGAAAGCGAATGCGCTCGCCATCAAGCGTGACACTTGTGACGCTGCCCCCGTTAACATTAGAGACAAACTCGGAATAGCTGATCTCACGGCTCTGCAAAGCAGCGTTGTTGCCGCTAAAGAGATTGAATAGCGCCAGGATCAACAGGAATAGTACGACCCAAAAGGCGATGTTGCGTGCGTTACCCAACGACACTCTCCTCAATATGACTTTGTTCGATGCCCTAACATGGCAGTGTTGGACTTAAAATAGATACCTCGCACTGATCTTCAATGAAGCGCAGCGACGTAATGTCATCAATTCGCCAATTAGGGGGAGAAAACATGATTTTTAAGCAAATTTACAGCTTGGAAGATATAACGCCCGTGGCGAAACCGCCCATCCGCAGCTCTCCGAAAAGGCGCTGATACTCGATTTTCGGGCATTTATCATGAATAACATCAATGCCGCGCGCCTCGGCGCGCGCCGCCGCTTCGCTGTGGTCGACCCCGATCTG
>NZ_JBAUHO010000195.1:0-10429 GCF_049680325.1 Planktotalea sp.
TCGAACTGGCTGGCCTAAAGGTTAATAACGCGACTGGCACGGCCCGTTTGTCAGTGTCGATGGTTGTTGTTGATGCAGCAGAGTTTTCAAAACGCTCGGGCGCGCCTCGCGATCTGGAATGGGACAAGCTGCAATCCACGAGCTTGAATGTCGCGGCACCTGAAAAATCCTCCAGCATTACAGTTGTGCTTGATCCGGGGCATGGCGGTATTGACCCCGGCGCGTCCGTCGACGGTATCACGGAAGCGGATTTGATGCTCATTCTCGCCCAAGAGGTGCGCGACGCGCTGCTGCGTTCGGGGGATTTCAACGTTGTTCTGACCCGCGATGGCGATGAATTCGTATCCTTGGAGCGGCGCGTACAAGTTGCGCGGGCCGCGGGTGCCGATCTGTTCGTTTCCTTTCACGCGGACGCGCTTGCCAGTGGCAAAGCCAATGGCGCAGCGGTTTACACGCTTTCAGAAGAAGCCTCCGACGCGGCAACAGCAGCTTTGGCCGAACGGCACAATCGCGCGGACCTGCTCGCAGGCGTTGATCTGTCAGGGCAGGACGATGAAATCGCTGCGATCCTTATGGATTTGGCGCGATTGGAAAATCGCCCGCGCTCGGAAGATTTGGCGCGCGGCATTATTTTGGGGATCAACACCGAGGTCGGGCATACCTACAAACGACCCATTCAATCCGCTGGCTTCTCGGTTCTCAAGGCGGCTGATATTCCATCAGTCCTGATTGAAGTAGGCTTTCTGTCCAGCAAGGATGATCTAAGAAAGCTCACAGACCCGATCTGGCGCGGCAAGATGGTGACGGGCATTCATAACGGGATTCATGCGTGGCTTTTGACAGACGCTGCCGAAGCACCACTTAGGCAGAAATAAAAAGCGCTACGCAAACTGAAAATGCGCAGAAAACTGCTTACCTGTCCCAAGGTTGTGTTTTGACCATTCTGACAAGGGCGCGTATAGACAGATCAATAAAAATTGGGGGCCGGCACGTGCTCAGAGCAATCTTATCTTTCTTCGGATCCATTTTCTCGTTGGTAACAATGGGCTTGATGATGATCGCGCTTACGATCGGTGCGATTTTTTGGATGTATGGGCGTGATCTTCCCAGCCATGAAAGCCTTGCTCAGTACAAACCGCCAACGATTTCGCGGATTTACTCGGGTGAAGGCCAGATCATTGACGAATTCGCCCGCGAACGGCGTCTTTTCGCACCAGCCAATGAAATTCCTGATCTGGTAAAACATGCTCTGATCTCTGCCGAGGACAAGAATTTCTACACCCACGCCGGTTATGACACGCGCGGTATGGCGTCTGCTTTGCGCGATGCGATTGTCTCACGCGGTGAAAACGTGCGCGGTGCTTCCACGATTACCCAGCAGGTGATGAAGAACTTCCTGCTTGATGGCTCGCGCAAGGCCGAGCGTAAGATCAAGGAGATTATCCTCGCCACGCGGATCGAGGAAACCTTGAGCAAGGATCAAATCCTTGAACTTTACATGAACGAGATATTCCTCGGTCAGAACAGCTTTGGCTTTGCTGCGGCTTCGCAAACCTATTTCAACAAAACCATGGGTGAGTTGGCCCCGCATGAAGCGGCCTTTCTTGCGTCCATGCCAAAGGCTCCGTCAGATTTCCATCCTGTGCGCCGCAAAGAGCGCTTGAAACAGCGCCGCGACTTTGTGCTCAAGGAAATGATGGAAAATGGCTATATCACCAAAGAGGTATATGAGAGCGAAGTAGTCTTGCCATTGCGATCTGTGCAGAACGGCGATTTTGACAGCTTCAAGTCTGCGCTGCCACCGCGTGATTATTTTACCGACGAAATTCGCCGTCAGCTGAGCCAGGATTTCGGCGAGGGTGAGTTCTTTACAGGTGGTTTGACCGTCCGTGCCACGATTGACCCCGAAATGCAGGCAGAAGCCGCCGATGCGCTACGCCGCGGTCTTGAACGCTTTGATCGCGGGCAGGGTATCTGGCGCGGCACTGGAAAAACCATTCCGGTAGATCAGCTGGCGTCTGAAGCAAGCTGGCGTGAAGCCTTGGGCAAGGTGCTTGTCGCGCGCGATGTTGATCTGGAAAACCAATGGCATCCCGCTGTTGTGCTTGAAGTTGGCAAGAATGAGGCCCGCATCGGTATCGAAGGCGTGGATGAAGACGAGGATGGTCACTGGATTCCAGCGAAGGATGTGCAATGGGCCCGTAAGCGCTTGGCAGACGGCAAACTCGGGCGCAAAGCGCAGGTGGCTGGCGATCTGCTCGCCGTCGGCGAGGTTGTGCTTGTCCGCAAAATGACAGACGACAATTCGGGTGCGTTCATTCGCTGGACCCTGCGCCAGATCCCCGAAGTGCAGGGCGGTTTCATGGCGATGGACGTCAACTCTGGCCGCGTTATCGCGATGCAGGGCGGCTTTTCCTATCAGCATTCCGTGTTCAACCGCGCCACGCAGGCGCAGCGCCAGCCGGGCTCCAGCTTTAAGCCATTCGTTTATGCGTCTGCGCTCGATAGTGGTTACACGCCAGCGACAATCGTTGTTGACGCGCCGATTGAAATCAACACGCCGCAAGGCCTGTGGCGTCCAAAGAACGCGTCCAAAACCTTCTATGGTCCAACGCCTTTGCGTACGGGCATCGAACGTTCACGTAACTTGATGACGATCCGCCTTGCGCAAGAGGTCGGGATGGATGTCGTTGGAAATTATGCAGAAAAGTTTGGCGTTTACGACGATGGCAGCTTTCTGCGGGTACTGGCAAACTCGCTTGGTTCGCAAGAAACGACACTGTTCAAAATGGTCGCGGCCTATGCGATGTTCGCCAATGGCGGCGAGCGGGTTGAGCCAACGCTGGTTGACCGCGTGCAGGACCGCTACGGCAAGACCGTTTACAAACATGACCCCCGCATCTGTACTGATTGCGACGATCCCGCAATCGCGCCAACGCGCAGCCCGCGGATCGTGTCTGACCGTGAACGCGTGATGAATGCTGTGACTGCGTATCAGCTGACATCCATGATGCGCGGCGTTGTTGAACGCGGCACGGCCTCAAAAACCGTGAACCTGGGCGTGCCCACTGCCGGTAAGACGGGTACAACCAACGATGCAAAAGACGTGTGGTTTGTCGGCTTTACCAACCGGATCGTTGCGGGTTGCTATATCGGTTATGACACACCGCGCAGTCTTGGGGGCGGTGCATCAGGTGGCGGCATGTGCGGACCTGTGTTCAACCAGTTTATGCGCAAAGCGACCGAGAAATACGGTGCCAGCGAATTCAGCATTCCCGAGGGCTGTCAGTTTATCAAAATCGACCGTTTCACGGGCGCGCGTCTGTCTGACGGGGCGTCCGGTGACAACGTTGTAAACGAATGTTTCCGCGAGGGCGAAGAGCCGATCTTCGGCGTCTCTTTCGACGGTGGTTTCGCGATGGGCAGCAACCTCAGTCTGATCCGTCCTGACGGGGAAGTGGCACGACAAGTGACCACCTCAACGGGTAAAAAAGCGGTGGTCGGTCCAAAGGCGACCTTTGGCACGCTCAGCTCAGGCGGGCTTTACTAAAATCACTGCGATTGCCTTGTAGAAAAAGCTGAAGCCATCCACAGCCCTTGTGAGTGGCTTTGGGCTGGTTTATCACGCCTGTGCAAGTCACTTGGACGGGATGCCCCATGCGCGCTGATGCTCAAAATACTGTTGATGAGATTGAAAAATCCTTGGAATTGCTGCGCCAGCGGCTTGACTGGGATACTGCGCCTTTCCGCTTGGAAGAATTCAACGCCCGCGTTGAAGACCCTGATCTTTGGAATGACCCGACTGCTGCGCAAAAATTGATGCGCGAACGCCAGATGCTGGTGGATGCTATGGGTGTCTATACCTCGATCAAGCAAGACCTTTCAGACAACATCGAGCTTATCGAATTGGGCGAAATGGAAGATGACGAAGACGTCATCGCCGAAGCAGAAGAGGCGCTGAAGGCGCTTGCCAAAAAAGCGGCAGCCAAAGAGCTTGAAGCATTGCTGGACGGCGAAGCGGATGGCAACGACACTTTCCTTGAAATCAACTCTGGCGCGGGCGGCACAGAAAGCTGCGATTGGGCATCGATGCTGGCGCGTATGTATGTTCGCTGGGCGGAAAAGCGTGGCTACAAGGTTGAACTTCAGTCCGAAAGCGCGGGCGAAGAGGCGGGGATCAAATCTGCCGCCTACAAGATCAGCGGCCTGAACGCTTACGGGTGGCTCAAATCTGAAAGCGGCGTACATCGTTTGGTGCGGATTTCGCCCTTTGATAGCGCTGCCAAACGGCACACGTCCTTTACGTCCGTGAAAGTCTATCCCGTCGTTGATGACAATATCGAGATTGAGGTGAACCCATCCGATATCCGCATCGACACATATCGCTCTTCTGGTGCGGGTGGCCAGCACGTGAACACCACCGATTCTGCGGTCCGCATTACCCACGCACCTACTGGGATCGTTGTGACATCGTCGGAAAAATCCCAACACCAGAACCGCGATATTGCGATGAAGGCGTTGAAGTCACGGCTTTATCAGATCGAGCTGGATAAGCGTTCGGCTTTGGTCAACGAGGCACATGAAAACGCGGGCGACGCGGGTTGGGGCAATCAGATCCGATCTTACGTTTTGCAGCCATATCAAATGGTGAAAGACTTGCGCACCAACTATGAAACGTCCGATACCAAAGGCGTTCTGGACGGCGATCTTGACGGGTTCATGGGCGCTACGCTGGCTATGAACGTTTCGGGCAAAAGCCGTGCGGAGGCGCAGGGCGAGGACTAAGCCAAGTCTTGGGAGGGGCAAAGCATGAGTGATATGTTGAACCGAAGCGCTGTGGCGCTGGCTGCTGGAATTGCCCACAAAGAGCTTAGTGCCGAAGAGTTGATGCGCGCCTCGCTTGAGCGGATTGCAGAGGTGAATGGCACCGTGAATGCGGTGGTTTCGCTGCGCGATGCAGAAGATTGCATCAATGATGCGCGCGCCGCTGACAATGAGACGCCCAAAGGCCCGCTGCATGGTCTTCCCGTTGCGATCAAGGATCTGGCCAATGTTGAGGGTTTGCTCACCTCCATGGGCTCGCCCATTTTTGCAAATAATATCGCCCAGAAAGATGATCTGATGGTCGCGCGGATGAAGGCGGCAGGGGCCATCGTCATCGGCAAAACCAATACACCTGAATTCGGCCTTGGCAGCCATACATTCAATCCCGTCCACGGCGCAACGCGCAACCCCTATGATCCGACGCGCTCGGCCGGCGGGTCTTCTGGCGGCGCAGCGGCGGCATTGGCGGCTGGAATGATCCCGATCGCAGATGGTTCTGACATGATGGGCAGCCTGCGCAATCCGGGTGCTTGGAACAACGTGTATGGCCTGCGCCCGACCTATGGTCTGGTGCCGCTTGATATGCCTGGCGATGTCTACCTTCATCAATTGGCCGTTGCTGGTCCGATGGGGCGCAGCCCTGCGGATGTGGCGATGCTGTTGGATGTTCAGGCCGGGCTTGACCCGCGCGATCCGCATAGTTTCGCGCAAGCCCCAAGCGTGCCGCAGCTGGAGGGTGATATCAAAGGCATGCGCCTTGGCTGGCTTGGCGATTGGGGCGGGGCCTATGCGATGGAGGCCGGGGTCATGGCGACCTGCGAAACGGCTCTCGCACAGTTCGAAAGCATGGGCGTCAGCGTTGACAAGTTGGAGGCACCATTCCCGGCCGAACAAATCTGGGACGCTTGGGTTGGCTTGCGTGCTTTTGCCAACGCGGGCGGCAAGGGCGCTCTTTACGATAACCCTGACTTGCGCGCGATGCTCAAGGACGATGCAATCTGGGAGATCGAAACGGGCCGCGCCCTAAGCGCGATGGATGTGCACCGTTTGAGCGTGATCCGTTCACAATGGTTTGCCAAGTTGAATGGCTTGTTCGCCCAGTATGACGCGCTTTTGCTGCCCTCTGCGCAGGTCTGGCCGTTCCCGGTTGAATGGAAATCGCCGCGCGACATCGCAGGGCGCGCAATGGACACCTACCACCGCTGGATGGAGGTCGTGATCCCCGCAAGTCTTGTTGGTGTCCCGTGCCTTAACATTCCTGCAGGCTTTAGCGAGACGGGCCTGCCGATGGGAATGCAGGTCATGGGACCGCGACATAGCGATGGTAAACTGCTGCGGATTGGCCAGCGTTGGCATGAAGCAAACGATTTTGCGGCGCATAAACCTGATCTGGATGCACTGAAGGGTTGATAGCGACAGGTTTTCCCGCTTGGATGAACGCGGGGAGGGACCATTAATGCCATTAACACCAAAGTCCGGCGTGCCGGAATTCCAACAGATATCGTTCAGCTTTTTCGGCGAAGCACTGCGGCGCGGCTGGCAGGACTTTATGGCTCATCCGAAATACGGCATTCTTTTTGCCAGTTTCTATGTGCTTGGCGGACTTGTGATCGCGTGGATTTCCTACAAGACCAATACGACCTATTGGCTGGTTCTGGCCGCTATCGGCTTTCCTCTGCTTGGTCCATTTGCGGCGGTTGGTCTTTATGATGTGAGCCGGCGGCGCGAAATGGGCATCCCCATGGATGATCCAAGCATCTTTGGTGTGGTCCTGTCCCAAAGCAAACGCCAGCTGCCGTCAATTTGTGCGATCATCGTTTTCGTCTTTTTGCTGTGGTTCTTCATCGGGCACATGATCTTTGCGCTCTTTATGGGGCTGTCAACAATGACCGATGTCCATAGCAGTCTGGAGGTCTGGCTGTCCGCGAACGGACTAACGATGCTGCTTGTCGGCAGTATCGCCGGAGCAGGGTTTTGTCTGATCCTCTTTATGATAACCGTTTTCGCGCTGCCATTGTTGCTACAGCGCGAGATTGATTTCGTAACAGCGATGATTACCAGCTTTCAAACCGTGCAGGCGAATTTTCTACCGATGGTCCTATGGGGTGCCTTTATTGCAGCCACCGTTCTGCTGTCGATGATCCCGCTATTCCTGGGGCTGTTCATCACATTGCCGCTGCTCGGGCATGCGTCATGGCATGTCTATTCCCTCGCACGCGGCATTGATCGGCGCGTTACTCCTCCCGGCCCATCTGTTTAAGCCGTGCATGCAAGGTTGGGGCATCAGGGTGCCCCAACTCAAGCGCAAAGACGTAGGCATGAGTAAGGTAAAAGCCAGAGGCATTTTCATCATTCGCCGCGTCCGCAGCCTCGCGATAAAGCAGCACAAGGGCAGGGCGGTCATCCCGCCCATGCGCTGCAAGCAAGCGCGCACCTAAATCACTCATTCGGCGGCTTGCGCTGTACCGCGATGGGCCTCGATCCTGCCCGCGACCCACGCGTGGAAACAATGCGTCGGGCTATCCATTACGGCAGAGAAACGACCACCATCAAAATGCGGCGCATGACGCCCTTTTTGCATGCCTTCGACCACGAAAATGTCTTCCTCAAACACCAATTTCCAAAGCCTGGTGTTCTCTACGCGCATTTGTGCGTCAGTTTCAGGCGTTGCATAGTATAGGTGGATATTTTCGACTGTCCTGCCTTCGTTTTCCGGAACAAGAATGATCGCAAACGCATGATCGCGGTGCACCCCGAGAAGCACATTCGGATAGACCGCAACATATTCTGCGGCCTCGTTCCATTTTTCGCCAACACCTTCGAAGTCTTCAAAGACCTGACCTTGTTCGCCTTTAAGTTGGCGATAGACCAATGTGCCCTGACCAGAAAAGGCATCGGGCTTTTCGATATGGTAGTGATCCTCAAGACGCGAATAGCTGTTCAGTCCGGGGTGGACCCATGGCAGGTGATAGCTCTCGCAATAGTTTTCAACGGCGAGTTTCCAGTTGCAGTCAACAGCCAGTTGAAATGCACTATCCGCACCGCCGTGAAAGAGTGGTTTGTCGAATTCTGCCCAACGCGCGATCAGATCGGCGTTTTCCTCTTCAAAAGGCAGGGCTTTTCCATCGATGTTGATCCAGACGACGTCACGCCAGATATGGCTGCGCACTTCGATCAAGCCAAGCTCGTTGCGGTTAATGCTTTCATGGGTGTTCTGGCCCGGCCCGCCCACATGGGGCGTGCTGACAAGACGACCTTCTGTACTGTAGCACCAGCTGTGATAGGGGCAACGGATCGCCCCTTCGATCTTGCGCGGCTCTTCCACAAGGATCATGCCGCGATGACGGCAAATGTTCTGAAAGACACGCACGACGCCGCCCTTGTCGCGCACCAATAGCAGCGGCATCCCTAGGAAGGTGATCGGCACTGCATCGCCATTTTCAGCAATATCGGCCGTGACGGCCAAACCGGCCCAGGACGAAAACAAAACCGCGTGTTTTTCTTCTTCAAAGATATCAGGATCAATGTAGTGGGCATTGGGTAGGCCCTGCGCGTTTTCAACGGGGCGGCGCACCGCAGAAAGATCAGTGATGGGTCCAGACATGGCTTTGCTCTTTGATTGTGTAACGCAACGCTAGCCTTTGCACTTCGCTTTCATATGCCTTGTAGCGACCTCAACTTTTCTCACCGCGACCTTGCTGCGCTACATAAACGGTTCATCTATGCGCAATAGTCGGCGGTGAAATGCGGGCAAATCATTGATGTCGCAGAAACCGGCAGTGCGCGCGGTCTGTAAGATCGTACCCGTTGAAGGGCCAAGAAATTCGTAAACCATGCGCACAACGCGCGCGCTAGCCATCGCTTCGTTAATGGTGCGCGCCGCGTAGCCATGCCAGAAATTGCGATTAAGCGATGCGACGGGCGAGAGGAAATTAAACGTAACCGTCATCGCATTGCGCCGCGAAATCAAAGCGCCAATTCCGTCCTCCATTTGCAGCGCATAGCCTTTGAATTGACGTGTGCGGGGGTCTTGGGGCAAACCTTGCTCGGCAATAGATTGGCGCGTTTCAAATCCCTTAATAAAGGTCCATCCGTCCACGCGATAAACATAGATCAGGCCAGAAATAAATTTCTCAGGATAAAGAAAGCTCTGACGCGAAAACCGATAGAACCCGCTTGGTAGAAGGTCTTCGGACACAACGTTGTTCTTGATGTCGGTAAATTCCGCAATCTCAGGATGCGTAAGCAGGGGCGGGCGCACCGAGTTGATGCTTTCCAAAGGCTGCGTGAGAATGCGGGCATCCGTTTCAAAAAAGGCGCAAATTCGTGCCAGCATATCCGGGCGCGGATAGCTTTCGCCATTCAAGTAGCGGTTGAACTGCGCGCGATTGATGTCCAGCTGCCTGCACACCTCGGAAATGGACGGGTAAGCATCGCTAAGAATTCGTAAATTCCGCCCAAACAGGGCACGGATTGGAATGGGACTTTGTTTCATGCGCGTTACCATTTCGACCCTGATCGCCATACATTAGTAAAATTTCGCGCCCTTCATAAAGATGAACTCGGATATTGATACAATTTAAGTAATAGCTGACTCAAATTTGCATCAAGGATCAATTTAGATGACGCAAGTTGTCTGCGAACGATGCTATAAACTTTATGGTTTTCTAATCAAGCGGCGACATACTGAAGGGGGAAAAGCTGAAAGGGTAACTATGCTTGGAGTGGTAATCTGGCGTGATGAGGCCGACAGCAAAGCTATTATATGGTGCGAAGATCACGGCGAACTCGCATTTTTAGGTCAAAGCCCTCACAAAGCGGCAAGCGCAGATCGCTTTGATGAAGGCGATTTGATCCAGTTTGATGTTACAGTACTTGATAGTCTGCGGATCGCCCGCAATCCGCGCCGCATTGCGCAGCACTATTGCTGTGATCTGAGCGCGGTCGTTTCAAAGGCGACAGAGCTGAAAGAAAGCCTTGGCCAGACATCCAAACCTGATCCGGCAAGGCCCGATACAAGCAATGTCGCGACCTTCGATCTCGACCGTCTGCGCGCAAAGCGTAACGGGCAAAAGCGCACATCCGCCGCTGCCCGTTGATTTCGTGTTAAACGCCGCGTGAAAGCGCGGCGACACCTGTGCGTGCAAGCTCGCTCAAACCCAATGGACGCATGAGATCCGCAAACGCATCGATCTTTTCCGAAGTGCCGGTCAGTTCGAACACGAAGCTTTCCAAAGTGCTATCAACAACATTGGCGCGGAAAATATCCGCGAGGCTTAGCGCCTCAACACGTTTCTCGCCCTTGCCTTCAACCTTGAAGAGGGCAAGCTCACGCTCGACCGATTGCCCTTCAACCGTCAGATCATGAACCTGATGCACAGGAACAATACGGCCAAGCTGTGCTTTGATCTGTTCAATCACCTGCGGCGTACCTGTGGTGACAACTGTTATGCGGCTTAGCTTACCGGAATGGTCAATCTCGGCCACTGTCAGGCTTTCGATATTGTAGCCGCGCCCTGCGAACAATCCGATCACGCGGGCAAGAACGCCGGCTTCGTTATCAACGATCACAGCAAGAGTATGGGTTTCCTGAACGTCCGAAAAA
>NZ_JBAUHO010000196.1:0-8118 GCF_049680325.1 Planktotalea sp.
GGCCAAGGTCGTGCGCGCACCGATTTCTGTAGTGATACCTGTGTTGAATGCGCAGCATGTGTTGGCGGGCTGCGCTGCTTCGCTCATGGAGGGGGTTGAGGCAGGGTTGATCCGCGAGTTGATCGTCAGTGATGGTGGTTCTGATGATGACACGCGTCGTATTGCAGATGAAATCGGTGCGGTCTGGATTTCAGGCGCTGCGTCGCGCGGTGGGCAATTGAAGCGGGGCTGCGAGATTGCGCAGGGCACGTGGATAATGGTGCTGCATGCAGATACGCAGTTGGAGCCTGGCTGGAGCGCGGTTGCGCGCGCGCATTTAACCCTCGAAAAGGCTGGGTTTTTCAAGCTGGCTTTTGGCAGTGGCGGGGTGCCTGCGCGCCTTGTTGCTGGATGGGCGAACCTGCGCTCGGCTTTGTTCGGCTTGCCTTATGGGGATCAGGGGTTGCTGGTTTCGCGCGCTTTGTATGATGCCGTTGGTGGATTTCAGGACATGGCTTTGATGGAAGATGTTGCCTTGGCGCGGGCATTGAAAGGGCAGCTTCGTGCCTTGGATGCGCGCGCGATGACCAGCGCCGCCAAATATGAGAGCGCAGGGTGGCTGCGCCGTGGGGGGCGCAACCTTTGGACTTTGGCGCGCTATTTTGCAGGGGTGCCGGTTGAGCGATTGGCGGCTACTTATCGAAAGCCTTAGCGCGGCATCGGCGCGCGCGATGAGTTTATCGGCAAAATGAAGGGCGCGGCGTTACGCTTTGGCTTGCAGCGCATGCAGGGAGGCGTAGGTTTTATCTGCTTTGAGCAGGGTTTCATGCGTGCCGCTTTCCAGCACGCGGCCTGCCTCCATGACGATGATTTGATCTGCGCTTCGGATGGTTGACAGCCGGTGGGCAATGACAAGCGTTGTGCGCCCTTCCGAGAGGCTCTCAAGCGCGGCCTGCACCACGGCTTCGGACTGTGCATCCAGCGCTGATGTCGCTTCATCAAGCAGCAGGATAGGCGTGTCGCGCAGCAGTGCGCGCGCGATGGCGACGCGCTGGCGTTGCCCGCCCGAAAGAGCGGAGCCGCGCGGGCCGACAGCACTATCAAGCCCGTTCGGGAGCTGGGGCAGGAAGTCTGTGACATGGGCCGCATCCAGCGCGGTTTGCAGCATTGCTTCGCTGACGTCGGTGCGCCCGAGTAGAATATTCTCACGCAGGGTTTCGTCGAAAAGCAAGGCGTCCTGCGAGACGACCGAGAAGAGATCGCGCAAATCGCCAAGCGCCATATCGGTGACAGGAATACCGTCAATCAGCGCTGCGCCGCTTTGCGGGTCTGTGATACGGGTCAGCACGTTGAAAATAGTGGACTTGCCAGCGCCCGAGGGGCCGACAAGCGCGGTTGTTTTTCCCGCATGTGCGGTGAATGTGGTGCCGCGCAGCACGGTCGTATCGCCGTAGTTGAGCGTCACATTTTGCAAGGTGATTTCAGGCGTGCCAAGCGGGGCAGGCACCGGGTTGGCCGGCGTTTTGTGAACCGGTTCAAGCGCAAGCAATTCCATCACCCGCTCGATACCAGCCGCCGCTGCTTCCCAGACACCGGTGATCGTGCCAAGGCGGCGCAGCGGCTCAAAGGCAAAACCGAGCGCGGTGAAGAAGGCCATGAATTCGCCAACCGTCTTTTCACCAGAGATGATTTCGCCGCCGCCATAGATCAACACGCCGAGAAAGCCGACACCTGACATGGCGTCGATCAAACCGGGGATTGCGGCCTTGCCGAGGGAGGTTGTTACCTCAACCTCGACGCGCTGTGCATTGAGTTTGGCGTAGTGGCGCGCCTGATAGTCCTCAAGGCGGTTGAGTTTGACCGGCACGATGCCGTGAAACACTTCATCAAGACGCCCGGATTGACGCGCGGCGACCTGATGGGCTGTGCGCGAGTGGCGGCGCACAAAGCGTTGCGCGATAAGCGAGGGCAGGACCAGTAAAGGCACACCTATCAGCGCTACGGCAGTCCAGCGCCAATCCACGCTCATGGCAACGCCGAAGAGAACGATGACGGCGACAAGATCACGGCCTGCACCAGTGATGATCGCATTCCAGACCTGGCTTACCGCAGAGACATCCCCGATCACGCGTTGCATCAAGGTGCCGGGGGCGTTGACCTGATGAAAGCTTACATCGAGGCGCATCAGGTGGCTCAGCAGATCAGAGCGCATATCCGCTTCGGATTGCTGCGAAATGCGGGTCAGGATCACTTTTTGAATGACCGACGCGGCCGCGCGCACCAGAAATATCCCGAGAATGACAATGCCGACCCACCAAAGCGCTGATTGATCCCCTTCAAGGAACACCAGATCGAACATCGGTTTCATCATCCAGCTGAGTAGCCCCAGCATGGACCCTTCCAGCGCCATGAAGATGGTTGCCAGCAAAAGCATCCAAAGATGGCGCTTCAGGTAGCTCTTCCAGAGCCAACGCAGCAGGGTGCGCGAAGAATGATCGACCTTTGCCATATCAGGCAATCTGCGCGGGCGGGGTCTTGCTGTCAAAGCCTTCCTGGATAACGTCATTATCGTATTCGGTGCGAATCCAGGTTTCAAAGTCGATGTCGCCCTTGGCCTGACGCGCCTCGAACACATCCAGGATGTAATCCTGCACGCCTGTCTTGCTCCATTTGATATGGATGAACTTCAGCGACAGTTGCTCACGCGCTTTTTGCACAGGCACGCCATCAAAAATCATCTGGTACATCGCCGCGCAAAACCCTGCACGGTCTGCACCAGACTTGCAGTGGAACATGAAAGGACGCTGCACTGTGCGCATCAGATCAATCACCGCGACGATATTTTCGCGATCCGCAGCTGTACGCGCCCAAAGGCGCGTGTTGTGCAATTTGAGCCCGAGAATTCGGCAGCTTTCTTCTTCAAACAGGTAATGCGCGCGCGCATCTGTGCCGCGCAGGTTGATGACGGAGACTATTCCCATGTCGCGGTATTTCATGAACCGTTTGTGAGTGGGTTGGTTCGAACGCCAAACCCCGTCAGACACGGGATAGAAGTTCGTCCAGAGTATCCGCAGAAACGAATGATCGAACAGGTTGAAATGCCAAACCGATTTGCGACGTTCAACCGGGTCTGTGATGTCATTGCCAAAGGAATAGCGCCAGTTGCGTTCCCAATCGCTGATTTTTTTCCCGAGTGTCTTGAGCATCCGAATGTCCTGCCTGAAAGGAGCGTTGTGCGGCATGTAGACCTTGACGCTGCGCGGTGCAAGCGCACGAGCCGTTGACGGCACCGCGCGGGTCGGTAGTGTCAGCGCCATTCGTATTGGAGTTTCTTTGATGTCACTTGCTCAAGGCCGCAGCTATCTTGCTATTCCCGGTCCCTCTGTCGTCCCCGACGCCGTCCTGCGCGCGATGCACCGCGCGTCCCCTAATATTTACGAGGGCGAGCTGGTAGAAATGACCGCAGGGATCATTCCCGATTTGCGCGCTGTTGCGCGCACGCAGCATCACGTTGCGATCTATATGGGCAATGGTCATGCGGCTTGGGAAGCGGCGTTAAGCAATGTGATTTCCGCGGGCGATCACGTGCTTGTGCCCTCCACGGGCCGGTTCTGCGTTGGTTGGGGCGAAATGGCGACAGGGCTTGGCGCCGAGGTCGAGCTAATGGAATTCGGCACCAAGACGCCAATGGATGCCGATGCGATTGAAACGCGCCTACGCGCCGACAAAGAGCATAGGATCAAAGCGGTCCTTGCGGTCCACGTGGATACGTCAACCTCGATCAAGAACAACATTGCCGAGGTGCGTGCCGCGCTGGACGGGGCAGGGCATCCCGCGCTGCTGATGGTGGATTGCATTGCATCGCTTGGCTGCGATCGCTTTGAAATGGATGCTTGGGGCGTAGATATTATGGTCACCGCCAGCCAAAAGGGGTTGATGGTCACGCCGGGCCTGGGGTTCGTCTTCTTTAATGATCGCGCAGACGCCGTGCGTGCCAAGATGACCCGCGTTAGCCGCTATTGGAATTGGACACCGCGCGCGAATCCCGAGAAGCTGTTTGAATATTTTGGCGGTACGGCACCGACCCACATGCTTTATGGTCTGCGCGCAGCGCTCGATATGATCCACGCCGAGGGATTGGAGGCCGTCTGGGCGCGCCATGAAACCCTTGCCCGCGCTTATTGGGCCGCTTGTGAGGCATGGGGGCAGGGTGGCCCGCTGACGCTAAACGTGGCAGATCGCGCGCATCGCTCGCACGCGGTTACAGCTTTGCGTCTGGGTGCGCCGCATGGCACCGGTTTGCGCCGCTGGACGGAACATCAGGCTGGCATGACGCTCGGCATCGGGCTGGGCATGTCGGAAGAGGGGGATCCAAATGGCGATGGCTTTTTCCGCATCGGCCACATGGGACACGTAAACGCGCATATGGTGCTTGGCACGATCGCCACGATGCAGGCGGGCTTTGATGCGTTGGGCCTGCCCTACGGCGCAGGAGCGCTGGATGCCGCAACCAAGGTCATTTCGGGGAAAGCCTAACCGCAAATAAGGGTTACACAGAGCGCGCTGCTTTCAGCGCCTCTGGCAATGCCTGTTCAAACCGCTGCAACTCAACTTCGGGACCACAGCTGACACGGATACAGCGGCTTTGCGGTGCAACAAAAGGCATGCGCACAAAGATACCGCGCGCGATCAACTCGCCCAGAACGCGCCGCGCAAAGGCGTCATCGCCGCCGCAATCAATGGCAACGAAATTCGTGGCAGAGGGCAAATGCATCAAACCGTTCTGCGCCGCGATTTGCGCGATGCGGCGCTTTGCTTCGGCGACACTTGCCTTGATCGCGTCCAGCCCCGCCTGATCCTTCAACGCAGCCAATGCTGCGATCTGCGCAATGCGGTTCATCCCGAAATGGTTGCGGATTTTCTCGAACGCGAGGATCAATTCTGGCGCGCCCATTGCGTAACCAACGCGCATCCCTGCAAGGCCGTAGCCCTTGGAAAACGTGCGCATTCGAATGACCGCAGGATGATCTATGGCGATATCCGGAATAGCATCTTGCGGCGCGAACTCGACATAGGCTTCATCCAGAATGAGCAGGCAACCTGCCGGCAGTCCCTCGATCATAGCCTCAATAGCTTTGGCGCTGATATAGGTGCCCATCGGATTGTCCGGATTGGACAGATACACCAGCTTCGCATCGACTTCGCGCGCTTTGGCAAGCAATGCATCGGGATCTTCGAAATCACCCTTGTAGGGCACCTTGTGCAGGACACCGCCAAAACCGGCGACATGATAGTTGAACGTCGGATAGGCCCCGTCAGAGGTAACGACCGCATCGCCCGCACCAACGACCAGGCGCACCACATAACCAAGCAACCCGTCGATGCCTTCGCCAACAACGATGTTCTCGCGCGCGGCCCCGTGATGATCGGCAATGGCGCTGCGCAATTCATAACTTTCAGGCTCGCCGTACATCCAGGCCTCATGCGCATGGGCTTTGATCGCCTCCAAAACCGCAGGGGCGGGACCAAAGCCATTCTCGTTTGCGCCAAGCCGCGCATCAAAGCGCGCGCCTCGGGCGCGTTCTTGCGCCTCGGGTCCAACAAACGGGACAGAGGCAGGCAGGGTCTGGGCGAGAGCGGTGTAGCGTGGGTATGTCATAGGCAATTGCGTAATGCGCGGGCCTGAACAGGGCAAGGTTGAAATCGCGGGCTGCCGTTATTACATGAGAATCATTCGCAACAAGGGAGGGCAGGACATGAAACTGACCCGAAGAGGATTTATCGCAAGTGCTGTCGCCGCTGGGGGCGTGCGCGCGCTGCCGCAAATTGCTGCCAAAACAGGCGGGCGCAGGATCTTGACGCTGGTCTATGACAAATCGCTTGGCATGATGCGCGCGGTTGAACGTTTGGTGCCCTGACGTTCCGCTTTCCATTTTCGCGGGCTTGGGGCTAGCTTAGGGTCAGCCAAAAGGAGCCAGCCCATGCCACGCGTCACCACAACCATCAAAGACCACATCGCCCACGTTGAACTGACGCGCGGGGACAAGATGAACGCCGTCGATCCTGATATGATCGCAGGCATTATCGAGGCGGGCGAGGCGCTGCGCGGCAACACTGACGTGCGCGCCGTTGTTTTGTCAGGGCAGGGCGATGCGTTCTGTGCGGGCCTTGATGTGGCCAGCTTTTCCGCCCTTGCGGGGGGGGATCCGAATGAGCTGATTATGAAACGCACCCACGGCGCATCAAATGACTACCAGCATGTCTGCATGGTCTGGCGTCAGCTTGAAATGCCGGTCATCGCTGCGCTGCATGGGGTTTGCTTTGGGGCTGGCCTTCAAATCGCGACGGGTGCGGATTACCGCATCGCACATCCTGCCACGCGCATGGCGATCCTTGAAATGAAATGGGGGCTTGTGCCGGACATGGGCGGCATGGCGATCTGGCCCAAACTGATGCGCGAGGACGTGCTGAAACGCCTGACCTATACAGGCGCGGAATTCACAGGGGCAGAGGGCGTTGATTACGGCCTTGTCTCTGAAACCTCCGAAGCGCCGTTAGAAACTGCAATGGCGCTCGCCAAGCTGATCGCTTCCAAAAGCCCCTCCGCCGTGCGCTCGGGCAAAGCCTTGGTGCATTTCGCAGGCATCAATGACGAAGCGGCCGTTCTATTAGAAGAATCGCGCGCGCAGGCCGCGCTTATCGGCACGCCCAACCAGATGGAAGCGGTCATGGCCAACATCCAGAAACGCGCGCCCAAGTTCACCTAAGGCCGCGCTGCTTCTCTGGTCCTGAAATACCTCGGGGGAGTCCATCTTAATGGACGGGGGCAGCGCCCCCACCACTACCCCAGCTCAGCCAAACGCGCCAAAGCCTCTTTCAGCTGCGCTTCTTCCTCTTCGCGCAGCGCAAGATTTGCTTGGGTTTCCTCAACCACTTCGGGCGGGGCAGAGGCGGCAAAATTGGGGTTCTTCAAACGCCCGCGCAATCCGCCCAACTCTTTGGCCAGTTTGCCCAGCGTCTTCTCCAAACGCGCCTTTTCTTCATCCACATCGATAATATCCGCAAGCGGCAAGCCCAGGGTGGCCCCCTCAAGCGGCACAGTCGCGCAGCCCTTCGGGAAAGCCTCAACAGCGCTCAGGCTATCAATGCGGCCCAATCGTTTAATCAGGGCCTCGTTGTTATCCCACGCCGTGCGCGCGGCATCGCTCATGTGCGATGTAACGACAGGCACCTTCAAACCCGCAGGCACATGCATCTGCGCACGGGTAGACCGCACCGCTTCAATTGCCGAAATCGCCCAGTTCATTTCTGCATCCGCTGCGCTATCGACCAGATCAGCCGCCGTATAGGTTGGCCAATCCGCGTGAATCAGCATCTTTTGACGCTCGGACAGCGTGCCCCAAAGCTCTTCGGTCACGAAGGGCATGATCGGGTGCAGCAGGATCATACATTGATCCAGAACCCAGCGCATGGTGCTTTGGGTTTCCAGCTTGGCCGCTGCGTCGTCGTCGCTTTGCAGCAAGGGCTTGGCGAATTCCACGTACCAGTCACAAACCGTGCCCCAAACGAAAGAGTAGAGCGCGGAGGCGGCGTCATTGAAACGATAGGCTTCCAGCGCCTCATCCACGGCTTCGCGTGTCTTCGCGGTCTCGCCGACGATCCATTTGTTAACCGTTGCATGCGGGTTGGCGGGGCGCTCAGCTGCGCCGTCCGTGTAGACGTCATACATTTCAGCAAAACGGCAAGCGTTCCAGAGTTTGGTGCCGAAATTGCGATAGCCCGCGATGCGCGTTGTATCCAGTTTCAACACGCCGCCCATCGAGGCCATCGCCGCATTGGTGAAACGCAGCGCATCGGCGCCGTATTCGTCAATGATTTCAAGCGGGTCCACCACGTTGCCTGTGGATTTGCTCATCTTTTTGCCTTTGGCGTCCCTTACGAGGCCATGCAGATAGACGGTGTCGAAGGGCACTTCATCCACGACCGCAAGCTGCATCATCATCATGCGCGCGACCCAGAAGAACAGGATGTCTTGACCTGTGATCAGGGTCGAGGTCGGGAAGTATTTGCTCAACTCATCCGTCTGCTCAGGCCAGCCGAGCGTGCCGATAGGCCAGAGGCCAGAAGAGAACCATGTGT
>NZ_JBAUHO010000197.1:0-6056 GCF_049680325.1 Planktotalea sp.
ACCTGTTCCTGATCGGCAACGATCACAAAACGCGCACCACAGTGGTCCAGCACATAGGCCATTTCGTCTGCTGCCGCGTCGGAATAAAGCGGAACAGGAATAGCACCGACAGATTGTGCCGCGACCATCGCCCAATAAAGATAGGGACGGTTGCGGCCAATGATGGCAACGAAATCGCCCTCGGCGACGCGAAGGTTTAGCAAACCAAGCGCAAGCGCCTCGATCTCTTTTTCGGCTTCAGCCCAAGTCCAGCTTTGCCAGATACCGAACTCTTTTTCGCGGTATGCAGCTTTGTCAGCAAACTTGGTTGCGTTGCGGTGCAATAGCGCTGGAACGGACGTTAGTCCGTCAACGCCTGTCGACGTCTGTGTCAATGATGTCTCCTCCCGATGCACGCTTTTGGCGTACTGGCCGCTTTGTGCGACTCGCTACCCTAACCGTGCCGAAAAAACCTTGAACGTCAAATTTGTCTGTAACTTTTCTGAAATCTAACGAATTGTAACAGCACCATGTTGGGGCTTTCCGCGACCTGCCGCGCGGTGCTAGCCATAGGCGTATGAACCGTACACGCAGCCATGACGCAATGATCGCAGCTGGCCTGAATCTTATACAACAGGCCATGTCGATTTTTGACTCGGACCTGCGATTGGTTTTAATCAATCGCCCGATGCAGCACATGTTCAACTTGCCGACACCACTGGTACAGCCAGGCGTTAGTTTTGACGAAGTTATTCGCTATCTCGCCGAACGCGGGGAATATGGCGAAGTGAACGATCTGGACGACTTTGTCACCGCACGCGTCAAACTCGCCCGTGCATTCGAAGCACATTACATGGAGCGCACCCGTGCCAATGGTCGCGTAATCAGCGTAGAAGGCGCGCCGCTGCCCGACGGTGGCTGGGTTACGGTTTACACAGACATAACAGAAACCAAGCAGCAAGAGACGCTGCTGCGCGCGCGCTCTGAGGTCCTGAGCGAACAAGTCCTTGCGCGCTCGGAAGAGCTGGCTTCAACCAACCGCGCCCTGGCTTCCAGCAACGCGGCGCTGGAAGAAACCAAGCACCAACTGACCAAAATGGAAGCGCGCACGCGTTTGACCACACAGATGATGCCGGCCCATATTGCGCATATAGATCTGGAAGAGCGCTACACCTTTTCAAATCGCCGACTGCGCGACGTAATGCCGGGCGGAAGCGACGAAATTGTAGGCCTCACAGCGGCCGATGCCCTTGGCGCGCCGACTTATGCTGTCATAGGGCCACATATAAAGCGCGCCTTTAACGGTACGCCGTCAGTCTTCGAGTTTACTCATCAACCCAGTTCCCGCCGCATCCGCGTGGCCCTGACACCTGATAATGACAAAACAAGCGTTCAAGGTGTCTATGTCCTGTCCATGGACATTACCGAAGAAACGCAAACCCGCGTTGCGCTTCAACAGACCCGGCGGCGCGAAATGGCAGCCCAGCTAACCAGCGGTCTGGCGCATGATTTCTCGAACCTTTTGACAATTATCCTTGGTATGCAAAGCAAGTTAGAGCGCATGCCAAACCTACCGAGCGAAGCCGATCATTTGATCTCTGCCACCCTCGCAGCCGCGCGCCGTGGCGGCGGTCTGCTGCATCGGATAGCGGACATGACAGGCCCGCGCAGCTTTCGCCCCGTAGCGATAAAACTGTCGTCTTTCCTGAATGAACTGGCAACAATGGCCAACCCGACCCTTGGTCAGGATCACAGCTTGAAAGTCGTCCAAGACGCGCCCGATGGCACGTTCAACATTGATGCGGGCATGTTACAGGACAGTCTTTTGAACCTTATCCTGAATGCGCGCGATGCAACGCCGCCGGGCGGACATATCACATTGACTGCAAGGGCTGTCCAAGACACCTGGCTGGAACTGGAAGTCGCCGACTCTGGCCCCGGATTTTCGGAGAAAGCGCTGAAAAATGCGTTGCAACCTTTCTTCACCACAAAAGGCGGTGAAGGTTCGGGGCTTGGCCTTGCCATGGTCTATGACATGACAAAACTGGCAGGCGGAGACGTGCGTCTTTTCAACGATAGCGGAGCGCATGTTGTATTGCGCCTCCCGCTCCGTCCTGCCGAAATCCAGCTTCCCCCGGGGCTTGTCCTGCTGGTTGAAGACAGTGAGGAATTGCGAATGTCGATCCGCGATATGCTTGTCGCTCAGGGGCATTTGGTGCTTGAAGCGACAAGCGTTCACGAAGCTGAAACGCTGCTCGCGACGGTGCATGATATCGCCTATGTGTTGTCTGACATCCACCTGAGCGGCGCACGCACGGGCCTTGACCTTGTGAAGCTGACCGATCGCCCCATGACGTTGATGACATCGCTCCCGACCAGCGATCCTTTGCACCAAAGCGCAGCGGCGCGCGGTGCCTTTCTGCAAAAGCCTTTCACGGCCGAGGCCCTGCGCGCGCAACTTGCCAAAGCCGCGCTCAAGGAGACACCACAATGAGCGATCAACCTCTGGTTACAATCCTTGATGATGAACCTGAAATCCGTCAAATTCTGTCCGAAACGCTTGAGGACGCTGGTTTTCGAACCCTCAGCTTTGGGCGCGCGCGCGAATTTGAGGCGGCTCTGCGCACAATGACGCCAGATGTCTGCCTTGTTGATCTGTCCCTGCCCGATAAAGACGGCTTAACACTGGTTCATCGCCTCGCGCTGGAGCAAGGTGCCATCGTCATCATTATTTCAGGTCGCGCGCAGGTTCAGGACAAGGTTACAGGTTTGGAACTGGGCGCAGACGACTACATCATCAAGCCTTTTGACCCCAGCGAGGTTGTCGCGCGCATCCGTGTGCGCCTGCGTAAAAGCAAACCCAAAGGCACAACATCCAACACCGCCTTTTTCTCTGGCTGGACTGCGCGCTTTGAACGCTACGTTCTGGAAGATGGTAAAGGCGAGGAAACGGCGTTCAGCCACGCCGAGGGCGAAGTCCTGCGGCTTTTCCTAGAAAGCCCCAAGCGCCTGATATCGCGCGCGCAGATGCAGGATATGCTCGGCGGCGGTGCCGGCGAAAGCTTTGATCGGGCGATGGATGTACGCATTTCCCGACTACGCACAAAGCTGCGCGAAGATCCTAAGAACCCTCAACTTATCAAGACGATTTATGGCGCTGGCTACATCTTCCTTGGTGACGTGGAATGGCGCTAGGCAGGCTCGTACAACAGCGCTGCCAGATCATCAAACCGGGCGTTCGGTTCTGATAGCCCCATAACAGCTGCACAAATTTCCTTGGCCCTAGCATCGCCCACAACGGGGGAAGCAAAGCTGAAGAACTTCTCCTGAATATCCTCCGCGCTGAACGGTTCCTCCGCGCCGCCGCGTGCATGAACAAGACCGCTTTCCAGCACGCGCCCATCATTAAGCGTAACAATGACATCCGCCGTACGATGCTGCGGGAACAACGCATTGTGCTGCTCTGAAATCACAACCTCGGTCTTCTCCAACATCGCCTTAACGCGGGCGTCCTTTAGCCCATCACCGCTAATCTGCGCCAAGCCGATCTGCCCCGCAACGAGCATCTGCGCGAGCGCAAAACCCAGTGAATACTGCGCCTGTGATGTGGTTTCCGGCATACCGCCGAACAAACACGCGCTTTCTGCGAACGTATTGATCTGTACACTTGCAACATCACTATGTGTGAATCCATGCGCTGCCTTCAACGCGCGAACTGCGTCTATTGGCGCATGCGCCCAGCGGCAGATCGGATAGGGTTTCACGTATTGCTCGGTCATGATCCAGCGGGTGCCAAGGTCACTCCAATGCAAGGCAACATCGTCGCCCTCCAGCGTGATGGCAGGTGCCCCTGTGAATCCCCTTTCGGCGAGCACAAGCGCAGAAATACCCGCCATGGCACCCCAGCCAGACCCATCGTGCAACATGGTCGGGTTTGCAATCTCGCGCATCATTTGGCTGCGCGGTCCATGATACTCTGCAATCCCCAGCGCATGCCTGAACTGCGCATCACCAAGCCCCCGCAAACGGGCCCCAAGCGCAACGACACCCAATGCATTCCACGCGCCTGACGTGTGATAATCGCAGGCAGTTCCATGCAATCCAAGCCCCGCGCGCCCGGCAACTTCATATCCGACGATCAACGCACCCAGCGCATCTATACCGCTTAGATCATTCTGTTGCTGTGCCAAGGCCAACAGCGCCGGAACGACGGCACACCCGATATGCCCCTTGTTCGGATTGAACCCGTCGTGCGCATCCAGATTATCGGTCTGCGTCGCAATAGCATAGGCCGCCCCAGCAAGACTAACCGCGCGCCCATCCATTAACATCCTTGCGCGCATATTCGGCGCATCAGAACCATAAAGCGCAGCGGCCGTGTCACGCGCAATTACGCCTGCCTCCATCGGGCCGGACGCAACCGCAATTCCCAGTGTATCCAGCAACAGCAGCGCAGCCCATTTTCGCGCGGCCTCTGGCATTTCAGAAACGGATCGCCGCAATGAAAACTCTGCTGTCGCTTGAAATGAATTCTGCATGATTATCCCTCATCGTTCTTTCGCAGCTTGGCATCCAGAAACACGCCGTCTGGCCTAACTACGTCCGAAAATATCCTGTTTCGCCCAGCCCATGCTTTGAAGTTCCTATCCTGATAAGCTATCGCTAGCGAAATAACCAAATTCGGAAAACGCCATGGGAACCAATGACAGCGGGTGTTGCCCAGGAAAAAACAACCTTGTCGGACAAGCACCGCACCACATCTACCGCGACGCGGCACTTGCTGTGACGCAAGCGGATCGGGCAACCCGCGATCGATTGTACAACCGCCTTGTTGAAATTCCGGGGGGTATCTTTGAAATGGGTGCACGCAAATCTACATTTCCATCCGATCTTGATAGCCCACGCGCTAAAGTTAAAGTTTCACCTTTTCTGATCTCGCAATACACGGTCACGAATGAAGACTTCGCCGAATTTGTCGCCGATACAGGATATGTCTCCGTGGCAGAGCGCGAAGGTTGGAGTTTTGTCTTTCATCTTTACCTCACTGACCCCAAATCATGGCCCGTTTCCCCCCCCGGCCTACCATGGTGGCGCAAGGTTGATGGTGCCTATTGGGCGGCACCCCAAGGGCCAGAAAGTACGTGGAAAGATATTGCCGATCACCCAGTCGTGCATATCACGTGGTCGGATGCGCTCGCCTATTGCACCTGGGCTGGATTGCGACTGCCTTGGGAAGCAGAGTGGGAACGCGCCGCACGCGGAGGCCTTGCACGGATGAAGTTTCCTTGGGGCAATGCAATGATTCCCGGCGGCGTCCACAAGATGAACACGTGGCAGGGTAACTTCCCCAATGAAAATACTGCTGACGACGGTTACGCTGGCACCGCTCCGGTGAATAGTTACGAGCCCAACGGCTTTGGCCTATTCAATATGACAGGCAATGTCTGGGAGTGGGTAAACGACTACTTCGGCCCCGTGCCAATCGCATCAAATCGCCCGATCACAAATCCAACTGGCCCAAGCGAAGGCGACTGGCGCGTCCAACGGGGCGGCTCACACTTATGCCATGTCAGCTATTGCGACCGCTATCACGTTCATTCACGCAGCTCGAATGATCCCGATAGCTCTACTGGCAACTGCGGCTTCCGCGTGGCCGCATCGATTCGAAATACAACTTGGTGACCCCGGCAGGATTCGAACCTGCAACCTGCCCCATAGGAGGGAACCGTTCATAGCGTTATTCCTTCTTTGATTTCTGCTGCTTGGGTGTTTGTACAGGGTCGTCCTGTACATGGTTTGTACGAAAACGGGCTCTGACATCGGCCTCATCCGTCTCTGCATGGGCATAGATGCGCATGGGCAAATTAGGGTCTGACCAGCGACCGGCCTTGGCCGCCGTGACTGGATCAACGCCTTGGCGCACGACCAATTCAGTGAAAAAGCCATGCCTTCCTGCTGGGTGTGCTGAAAGGTACGGGATGCCCGCGCGCTTGCAGATCGTCTTCCAGCGGTTGTTGTAGCCGGTGGAGCTTCCGTATCCAAAGACCCGGGGCGACAGCAGTTGCCCTGTCTTGAGG
>NZ_JBAUHO010000198.1:0-1786 GCF_049680325.1 Planktotalea sp.
GTCAAGTGGTTAACGAAACCAGCCAGTGCTGGATTGCGTGGAGCGGAGAAGTTGTCGCCGTCGCACTGACTGAGGTGCAGGACGGTCGCACGCGGGACGTTATTATGACGCACTGCGCTGGTCGCAATCGCGAGGCATGGCAGGACAAAATGGTAAGTGAAATAAGGGCGTGGGCAAAAAGCATCGGCGCAGCGCGCTTTGTGACGGTCAGCAGGCCGGGATGGACCGCGTTTCTAAAAGGTATGGGCATGCGCGAAACACATAGAATTATGGAGCAGTCTCTTGAGTAAAAAGCAAAAGACAACAACCACGGCGTCGCCGTGGGTCGCAGCACAGCCACTCCTGACGGATATCATCGGCAAAGCTCAAGGCATGGGAACGGACGGCTTCAAGATTGATCCGTTCGCAGGGCCGCGCGTGGCAGATCTTAGCCCGGAAACAATGTCAGGCATTTCCGCACTTTCCGCAGGGAGTCCGATCACTGGAGCCGCAGAGGGCGCGGTTCTAAGCAATCTCAATATGGATGAAACGTATCGAAATTTCGACACCATCCGAGATACAACCGCAGATAGCGTCAAAGCCAACCTTGCATCTACGTGTGCCGGGGGCGGGCTTAACTCAGGGCTTGCGCAAGACACGTACACGCGCGCGTTGACGGAAAGTCTTGGTGGCCTTGAGTTCGGCGCGTATAATGATGCAAAGAACCGCCAGCTACAAGCTGCGGGCCTTGCACCATCTATCGGCGCAATGGGTCGCGCTGACGCGGGTGCGCAGCTTGCGGCTGGCGGCATTCTTGACGACCATGCGCAGCGTAATATCGACGCGGATATGCAGTTTGACACCGAAAAGAAGACTACGGATATTGATGCGCTGGAACGGTATGCGCGGCTTGGCATGGGGCTTGGCGGCATGGGCGCATCTGGCACGTCAACAGAGCCAGTGCCGCTGAAAGATAGTCTGAAAAATGCAGGAACGATTGCGAGCGGCATCGGAACGGCGCTTGCCTTCTTTTCGGATCGGGGCTTGAAGCAAAATATCCGCGCCGATGGCGACAGGCATGTATACAATTACCTGTGGTCGCCGATCCGCTTCCGGGGTGATCTTTCCGAGAAAGTTCCAGAGCGCATCATCGGCAAGTGGCATGGATTTGACGTTGTGGAGTTTGTCTGATGAATTTTGGTCGCGCGGGACTAGGCTTTGACGCAGTAGGAACGGCATTGCGTGGTGGCGATGGCATGGAAGTTCTTGAGCGTGAGAAGCGAAAGGCCGCAATTGGTGGCCTTTTGGATCAGATGGGTATTTCTGGGCCTAAGCGGGCAATCCTTGAAATGATGCCGCAAGACGCTGCGACCAGCGCGCTATGGGGGCAGGTTAACCCGTCGCAAACTGAGGGCAAAGTTGTAGGCGACAAGCTGATTGATCCGTTCACGGGTAAAGTCATCGGGGATTACGGCACGCCGTCGCTATCAACCGGAGATTTTATGGATGCTATCGGCATGTCCGAAAGCGGGAATAATTTCGGCGCTGATAATGGTCTGGGCTACGTCGGGCGCGTTCAAATGGGGCAAGCCAGGCTCGATGATTTTGCCCGCGCTACAGGGGCCGGTTCAATTTCGCTGGAAGATTACAAGAACAACCCGGATCTTCAAAAGAAGGCAGAGGCATGGCACTTTCCAGATCTTGCGGCAAGCGCTGATAAATACGCGGACCTATATGGGACGGAAATAAACGGCGTCCCATTTACGCGGGAAGCTGCCATGGGTATCGCGCATCTTGGCGGCAAAGG
>NZ_JBAUHO010000199.1:0-5082 GCF_049680325.1 Planktotalea sp.
CCCAAACGCCAATTAAATCACCACTTTTCGCAAGGCCAAGGCGCAGATCATAACCGGAAAGCTTGAGAATGCGGCGCAAGCGCCGCTGCTGCAAAAATCCGCCGTTGTAGATAAAAAGCCGCCGACGCGTCTGTGCATCGGCGGCTATCTCAGAGGGCTTGGCCCGCATCGGTTTTAGCCACCAGTTCCAGCCGTTGCGGCTGTCGCACCAAGGCCCAAAGTCGTTGCAGTTGTGCTGAGGCTACCAACTGCGGTGAGCGAACCGGTAACAGCGGCGATTGCTTTGCTCCACTGGGTGAACGGTGCTTCGGTCACGTAGACAGTGTCTTCATCGCGAATGACAAAGTCACGCGCATGGAACATGCCGTTAGGACGGGTCAGATCAAGCACGTAGACAAATCGCTGTGCGCCGACCAGATCATTGCGGCCCAAGACGCGGTTTGCAAGTTCAGCTGGCTCGTTACGGAACACGAAGACGCCCGTTGGATCAGAGGATGTGCTGACCAAGCCACCAACTTGCGCGAGCGCTTCGACTGCGGACAATGTCTGGCTTTCGAAAATTACGCGGCTTTGCGCACCGGTAGCACCAAGTGCAGTGAAGGACCGTGTGTCTTGCTCGACGAGAATGCGATCACCGCCGCGCAGGGCGATATCCATACGTGGATCGTTATAAAGATCCTGGAACCAGATTTTACCCTTTTGATTGCCACGGATCACGGTGATCTGAGCAATCTCAGGCTCAATTGCGATACCACCAGCGCGCGCAAGCATGGCTGACAATGTGCGCGTTGGTCGCTCGATCGGATAAACACCCTGGCCGCCAATTGCGCCAACAAGCGAAACAGTTGCGCCATCGCCGGCAAGGCGGCGGACCTGAACCTGTGGATCGGGCGTTTGTTCTTCCAGCTTACGCGTGATGGTGCGGCGGATGGCTTCGGGGGAATTGCCAGCTGCGCGGATGCGCCCAGCATAGGGGACGAAGATAAAGCCAGCGCCGTCGACCTGAACTTCTTCCAGCAATGTCGAGTTGGCGGTTTCGCCCGCGAGCAAGCCATCATCGACGTTTTCCCAGATCGTCAGGCCCAGAGTGTCGCCGGGGCGGATCGTGTCTGATCCGATTTCCCCAGCGTTTTGAAAGGCTTCCGAAAATCCGAGGCTTGGTACGACAGACGTCGCACGGGTCACGCGATCGTTCACGGAAACGACAAATGCATCGCCGGATCGTTGCACCGAACCTTCGAAGATTTCTTTTTTGTTAGGCCCAACGCGCGGCAGGCCGCAGGACGATACCATCGCCACAGCAGCCAGCAAGCAGGCGGATTTCGCCCATCTGGATGTAAAGGGTTTCACTGCTCGGTCTCCTCGACCTATTATTCTGCCTCGGTCTTTTTTTTTAAGCTACGGGAATACAGAATAAAAAGCTAGCGTTTGGGCGAATGCCCCCTAGTTCACAACGCGCAACTGTTGCCGCGGAGCCGCGGTTCCTGACAGCAAGGCATCATAGGGATCTTCGCCAGAGAGCATCATATCGACTACATGGCGCAGCAATTGACGGCGTCCACGTGCAGAATAGAAGCCGCCCGGGACTTGGCTGGTTTCAAGCAGATAGCGGCGATAATCCTTGTAGGCGCGGTTATCGGGACGCTCGGCCGCTTGGAAAAAATCCGCAAGCGGCTGATCGGAGACAAATTCCGGCTTGGAATATACTGCGCTACCGAAGGTCTTTAGCGGAATGCCGCGCCACAGAACCTGTTGGCCAGCGGTGGAATTCACGGTCACTGCGGTGCGTGCATCGTTCAATAGCCGTGCGAGCTTTCCGCCGCGCACATAATGAACGCGTTTGCTGACACTATAACGTGCCGCCATTTCCTTGAGCGAGCGGCGCACAGGAACGCGCCCATCCTCAAGCGGGTGGGCCTTGAAAACAAGGTGATGATGCTGCGGTGCGCCTTTGGCAAAGTCGCGGATAACCAGTTCAAGGAAGTCGGTCATTGTATCGAATGGGGAATGCATCTGGAACGAGCTGTCATGCTCCAGCTGCAAAAGCGCCAGATGGAAGGGGAAGCCGCCGTTGCGAATACGCCATGTCGCGATGCGCCGCTCGATGCTTTGAAGGGGCATCAGCAACAGGCGCTTTACGTAAAGGCCGAATTCCTTGATGACGGGAAGATCGCGATGGGTGCGGAAATGCTTGTAATCGCCGTTACGGAACATCACGAACCAATGATAAAGCGCGCCGTAGAATACATGTTGCCGCATGTCGCCCCAATGACTTGGCGGCATCGGCGCTTCCATATCCGAGCGCTCGAGCGCGATTTGCATTTCGCCGACAGTGGTGTTCATCAAGCGTGAATTACCGTTAGACCCGCCGCGCTCATAGGTGACCCAAAAGGGGCGCATGTAGCCTTCTTCAAACACATGAACGCGCAAGCCAAGTGCATTTGCGCGCGCAACAGCCTTGGCATGAACAGGGCGCGTGTCACCGTAAAGCACTATGTCCGTTACGTTTTTTTCCGCAACAAGCGCATCAAACGTGTCATCCCATTGATCTATAGAACCGCGAAACGGGATGTAGGTTGATGGCTGAAACCAGAAAGCGCGATCGCCAGCGTTGAAGCCGACCCGCCAAACACCAGCACCAGCGCGTTGCAGCATACGCCCCAAACGATGGAAAAACGGCCCATGCGGTCCCTGAAGGAACAAAAAGACAGGTTTTTTCGCCGTTGCAGTACTCATGTCATTCGGTCTACTCATTATTTCTTGAAAGACATAGACACATTATTGGGTGAAATTAAGGCGAAGTCTTGCCATGAATTCCCCTTAGATACGCAGGAGCAAGTCCCATGTTCACAGGCATCATCACCGATATTGGCGAGGTTCGCGAAACCGAGCAACGCGGAGATCTGCGTGCGCGTATCGGCACGTCTTATGATACAAATGGAATTGACCTTGGCGCCTCTATCGCCTGCGATGGGGTTTGTTTGACGGTGGTAGAACTTGGCGCGGATTGGTTCGACGTGGAAATCAGCGCTGAAACCGTAAGCAAGACGAACATCGGCACAACCCATTGGCCCGCTGGTCGGCGTTTGAACCTTGAGCGCGCGTTGAAGGTCGGGGATGAGCTTGGCGGGCATATCGTATCTGGCCATGTAGATGGCGTGGCCGAAATCATCGCGATGCGGGACGAGGGGGATAGTACGCGTGTTACCTTGCGCGCGCCCGAAGCTTTGGCGAAATTCGTCGCCCCGAAAGGATCAGTTGCGCTCAATGGAACATCGCTTACCGTGAATGAGGTCGACGGCACTGACTTTGGCATCAACTTTATTCCGCACACCAAAACCGCAACGACCTGGGGCGATGCAAAGGTTGGGGATGCGATCAACCTGGAAATCGACACGCTTGCCCGCTATGTGGCGCGTTTGCAGGAATGGGCGTAGTTGCCGGGTTATTCGGCGCTGGCGTGAAAGCCTTCGATCAACTGACGTAAACCGAATGCGCAGCCTGCGAAAATAGCAAGCAAGGTGACCGGCGCGCTATAGCTGAGCAAGCTGAACGCGCTCACGCCTTGCCCGATTGTGCAGCCAGAGGCAACGACAGCACCAGCCCCCATTAGCACGGAGCCAAGGATTTGACGGCGTAGCTCGCGCGGGTCTTCGCAGGCTTCCCAGCGAAAATGGCCTTTAATCAAACTGCCGATAAAGGCCCCGAGCCAAACACCAACAACCGAACCAACACCGAAACTCAGGCTTAATCCCGACGAAAGCATCGCGAACAGAATGGTATCGCCCACAGGGGCCGAGAAGGTGTGCGAGACGACGGGAGTGCCTTCAAAACCTGTATTTGCGACCCACATCGTGCCGGCCCATCCGCTAACAATTGCAAGGCCGACAATGCTCGCCCAGAACATTGATTTGGGTGCGCTGCCGAGAGGTCCGCGCCAAAGAGCGGCAGCGCAGATCAATAGGCCGATAGCAAGCCCGATTGCGATTGAAGAAAGGCCTGTAAGCGCTTCAAGTCCATGGGCAATTCCGTTTGGCCGCGTGACAGTGCCTTCGTTTGGAAAGGCCCAGACACGGGCTTGTGCGAGCGGGCCTGAAAGCACGACATAGGTCGAAATCCCCATCACAAGAACAATCACGAAAGAGCGCAGATCGCCGCCGCCAAGACGCGCAATCGCGCCAAACCCGCAGTTGCCCGCCAATGCCATGCCGTAGCCGAAGGTCAGCCCGCCCAGGGCGCTTGCGAGTATTGAAAAGGGCCGGGTCAGATAAAAGGCCTGCATCGGATCGAGCAAACCCAGCCCGATCAGGGAAAAACTGCCGAGCACCGCAACGCCAATTGCGAGCGCCCACATGCGCAGCCGCAAGGTCGAGCCACCATAAAGCGCATCTTCAATAGCACCGAGCGTGCAAAAGCGACCAAGCCGCGCAGCAAGGCCCAAGGCGATACCGCCAAAAGCGCCCACAAGAGCCACTAAAGTTGCATCTGCTGTCAGAAATTCCATCAGCGCGCCCTCCCAAGCTTGCTGTCAATGTCGCGCGTTCCGATCAATAGGGGATCAGTCGTCTTTGCAGAAAAGATCGTAAACTGTCTCAAGCATCTTTTTGGGACGGTCGTCGGCCAATTTGTAATAGATTGTCTTGCCATCGCGGCGCGGGATAACCAGACCTTCAAGGCGCAAACGCGAAAGCTGTTGGGATACGGCGGCCTGCCGCGCGGCGAGCAATTCTTCCAATTCGGTTACGGATTTTTCACCGCTGACCAAATGGCACAGGATCATCAATCGCCCTTCATGGCTGATTGCCTTCAGGAACGCCGATGCGAGCTGCGCCTTATCGACAACCTTGTCGATTTCTTCGTCGCTCATGCTTGTGTCTAGAACAGGAAGCCCCAAGGGATGCTCCTTTCTCTTACAGAATTAGTTCGCTTTAGCGCCAAAAGATGTTTTGTCCAAGAGCAGTTGTGTCAGTATAGGCCAGAAAAAATCCTCGCCCGGGTAACCTTCGATGCGGGCAATTTCAGCGCCCTCATCCATTATAATAAATGTCGGCGTAAAATTTACACGTCGCGCATAGCTCATAC
>NZ_JBAUHO010000200.1:0-5709 GCF_049680325.1 Planktotalea sp.
AAGGCCGGACACCTTTCGGCATCCGGCCTTGTGTTTTTCTCATGACATCACTTACGCGATATCAAATCTGTCCGCGTTCATGACTTTGTTCCAAGCGGCAACAAAGTCCGCAACAAACTTCTCGCCCGCATCCGCGCTTGCATAGACTTCAGCCAGTGCACGCAGCTCGGAGTTGGAACCGAAGACCAGATCGACGCGGGTGCCCGTCCAACGCTTTGCGCCGGTCTTGCGATCCTTGCCTTCAAACAGATCTTCATCCGCACAGACAGGTGCCCAGACAGTGCCCATATCCAGCAGGTTGACAAAGAAGTCGTTGCTCAACTGGCCCGCGCGATTGGTCAGCACACCATGATCCGACCCGTCAAAGTTTGCGCCCATCGCACGCATACCGCCAAGCAGAACAGTCATTTCCGGCGCTGTCAGCGTCAAAAGCTGTGCTTTGTCGATCAGCAACTCTTCAGCCGACACAGTATATCGCGCTTTTGCGTAGTTGCGGAAACCGTCTGCCTGTGGCTCCAGCACCGCCATGCCTTCAATGTCGGTTTGCTCGGCACTTGCATCCATGCGGCCCGCGGTAAAGGGAACCTCAATCGCGTGCCCCGCATCCTTGGCCGCTTTTTCAACGCCAACGCAGCCCGCCAAAACAATCAAGTCAGCCAATGAGACTTTCTTATCGCCCTTGGCATTGAACGTGGACTGGATACCTTCCAGCGCGCCCAGAACTTTTGCCAGCTGTGCAGGGTTGTTTGCTTCCCAGCCGTTCTGAGGTGCCAGACGCACACGCGCACCATTCGCGCCGCCGCGCCGGTCAGAACCGCGGAATGTGGACGCGGATGCCCAAGCCGCAAGAACCATGTCCTGAACCGAGAGGCCTGCACCCGCAATTTCGCCTTTCAACGCCGCAACGTCGGAGGCATCGACCAACGGATGATCCACAGCCGGGATCGGATCCTGCCAGATCAAATCTTCCGCAGGAACAAGCGGTCCGAGATAAAGCGACTTTGGTCCCATATCGCGGTGTGTCAGCTTGAACCAGGCACGTGCAAATGCATCTGCAAATTCATCTGGGTTCGCATGGAAGCGGCGAGAGATTTTCTCGTATGCGGGGTCCATACGCATCGCCATGTCAGCGGTGGTCATCATGATCGGAACGCGCTTGCCAGAGCCGTCCACTTCTGGCGCGTGGTTTTCTTCTTTCAGATCAATCGCGTGCCAGATTTGTGCGCCTGCCGGGGATTTGGTCAGCTCCCATTCATAACCGAAGAGCACGTCGAAATAGCCCATATCCCACTGGATCGGGTTGGGCGTCCATGCGCCCTCAATGCCAGAGGATGTGGTGTGAACGCCAACACCGCTTTCAAAGGAATTCGCCCAGCCAAGGCCTTGCTGGTGCAAAGGGGCCGCTTCAGGCTCTGGGCCAACCAGATCAGGATTGCCTGCGCCGTGTGCCTTGCCAAAGGTGTGCCCGCCCGCAACCAGCGCGACGGTTTCTTCGTCGTTCATGCCCATACGGCCAAAGGTATCGCGAATGTCAAAGCCAGAGGCGACAGGATCAGGATTTCCGTTTGGACCTTCTGGATTCACATAGATCAGGCCCATTTGAACGGCGGCCAAAGGATCCTCCAGCTCGCGCTCGCCCGAGTAACGCTCGTCACCAAGCCACTCGGCTTCTTCGCCCCAATAGATATCCTGCTCAGGCTCCCAAGTGTCTGCGCGCCCTCCTGCGAAACCGAATGTTTCAAGCCCCATGGATTCAATCGCCGCATTGCCTGCGAGGATCATCAGATCCGCCCAAGACAGCTTGGAGCCGTATTTCTGTTTGATGGGCCACAGCAAACGACGCGCTTTATCGAGGCTGACGTTATCTGGCCAGCTGTTCAACGGTGCAAAACGCTGGCTACCGGATGTGGCACCGCCGCGACCGTCGCCCGTGCGATAGGTGCCTGCACTGTGCCATGCCATGCGAATAAAGAACGGTCCGTAGTGGCCGTAATCCGCTGGCCACCACTCTTGCGAGTCGTTCATCAACGCATAAAGATCCTTGCGCACCGCTTCCAGATCAAGCGATTTGAACGCTTCCGCATAGTCGAAATCCGCCCCCATCGGGTCAGACTTGTTCGACTTCTGGCTTAGAATGCGCAGGTTAAGCTGCTCAGGCCACCAATCACGGTTCGAGCGTGTGCTTGAAGAAGCTGCGTGCATAACAGGGCATTTGCCTGCTGCATTTACATTGTTTCCGTCCATGTCGGATCTCCCATAGGTTCTGGTTAAGGGCTCGTTGCTGCGTGGCCGCTAAGAGCTTTTTTACGCTTGAGCTTACCATTGGCAGGCTCTGAATTCTTTGATTCTGCGCAAAGATTAGCAGAGCGATGCAATAGTTTACATTTGCATTTTTTGATAAGATCAATAGCTATAAGTTATGAATGAGCCCACCCTGAAACAACTGCGGTATTTCGATGCGATTGCGCGGCAAGGCCATTTTGGCCGCGCAGCCGAGGTCTGCGCAATCTCTCAACCCGCCATTTCCGTGCAGATCAAAGAGCTAGAGCGCACTTTGGGTGCAACCCTGTTTGAACGTAGCGCCCGACAAGTGCGACTGACCCAAGCAGGCGAGGATTTATTGCCGCGCGCGCGAAACATTCTCAAAAGCGTGGATGAATTAAGCGACGTTGCACGGGCCTCGACAGGGCGTGCCTTGACGCGATTACGCCTTGGTATCATCCCGACGATTGCCCCATATTTGCTGCCCGCGTGTATCGCGGCACTGACACGCCACAACCCCGGGCTTGATCTACATGTGCGTGAAACGCTGACGCCCAGGCTTTTGAATGAACTGGCCGAGGGCAAGATTGATGCGGCGATCCTTGCCCTGCCCATTTCGGAACCCAGCCTCGTCGAAGTGCCGCTTTTCAAAGAAGATTTCGTGTTGGTGCGACCCGCCGAAGCAGCAGGACTGCCTGTGCCAGATGGTGAAGCACTGAAACGCATGCGCTTGTTATTGCTGGAAGAAGGTCATTGTTTCCGCGATCAGGCCCTTGCCTTTTGCAACGCGAGCGCAGCCGTGCCGCGCGATGGATTAGACGGCAGTTCACTGACGACATTGGTCCAGATGGTCAGCGCGGGGATCGGCGTTACACTTATCCCGGAAATGGCGGTACGGGTGGAAACACCCGCCGCGCAGGTTAGCGTGGCGCGCTTTCCAGAACCCCGCCCCTGTCGTCAAATCGGGATGATCTGGCGCAAGCGTAATCCGCTGAATGCGCAACTGGCGCAGCTCGCCGAGGTTCTAAAGACTTCGGGGGCGCATTAAGACCTCTTGCTTTGGGAACACTTTGCCTTCACATTCTAGAAAATGAATATAGAGGGCCGAACAATGATTACTCGCCGCGACTTCATCGCACAAAGCAGCGCCAGCGCTGCGCTAATTGGGGCTCCTAAACTGGCACTGGCCGAGCTTTCGCTTGGCGCGGCCACCCTCAGCACGGTAAGCGATGGGCATCTCACGCTACCTGGCGACTTTGCCACCGCCAATCTTCCAAGCGAAGCCACTGATATCATTAAGGGTTTCGGTCTAAACACGGATCAATTCACCCCTGAATGCAATGTCACGCTTTATCGTGACGGCACGAATACGGTGTTGTTTGACGTTGGTTCTGGCCCCGACTTCATGCCAAGTGCAGGGGCCCTTCAGGATAGTCTTGATGCGGTCGGTGTCGGCCTTGGGGATGTCACCCATGTTGTGTTCACACATGCGCACCCGGATCATATCTGGGGTCTACTGGATGATTTCGATGAACTGGTTTTTCCCGATGCGTCATACCATATGGGCCGCGCGGAGTGGGATTACTGGTGGAATCCCGAGACGGTGAACACCATTGATGCAGGGCGCACAACCTTCGCAGTCGGCGCAAAGCGGCGTCTTGAAATACTGGAAGAGCAGATCAATTTCTTTGACGATGGCGACGAGGTCCTTTCAGGCATCGCAGCCGTTGCGAGCTACGGCCATACGCCGGGTCATATGGGGTTTGAAGTGCGCAGCGGCAGTGAAAGCGCGTTGATTGTTGGTGATGCGATCGGCAATCATCATCTGGCATTTCATCGTCCTGAATGGGCCAGCAATTCGGATCAGGACAGCGAGACAGGCATCACAACGCGCAAAATGTTGCTGGATCGCCTGGCGAGCGAACAAATGGCGGTTGTCGGCTTTCACTTACCCGATGGCGGCATGGGACGCGTTGTACGCAGCGACGGTCATTTCCGCTTTGTTCAAGAAGGATGACACCCGCAAGTTCCCTGCTATTTTAGCAGTGTGAACAAGGGGTGAAGGCCATAGAACAACCACACATACTCATCGCTGGTGGCGGCATTGGCGGGCTTTGCGCCGCATTGACGCTTCACCAAGTCGGCATTGGCTGCACGGTTCTGGAATCGGTGCGTGATCTCAAGCCGTTGGGCGTTGGCATTAACCTGCAACCCAATGCTGTGCGCGAGTTATTCGAGCTGGGCATAGACGCCGCTGCGCTGGATCA
This sequence comes from Planktotalea sp., assembly GCF_049680325.1. Taxonomy (GTDB): domain Bacteria; phylum Pseudomonadota; class Alphaproteobacteria; order Rhodobacterales; family Rhodobacteraceae; genus Planktotalea. The sequence continues at coordinate 4,530 of NZ_JBAUHO010000200.1, forward strand.
GATTGGCGTGCCTGTCAAAGAATGGGCGCTGGTCGGGCTGAATGGGAATGACATCTATAGCGAACCGCGCGGCACTTTGGCGGGCTATCACTGGCCGCAATATGCCGTGCATCGCGGTAAATTGCACATGCTGCTTTTTGAAACGCTGAAAGCGCGCGCAGGGGCGGACGCGATCAAACTGGACGCGCAGGTCACGGGATATCGCAAGGAAAGCGACGGGCGGGTCACGGCGCTGATAAAAGCGCGCGATGGTGCGCGTTCGGAACTATCAGGTACCTTGATGATCGGAGCCGATGGCATTCATTCCGCTGTTCGTGCGCAGATGCATCCCGATCAACCGGACATACACTGGGGCGGCGCGGTGATGTGGCGGGGCACGACGCGGGCCAAGCCGATCCGGACCGGGTCATCCTTTATCGGGCTTGGTACGCATGAACACCGAATGGTGATTTATCCGATTTCGGATGTTGATGCAGAGGGTTATGCCGAAATCAACTGGATCGCCGAAATCACTTATGATGATCCCTCCGCACGTGATGGCGGATGGTTTAAACCTGTGCCCATCGACGCATTCGCCCATTATTTTGACGGCTGGGACTACGACTGGCTGGATGTCCCTGCCCTTTTGGGCGGCGCGCCCGGCGCATATGAAAACCCGATGATAGACCGCGACCCGATCCCGACCTGGGTGGATGGTCCTGTTGCTTTGCTTGGCGACGCGGCGCATGCGATGTATCCGACCGGATCGAATGGCGCGAGCCAGGCGATCATCGACGGGCGCATTCTGGCAGCGAAGTTCTTGGAGCATGGCGTTACACCAGCCGCGTTACAGGCCTATGACGTTCAACTGTGCGCGCCTGTTGGCGAACTGGTGCTTCGCAACCGTGGCGCTGGCCCTTTTGGCCTGCTCAATCTGGTGAATGAGCGGTGCGGCGGCAGGTTTGACGACATCAATGATGTGCTCGGGCAGGACGAACGCACTGAATTCATGGCGAAATACAAGATTGCTGCCGGTTTTGCGATGGAAAGCCTGAATGCCGCTCCGTCTATCCTGCAAATCCGCGCACAAAAAAATGGGGAGCCATAAGGCCCCCCAGTTTCGCAAACTCAAGCTCATCGTTATCACCGCTCGGAATATTTTTTGCCTGCGGCCTGAACGTCGTTACGGGCGAGCGCACCC
>NZ_JBAUHO010000201.1:0-1963 GCF_049680325.1 Planktotalea sp.
ATGCAGGCCTGCCCCCGCGCGACGGGCTCGAGGCGGCGATCCTACAGGTCAATTTTCTTGGCACGCGTGCCTTTAGTAACGCGATGCTGCCAGATCTACGCAAAGGCGCGTCTATTGTGAACATGGCCAGCCGCGCGGGACACGGTTGGCGTGAGGGCTTCGAGCAGGTCAAACGACTGGCCGCGCTCACCCGGCCCGAGCAAATCGCCAGTTTCATCGCCACAGAAAAAATAGATGCAACGCGAAGCTATAACCTGTCCAAAGAGGCCGTGATCCTATGGACACTGGCCGAGAGCGAAGCAATGCTTGCACGCGGATTACGGATCAATTCGCTTAGTCCCGGTGGCATATCGACAGGTATCCTTGGTGATTTCCAACGTGCGTTCGGCGCACAAATGGCAAAGAATGTCGCGCGCGCAGGTCGCCCCGGCACGCCTGAAGAAATAGCGCAGATCGCCGCCTTTGTCCTCTCCCCTGCGTCGGGTTGGCTCAAAGGGTCCGACATCGCTATCGACGGCGGCATGGGTGCGTTCAATCTAAGCGACGCGATGGGGCTGGACGTTTTGCGCCTGCCAACCGCCGACTAGACGCGCCTTAGATCAAGGCCGTCGAAAGCCACGGGAAATAGCTAAGCAGGATCAACACCACCAGCACCGCAAGCAGAAACGGCCAGAGCGAGCGCATGATCGCCATCGGGCTTGCTCCGCTCATACTGGACGCGATGTAGAGCCCGACACCGACAGGCGGTGTCAGCAGGCCAAGCACCAGATTGAGGCTCATCACCACACCGAACTGAAAAGGATCGATGTCATAATTGTTCATCGCAATCGGCAACAGGATCGGCGTCACCAGAATGATCGCGGCAATGCCGTCGATCAACATCCCAACGCAAAGCAACACAAGGTTCACGATCAGCAAGAACATGAACGGATCATCGGTGATGGACGTAATCAAGGCCGCCAGCTTTTGCGGCAATGCTTCATAAATCACCACCCAGCCAAACACGCTGGCGGCCGCGATCATGAAGATCACCATCGCTGCATTGCGTGCTGTACGTCCGAAAATGACACCTAGTTTGGCTAGCTCGATCTCTCCATAAAAAAGCCAGCCAATCAGGAACGCGATGAGCGAGGCTACGGCGGCGCTTTCGGTTGGGGTTGCGATGCCAAACAGGATGCCGCCGATGATCGAGGCGGGAATAAGAACCGCAGGCAATGCCGCGATCAGAGCCGCGCGCATCTGGCTGGCTGTCATCCATTCCCCCTTGGGAAACTGTTGTCGCAAACCCACCAGTGCGATCACGATAAAGAACACGCCAGCCAGCATCAGCCCCGGGATTATCCCGGCCAAAAACATATCCCCAATCGGGATTTGCGCCAGAACGCCGTAGATCACGAATAGCATTGATGGCGGGATCACAGGGGCAAGCAAGCCCCCCGCTGCCGTGGTCGCCGCAGCAAAGCCGCGATCATAGCCCTCTTTTTCCATTTCAGGCACCATCGCGCGTGACATCACTGCAATCTGGCTGGCAGCCGATCCGATGATCGCGGCCATGAACATGTTCGCCAAAAGGTTGATATACGCCAGCCCACCGCGAAAACCGCCGACGAAGACCCTTGCCGCGTTGATAAGGCGCGAAGTCATGCCGCCCTCGTTCATCAACTCACCCGTCAGCATGAACAGCGGAATGGCAAGCAGGCCGTAATTCTCGATCCCGGAAAACATCTGCTGCGCAAAGCTGTCAAACAGAACCGTGTTGCCGCTTTCGGTAATATACCAGATCGCCGTTAGCGTCAGCACCAGCGCAATCGGAACCGCGCCAAGCAACAGGAGTGCGAAGATAACAGGTGTCATTGCTGCGCCCCGCGACGCGGGCCTATCAGGTTCGCGACACTATGCAAGGTCGCACCAAAGGCAAAAAGCACCATCACCGACCAGATCCAGATCTTCTTGAACCCAAGTG
>NZ_JBAUHO010000202.1:0-18819 GCF_049680325.1 Planktotalea sp.
ACTTGTTCCGTTCTACACAGGGAACCATTGATCGTGTCGAGCGTATCAATACAACGTTTGCTTCGCTTAACATGTCGTCGGTGCGTGATGTTCTGATGAACGGAAATACGTTCCTGAATGTTGTAACAGGCACCGAGAACCCGCTGACTTTGGAACATAGCCAGAATAACCACGCCCAGACCTGGTATGTCTCTTTCGCGGGGCGTTTGCCATTTGGTGGCAATGCCCAGCAGGTAACGTCGGTGATCCATCACGGTAAAATCAAAACCCCTGCTAACGTGACGCAATATACTGCGCCCTGGATCACCGCCCAAACAGGGAGTAACGGCGATATCGTCGAGGTGGATTGGGAAAAAGACGTGCGCGGGGCGATCAAAATAACCGCGCGCATGGATAGCTAACGTTAGAATTCTTGCCAGATCCCGAGCTTTAGCGCGGGGTCTGGTCCACCAGAGAGATCAAAAGAAACACCAAGCTCGATGTGACGGGATTTCCCGAACTTGCGAACATAGGACGGAGTAAACGTATATGTTCGAGCGCCGTTTGAGGGCACATGCGCCGAGAGCAAACCAATAAGTTTGCCGTGTTCCAGATTGAGCCCCATTGTTGCATCCACGCTGCTTGTTGCGGTCTTCATGTTGGGATTTATGAGTGTGTGGGCATCAAAGGCTACCCAGCCCGGGCGCGAAAAAAGCTGAATGCCAGTTCCATAAGAGGCCCCCAAGCGGATGACATTTTCCCCAAGGTGTTTGCCAGCGCCTATGTCCATTGCAAATTGATGGCGCGCGTTGGGATCACTAAGGGTGTATCGCAAGAATCCAATGGCTTTCAGGCGACTTTGCCGCGTGGCATCAGAGCTGCCCAGATCAAGCCCAAGCGTAACACGCTGGCTTAGCCCGTATTCCGCATATCCGCTTCCGTAAATGTCCGGGTACTCAAACGCGCGCCCTTTGGGCCAGGTCAGACTGGCGCTAGACGAAATGAAGGCGTTACCTTTGCCCCGGGGCCATGCGCCTGCAAAGGCTTGCGCTGCCATAAGGCACAGGAATACTACTAGGAGCAACAGGTTCTTAATGGGCGCATAGCGATACAACATCGTGGTAGCTTGTCCAAACCACCTGAATAAATGGTTAACGCTAATCACGCGCGCTTCTGGCAATAGCAGCAAAGGCGCGATATGTGGGGCACAACAAGAGGGCCGTACATGAGCGATTTGCAAGAACTCGAAAGATTGATCCGCGCGGATAGCGCAGAGCGCGGGCAGGCCGTCAGCAAGCTCGGCTATTTTTGCGCCCCTTTTCGCCCCTCTACAGGGCCGTTGTCTGACAAGGTTATCAAGGTTTATCGCGGGTTGCGCAATCTGGCCGAGCTAGAGCGCTTGGCGCAATGCCACGATGACTATGTCGCGGCACTGGCGCTGACTGGCGTCGATCTGCCTGAAACCGAATTTCACCTGCTGGATATCGACGGCGCGCGCATTCCTGTCATTGTGCAAGAAGCACTGCCCGCAGATAGCATGATGCGGCCACAAATCATCGCGGCTGATCTGGATGGTGCTGTTGAAATGATGGAAGCCGCAGGGCAGGTGATCGCAACCTTCTGGAATAATGCTGACAAGGTGAGCGGGCGGGTCGGATTTCACCCGTCGATCCGCAATTTCGCTTACCTAGATGGCACCGCGTTGTTCTTTGATACTTTCCCACCGCTCATTCATTATTCCCGCGACGAGATGGGAAAGATGCTGCTGACATTCTCCGACAAACGCCTGATGCGTTGGGTCGGACCGTTCTTGCAAAAGAAGGTCACCGGCATTCAGGACGAATGGTATTCCGCGCCTGAGACGCTGGTCGGCCTTGTGGGGAGCGCCTGTCGCTTGCGTCCGAACGACAGCGATGCTTTTTTGGCATGGGGACAGGATTTTGCCCGCCGTGCGATGCCGCGCTGGGCAGAGGAGGCGATTCCGGAAATGAAGGCACCGCCAAAACTGCCAGCCTATTGGACGGGATTTCGTAAAGTTTTAGGACTACAAGGAGAGCCGAATGTTTAAATGGTTAATGTGGAGGAGTGCTGCGCTTGCTTTGGCAAGCTGCGGTGTGCCGTTGGTGCCGGTTGTATGAAACGGTTTTGTATCTTGCTTGTCGTTGCGCTTGCTGCCTGTGTTCCTGCTAAGGAGCAACATTCGAATTCTCCAGAGACATGTCCCAAGTCTCAGTTCAGCAACCTGATCGGAACCGACATCAATGCAGCTGTCCTGCCTTTGACGCTGACATACCGCACGATTTGGCCCGGGGATGTCGTGACGACAGATCATTTGCCAGACCGCATGAATATCGCGGTTGATGATGCAGGGTTGGTTCAAAACTTGAGCTGCGGCTAAACTCCGAAATCCTTAAAGGATTTCGACCCGCTTTCTTTCAAAGAAAGCGTTTCCGGCGCGTCGGTCAGCCAGCTGACGGGCGCGCGGTTGCAAAAGATAATGAAATGGCCCGAATTTTCAGCGACGCGAAATCCGCGCCGATGGATTTCCCGCATGAAGAGATCCATTCCTGCAAAGCGCTCGATGTCGCGCGCTTTTCGTCTTATCACAGCGCCCTGCATAACTGCTTTGGATGAGAAAATATCGTTCAGCCACACTTCGGGCGTCAGAGGTGAAAGTCGGTTTCGCATAGCCTCAGCATGCGAACACAGCGTTAATGTCGAGTTAACGAAAGCAGATTTCGATTATCCGCCTCGTTTTCGCCGCGGCTTAACCCCGCCGCGTTGTCCAGGGCGACCCGCAGTCGAGCGACCAGACATCTTGGTCGCTTCACTCACCGCGTCCTCAATCACCGATTGGCGCGCCAAAGGGTCATCGGAGATCGCTAGATCAACGGCTTCCAACCGCTTCACCTCATCACGCAAGCGCGCGGCCTCTTCAAACTCCAAATTCTCGGCAGCCTTGCGCATATCCGTGCGCAGCCCATCCAGAACCGCAGCAAGGTTTGCCCCAGCGAGCGGCTTGTCGATCCTGGCTGTGACGCGGTTCATATCGACATCGCCCTTATAGAGCCCCGCCAGCACATCCTCGACGTTCTTCTTCACGGTTGCAGGAGTAATGCCATGCAGCTCGTTATAGGCAATCTGCTTGGCGCGGCGGCGGTCGGTTTCACCCAGCGCGCGCTCCATCGAACCTGTGATGCGGTCCGCATACATAATCACGCGCCCCTCGGCGTTACGCGCGGCGCGGCCAATGGTTTGGATCAGCGAAGTTTCCGATCGCAAAAAGCCCTCTTTATCCGCATCCAGAATAGCAACCAACCCGCATTCGGGAATGTCCAGACCTTCGCGCAGCAGGTTGATACCGATCAACACATCAAACGCCCCAAGGCGGAAGTCACGCAGGATTTCGATCCGCTCGATCGTGTCGATATCGCTGTGCATATAGCGCACTTTGATCCCTTGCTCGTGCAGATATTCAGTTAGATCTTCCGCCATACGTTTGGTGAGCGTGGTCACCAAGGTGCGAAAACCTGCGGCGGTGACTTTCCGCACTTCGTCAAGCAAATCATCCACTTGCATATCAACTGGGCGGATTTCGACCATCGGATCAAGCAGGCCGGTCGGGCGAATAACCTGTTCGGTGAAGACGCCGCCCGTTTGCTCCATCTCCCATTTGGACGGGGTGGCCGAGACAAAGACGGATTGCGGACGCATCGCATCCCATTCTTCGAACTTCAAAGGTCGGTTGTCCATGCAAGAGGGCAGGCGGAAACCATGTTCCGCCAACGTAAACTTGCGCCGATAGTCGCCCTTATACATCGCGCCGATTTGCGGCACAGACACATGGCTTTCGTCAGCAAAAACAATGGCATTGTCAGGAATGAATTCGAACAACGTGGGGGGCGGCTCGCCCGGTGCGCGGCCTGTTAGATAACGCGAATAGTTTTCAATGCCGTTGCACACACCCGTCGCTTCCAACATTTCAAGATCAAAGTTCGTGCGCTGCTCAAGGCGCTGCGCCTCTAACAACTTTCCATCGTTGACCAGTTGGTCAAGCCTTGTGCGCAGCTCTTTCTTAATGCTTTGCACGGCTTGGTTCATCGTCGGCTTGGGTGTCACGTAGTGTGAATTCGCATAAACACGAATCCGCTCCATCGTGTCCTTCTTTTCGCCCGTCAGCGGATCGAATTCGGTGATGTTTTCCAGCTCCTCACCGAAGAAGGACAACCGCCATGCGCGATCTTCAAGGTGGGCAGGGAATATTTCCAAACTGTCGCCGCGCACACGGAATGAACCACGCGCAAAGGCCGCATCATTGCGTTTGTATTGCTGCGCCACCAAATCGGCCATAACCGCGCGTTGATCGTAGGTCTTCCCAACCTCCAGATCGAGCGTCATCGCGCCATATGTCTCAACCGAGCCAATACCGTAAATGCACGATACAGAGGCGATGATAATCACATCGTCCCGTTCAAGCAGTGCACGCGTCGCAGAGTGGCGCATGCGGTCGATCTGCTCGTTAATCTGGCTCTCTTTTTCGATATAAGTGTCCGAGCGCGCGACATAGGCTTCGGGCTGATAGTAGTCATAAAAGCTGACGAAATACTCAACCGAGTTGTCAGGAAAAAAGCCTTTGAACTCGCCGAACAATTGCGCCGCGAGCGTCTTGTTCGGGGCCAGAATGATCGCAGGCCTTTGAGTTTCCTCAATCATTTTCGCCATGGTGAAGGTCTTGCCGGTCCCCGTCGCTCCCAGCAAAACCTGATCGCGCTCGCCCGCTCGGATACCCTCGCAGAGCTCTTTGATCGCAGTCGGCTGATCGCCCGCAGGCTCAAAATCCGTGTGCATTTTAAAGGCTATGCCGCCCTCAAGTTTCTCACGCTCTTTTACCGCTTTAGACGGGGCATTCATCAAAACGGGCATACTGTCTGTGTGGACATCGGGCATGGGCGACTCGCTATTCGGGATTACCCTACATTTGATCGCTTTTTGTTCTTGTTCAAGGGGCGGTGCCCTGGCAACGACGAAACTGTAGTCTTTTGACAGTTGTTATTGTGCTTGGATTTCCAAACCTTGCGCGTGCTTTCTATACCGCAATCAAAACAACCTCTGGATCGCTTCAAGGCGCAGCGGCGGGTTTGATGGCCGCATTCGCTCGATTTGATGCAATTTCCAGCTTGCTCCTTCGGGGGAATTTTCCGATAACGAGCAAGGTTTCAAAGGAGCCCACCATGCAAGCACGTATTTACCAACCTTCACGCAACGCCATGCAATCCGGTCAAGGCAAGACACATACGTGGATTTTGGAACATGCGCCGAATTCATCGCGTGAGGTTGATCCGTTGATGGGCTGGACCTCTTCGGATGATACCCAGTCACAGGTTAAACTGCGCTTTGAAAGCAAAGAGGCGGCGCTTGCCTACGCACAAGCGCATGGGATCGAGGCCACCGTTCGCGAACCGAATAAACGCAAAGCGAATATTCGCGCTGGCGGATACGGCGAAAACTTCGCAACAGGCCGCCGCGGATCCTGGACCCACTAACAAGCCACGTGGACACTCGATAAGTTCCCCCGAGCTCGCGCCTTGCGCGGGCTTTTTCATTGCGCGTTCAATGTGTTGCAAGACCTCAAAACGACGAAAGGCCTCCCGAAGGAGGCCTTGCCGTATCAGCTGGGTGGGCTGATCCAAATTGGAGCGGGCGAGGCGATTCGAACGCCCGACCCTAACCTTGGCAAGGTTATGCTCTACCCCTGAGCTACGCCCGCACCGTTTGGTAGGGCGTATTTAGGCCTGCGGCGGCGCGCCCGCAAGAGGAAAAGTAACTCAATTCGACATTTTTTTTATGCGCTTCATCTGAACGCTAGAACAGGCCATGAAAGACTAAACCCAATGCGCTCAGCAGGATCATTGAAAGCGTCAAAACCGTTCCCAGAACACGCGCGCCCATGACAGGCGGCGACGCGGAAAACCCCCAGGCATGCAGGGCGCGACCAATCAACAGCATTGCCCCGAGAATATGCACGGCCAGAACAGGAGCTGTCGAAAGCTCAACCAAAGCCAATAGCAACAATCCTATTGGCGCGTATTCAGCGCAATTGGCATGGGCGCGCATTCGCTTCAACAGGCTGATATCCCCCGCATCGCCCAAAGAAATCCTGTTCCCGCGCCGATAGCGGATCACACGCAGGCTAAGTATAATAAAAATCAAGGCAATAAGCCCCGCATAGATAGATGTTACAGCCAGCATCGGCTTACTCCCTCAACAAAAAACCAAACATAAAAGGGCTGCCGCGGCATTGCTACAGTAACCTTCATTTTGCCGAATAAACTCCGGAGTTTGAGGCAGAGCCTCAATCCGCGCGTTAGCGCCAAACCTGTGCGCCCTGAAAGGGCGCTCGATTCCATCCTTCATCGTCGCCGTGCGAAATAGCTTTTAAGGTGGGCTTGCGTGACATCGCTATCATAGCAAAGCGGCGCATAGCCACCTCGTCGTGACCAAGCACTGCGCTTGCCACAGCGTCGTCCAGCGCGATCATGATTATAGTCACACGGGCAGCTTCCGGGGTATGCGGCAATGCTCTGACGGATGATCGCTTTGCGCGCCATCGTGATGTCACGGCTGCTCGGCGTGGCTACGCTTCGCACTGTTTTCTTGGGGGCAACTGGCGTAGCTTTAGGTGCCAAAGCGGATATGTATTTGCTGGATACCCAACCTGACACAGCGGTGCCATCGCGTGATCCATTGATGCGTGTCCAGCCGCCACTTTGCTCGATCACAGCGACTTTTGCACCGCGTGTCAGGGCGCCAATACGTTTGTTTGACTGCGCTGGCCCGCTGCGCACATTCAGACTGTTCGCCGTTACATATAGATATCTGGGGATCGTGCGTGCGTTCGGTTTTTCAACAGGTTCCGCAGGTTGCTTTAACGCAATAGGTCTTGCTGCATCGTCAAGTAGCGCGGATTTACCCTCGTCCAACTTCAAAAGCGGACTGTCGATCGCATGTGGCGTGAATTCTTTTGTCACAGGGGCGTCGTCTGGCAACAACGCGTTTATCGCAAAGACTGCGAAGAACACATAGCCAAGACCCGAAAACAACCGTTGCATTGTAACCTCTTAACAAAGGTTAACACGCAACGGTTGCGTTTCAAGCGGGTTTACTCCAGTTCGACCAGCAAGTCCTTCGCATCGATCTGCGCACCTGCTGTCACATGCACGGCCTTGATGATCGCATCGCGTTCGGCGTGGATGCCCGTTTCCATCTTCATCGCTTCGATGGTCAGCAGCAGATCGCCTTCTTTCACTTTGCTGCCAGCAACAGCTGTGACCGTTGCGACAACGCCGGGCATTGGTGCGCCAACATGGTTTTCGTTGGTGACATCTGCCTTGGGGCGCGCTGCTGTCGCGGCTTTGACCGCACGGTTCGCAATGCGAACAACGCGGGGCTGGCCGTTTAGCTCGAAGAAGACCTTCACATCGCCGTCTTCCAGTGTTTCGCCGACGGCTTGCAGGCGAATTTCCAGCGTCTTGCCAGGATCAATCTCTGCGCTGATCTCTTCGCCTGACTCCATGCCGTAAAAGAACGTGCGCGTCGGAAGGGTGCGCACGGGGCCATAAATGCGGTGGCGACCCATGTAGTCAAGAAAGACCTTGGGATACATCAGATAGCCATTCAGATCCTCGTCATCGACCTCGCGCCCGTCCAGAAGCTCTGACAATTTCTTGCGCTCGCCCTCAAGATCAACAGGGGGCAGCGATTTTCCGGGGCGCTCCAGATTAGGCGCATCGCCCTTTAGAACCTTGGAAACAATTCCACTTGGAAAGCCACCGGGAGGCTGGCCAAGGTTGCCGCGCATCATGTCGATGACGCTATCAGGGAAGGCGACATCTGTGTCGGCGTCTTCAACCTGGGCGCGGGTCAAGCCCTGCGACACCATCATCAGGGCCATATCGCCCACCACTTTGGAGGACGGTGTCACCTTCACGATATCGCCGAACATCTGGTTCACATCCGCATAGGTGCGCGCCACTTCGGGCCAGCGTTCTTCCAGACCAAGCGAGCGCGCCTGCGCCTTGAGGTTGGTGAACTGTCCACCGGGCATTTCGTGCAGGTAGACTTCCGAAGCAGGGGCCGCGAGACCGCTTTCAAAGGCAATGTATTGCGCGCGTACCTGCTCCCAATAATCGGACATCTCGCGCACGGCGTCGATATCCAGCCCGGTATCGCGTTCTGTATGACGCAGCGCCTCGACGATAGAGCCAAGGCAGGCCTGTGAGGTGCCGCCGGAAAACGCGTCCATCGCCGCATCGGCCGCATCCACGCCCGCTTCGGCAGCGGCAAGGATCGTCGCACCCGCAATGCCAGAGGTGTCATGGGTGTGGAAATGGATCGGCAGGCCGACCTCTTCCTTTAGTGCCTTAACCAATACGCGGGCCGCAGCAGGTTTGAGAAGACCCGCCATATCTTTCAGTCCCAAAACATGGGCACCGGCCGCCTTCAGCTCTTTACCCATGCTGACGTAATAATTCAGATCATATTTAGCGCGTGCAGGGTCCAGAATATCGCCCGTGTAGCAGATGGTGCCTTCGCAAACCTTGTTCGCTTCGACCACTGCGTCCATTGCGACACGCATGTTTTCAACCCAGTTCAGACTGTCGAACACGCGGAACACATCGACGCCTGTTTCTGCCGCCTGACGGACAAATTCCTGCACCACATTGTCAGGATAGTTCGTGTAACCCACGCCGTTAGAGGCGCGCAGCAACATCTGCGTCATCACATTTGGCATGGCGGCGCGCAGATCGCGCAAGCGCTGCCAAGGGCATTCCTGCAAGAAACGGTAGGCTACATCGAATGTCGCGCCGCCCCAGCACTCGACCGAAAACAGCGGTGCAAGGTTGGACGCATAGGCGGGTGCGGCCTTAATCATGTCAATCGAACGCATGCGCGTGGCAAGCAAGGACTGATGCCCGTCGCGCATGGTTGTGTCTGTCAGTAACAGACGCTTTTGCGCGGCCATCCAATCCGCAACAGCCTGTGGTCCTTTTTCATCCAAAAGGGTCTTGGTGCCGTAGGGGGCTTGCTCGGCGCGCACCGCTGGCGGGCGCGGCGCTTTGATCTCTGCGGCAGGGGCAGGGCGTCCAGTCGTTTCGGGGTGCCCGTTCACAGTTATGTCCGCGATATACGTCAGGATCTTGGTGGCGCGGTCGCGGCGTTTGGTGAAATCAAACAGGCCCGGCGTGTTGTCGATAAATGTCGTCGTGTATTCGTTGCTCAGGAACGTCGGATGTTTCAGCAGGTTTTCGACAAAGGCAATGTTGGTGCTGACGCCGCGAATACGGAATTCGCGCAGGGCGCGGTCCATACGGGCAATCGCTGCCTCGGGGGTTTGCGCATGTGCAGTGACCTTCACCAGCAAGGAATCGTAATAACGCGTAATCACGCCGCCCGAATAGGCGGTGCCGCCATCAAGGCGAATGCCCATGCCGGTGGCAGAGCGATAGGCCGTGATACGGCCATAATCGGGGATAAAGTTGTTCTGCGGATCTTCCGTCGTGATCCGCGTTTGAAGCGCGTGACCATTCAGATAGATGTCGCTCTGGTTGGCTTTACCTGTCGCCTCGGCAATGGTTTTGCCCTCAGCGATCTTGATCTGGGCTTGCACAATGTCGATGCCAGTCACTTCTTCCGTGACGGTATGTTCAACCTGCACACGCGGGTTGACTTCGATGAAATAGAATTTGCCGCTGTCCATATCCATCAGGAATTCAACGGTGCCTGCACATTCGTAATTCACGTGGGCGCAAATCTTGCGGCCAAGTTCACAAATTTCTGTGCGTTGTGCGTCGCTCAGGTAGGGGGCAGGGGCGCGCTCGACGACCTTTTGGTTGCGCCGCTGGACCGAACAATCGCGTTCGAACAGATGGTACATGCCGCCATGACTGTCGCCAAGGATTTGCACCTCGACGTGGCGTGCGCGGGTAATCATCTTTTCCAGATAGCCCTCGCCGTTGCCAAAGGCGGCTTCGGCCTCGCGGCGACCTTCAAGCACTTTTTCTTCGACCTCGGCCTCAGAAAAGATCGGGCGCATTCCGCGACCACCGCCGCCCCATGAGGCCTTTAGCATCAATGGATAGCCGACGTCTTTTGCCTCTGCTTTGATGGCGCCGATATCATCGCCCAGAACTTCTGTCGCAGGAATGACCGGCACGCCCGCTTCAATTGCCACGCGGCGGGCAGACGCTTTGTCGCCCAAGGCGCGCATCGTTGCGGCCTTTGGGCCGATAAAGGTAATGCCGGCGGCATCGCAGGCATCTACGAAATCGGGGTTTTCCGAAAGAAGGCCATACCCCGGGTGGATTGCATCCGCGCCCGACAGCTTTGCTACGCGAATAATCTCGTCAATAGACAGATAGGCCGCGACTGGCCCCATGCCCTCGCCAATGCGATAGGCTTCGTCCGCTTTGAAGCGGTGCAGGCCCAGTTTGTCTTCTTCGGCATAGACGGCGACCGTCTTTTTACCCATCTCATTGGCGGCCCGCATGATACGGATGGCGATTTCACCGCGATTGGCTATGAGGATTTTGCGAAATTCGGTCATGGCAGATGTCCTGATCGTTCAGCAGATATTTGTTTCTTTAGCGCTGCGAGCCAGCGCGATACTTGTAGGAGTGGGCATAGAATGCCGCTAGTGGTAAAATAAATATACCACTGATGGCAAGCATTAGTCGGTGTAGAGCTTTTTGGAAAGTGTGCTTAGGTCCTTCGCGCCAATTTGCCCCATATTTGCAACCATATCCGCGCGTAGTATCGCCGCTAAATGTGCAGGCCCGGCAGCGCCCAAAGCGCCAAGGGCATAGTGCCAAGCACGTCCCATCATCACAAAATCAGCTCCCAAAGCGAGTGCGCGCAAGATATCAAGTCCGCCACTGATGGCGCTATCATAGATCAATGGCAACGAAGTTGCAGCGCGCATCTGGGGTAGGACTTCAATTGCGGCAGGGGCCGCATCGAACTGACGGCCTGCATGATTGGAGAGCCAGATCGCATCGACGCCAGCGCCCTCGAGGCGCGGGGCATCTTCGGCATTCAACACGCCTTTTACAATGAAATGCCCCTCCCAGTTGTCGCGCAGCCATTGCACATATTCCCAATCGGGCGAGGTCCGCAGCAGGTAGCCCACATGCGCCGTGCTGCTTAGCCCTTCGGTTTGCCCCGCAACGTGATCCAGATAGCTGTCCATCAAGCGCATACGCGGCATGCCAAGGCGGGCGGTCCCAAGCGCCCATGCAGGGCAGCGCGCCACCTGTGCCAGCAGGCGCGGGGTCAGTTTTGGTGGCTGTTGCAATCCACCGCGCAACTGGCGCTCGCGGCGCGAGGCAACGGGAACATCAACGGTCAAAACCAAAGTGTGAAACCCCGCCGCCTTGGCGCGGTTCAGCATGTCGGTGCGAATGCCCTCATCGCGGGGCGGATACATCTGGAACCAGCCTTGCGCGCCAAGCACGTCAGCAACTTCTTCGGGCGTGCGCGTCGCAACTGTGGATAGCGTGTAAGGAACATCCAGTTCCGCCGCGCTTTGTGCGAGAATGCGTTCGGCATTGGGCCATATCAATCCTGACATTCCAACGGGCGCAATGCCAAAGGGCAGGGGCATCTTGCGGCCCAGCAAGCTTGTGGAAAGGTCTGCCTCAAACTCTCCATGCAGGATCGAGGGCATCATCAGAATCTCATCCAGTTTCGCGCGATTGCGCGCTTTGGTGGCTTCTGTGCCTGTCGCGCTGTCCAGATATTCCCAAACGAAATGCGGTATACGACGCTGCGCCGCTTGGCGCAGATCAGAGATTGCGGGATATTTACTATGCAAGTTCATGGCCCGCATTTGTCTTTGAAGCGCTGGATTTGTCCACTAAAGAATGTAGAACAGAGCGCGAACCTCTCTTTTCCTGACCACGATTCCGCGCTAGGGTTACCGCCATGAGCAGTTATGACGAAAACGACGCCTTTGAAGGCGCATCGCTAAGCCAACGGGCCATGGGGCAGGTTGCAGGACGACCTGCGCCTTATCTGGATGGCCTTAACCCCGCGCAGCGCGAGGCGGTCGAGGCATTGGATGGCCCTGTCTTGATGCTTGCAGGGGCGGGGACGGGTAAAACCAAAGCCCTGACGACGCGCATTGTGCATCTGATGAACACAGGCCGCGCACGTCCGAATGAAATTCTGGCGGTGACCTTCACCAACAAAGCCGCGCGCGAAATGAAGATCCGCGTTGGCGGCATGCTTGGTCAACCGATTGAAGGGATGCCATGGCTCGGCACGTTTCATGCGATCTGTGTGAAATTGTTGCGTCGCCATGCGGAATTGGTCGGGCTGAAAAGCAACTTTACCATTCTGGACACAGACGATCAGCTGCGTTTGCTGAAACAGCTTTTGCGCGCCGAAAGCATCGACGACAAACGCTGGCCTGCGCGCATGCTGGCGAACCTGATTGACGGTTGGAAAAACCGCGCATTGACCCCTGAAAAGGTGCCAAGCGCGGATGCCAGCGCGTTCAACAACCGCGGCACCGAGTTCTATGAGATGTATCAAAAGCGTCTGATCGAGCTGAACGCCGTCGATTTCGGCGATCTATTGCTCCATGTGGTGCAGATCTTCCAGACGCATGAGGACGTGCTCCAGCAATATCAACGCTGGTTCCGCTATATTCTGGTGGACGAGTATCAGGATACCAACGTCGCGCAATATCTCTGGCTGCGATTGCTGGCCGGCGGGCACAAGAACATCTGCTGCGTCGGGGATGATGACCAGTCGATCTATGGCTGGCGCGGCGCGGAAGTGGGCAATATCCTGCGCTTTGAAAAGGATTTTCCGGGGGCCAAGGTCGTCCGCCTTGAGCAGAATTACCGCTCGACCCCGCATATTCTGGCCGCCGCGTCCAATGTGATCGCAGGCAACGAGGGGCGCCTTGGCAAAGATCTGTGGACCGCGTCCGAGGAGGGCGAAAAGGTCCGCCTGATCGGCCATTGGGACGGCGAAGAAGAAGCGCGCTGGATTGGCGAAGAGGTTGAGGCCATGCAAGGCGGGGCGCGGGGTATGCGCCCGATATCCTTGGACGAAATGGCCATCCTCGTGCGCGCTTCGCACCAGATGCGCGCCTTCGAGGATCGCTTTCTCACCATCGGCTTGCCCTACCGCGTCATTGGCGGTCCGCGTTTCTATGAGCGCATGGAAATCCGCGATGCGATGGCCTATTTCCGCGTTGTGACCTCGCCCGATGATGATCTCGCGTTCGAGCGGATTGTAAACACCCCCAAACGCGGGCTTGGCGATAAGGCGCAGCAGAAAATCCAGATCGCCGCGCGCGCGAACGGTGTCAGTTTGGTCGAGGGCGCGCGCATTTGCGTGGAAACCAAAGAGATCGGCGGCAAGGGCGGTGCAGAACTGGCAAAGCTGGTCGAAGGGATTGATCGCTGGTCTGCGATGACGCGCGGGCCGCGTCTTGCCGTGACAATAGAGGAAGACGCCGTTCTGGACGAGGATGGTCCTTTCAGTGGGCCCATCACCGAACGCATTGAATATGGTCCCCCCGAAACGGGCCATGTCGAACTGGCGCAAATCATTCTGGACGAGTCTGGCTATACGACCCATTGGCAGAACGACAAAACACCCGAAGGGCCGGGGCGGCTTGAAAACCTCAAGGAATTGGTGAAGGCGCTGGAGCAATTCGAAAACCTGCAAGGGTTTCTTGAGCACGTAAGCCTGATAATGGACAATTCGCAGGACGATCAGGGCGCGAAAGTTTCGATCATGACACTACACGGGGCCAAGGGGCTCGAATTTCCGGCGGTTTTCCTGCCCGGGTGGGAGGACGGATTGTTCCCCTCGCAGCGTTCAATGGATGAAAGCGGCCTCAAAGGGCTCGAAGAGGAACGTCGCCTTGCCTATGTGGGCATTACCCGCGCTGAAGAGCTTTGCACAATCTCCTTTGCTGCCAATCGCATGGTGTTCGGGCAATGGCAAAATGCGCTGCCCTCGCGCTTTATCGACGAATTGCCCGAGGCTCATGTGGACGTGCTGACACCGCCCGGCCTTTATGGCGGTAGCTACGGCGCGGCTGGCATGGGCGGCGGTCTGGCAGGATCGGGGCGCTCTGATCTTGAAACCCGTGTGAAAGAGGCGGATGTCTACAATTCCCCCGGCTGGAAGCGCTTGCAAGCGCGCAAGGATCAACGCCCTGTTGGACAGCCCTCGGAAGCCAAGAACATCATCATTGATATGACCGCGAATTCCAGCTTTTCCATGGGCGAGCGCGTGTTCCATCAGAAGTTCGGTTATGGCGCTGTCATTGGCATCGAAGGTGACAAGCTTGAGATTGCCTTTGAAAAAGCGGGTAACAAGAAGGTCGTTTCGCGCTTTGTGACGCCCGCAGACGCGGTAGATGACATTCCATTCTAAGCCAATAGACAGGAAAATACGTGTTTAGGTTGATTGGTACTCGCCTTGCGATGTGATTTTGCCACATCTAATAGAGGCATTGTTTACAATGCATTTTGAAAAACTAAAAAAATAGAGTATCCTGTCCGAAACAGGGCAACATGCCTTGGAAAAATGAGAGTGCCGCACAAGCGGCACCATACTTTGGGCGGCAGATCGAGCAGTTTGCCAAGCTATAAATTGAGACAGCGCAGCACATCTGCGCAAATTTTTATCGTTTTGCGGTAGGTCTGTGCCTGCCACATCAGGGGTTGGTTAATGGGCAATAGCGCGAAAATACTAGAAGCACGCTCAAAGGCGTTTTCCCAACGTCTGCGTTCTGAACATAGCCATGCGCCAGATGCGCGCGATGTACTTGGCGCGGAAAAAGACCTCGGAACAGGCGCGATCGGGTTTCAGCTTTCTGGGCAAGGCAAGCGACTTTTGTTTCGCGCGCTTGATCTAGAGCGGAAAGCCAAAATTCGTTCGGCTCGAAGCTAGGATAGCGGTATGCCTACCTATACAGTCGAAGCATTTCGTTGGACGGGAACGGGTTACAATTCCGTCTACAACACATCCTATACTGCTGTTTTGACCGACAACGATCCTAATTACCAAGGGAGCGGTGATGGTGGTGAAACTGTATCAATCAATGGCGGCGCAGCGGGCTCGACGACAAGCGCGCCCTACGCAATCAACGTGAGCTTTACACCTCTAGGGGGCGGCGCTAGCCAAGTAGAAACGTTTTACTTCTTTTATACGACGGCTTCGCCCGCTGGCTGGTACTTCGTACCTGCGCCCGGTTCTGCGTTCACAGTTGGCGCGACACTCGGGGGCTATCAAAGCCACACCACCGGCTGGACCTATTCTTCTATCGTTTGCTTTGGCGAGGGTACGTTGATCGAAACAGATCAAGGCTTGCGCGCCGTTGAGACGCTAGAACCCGGCGCGCGCATTGCGCTCGCTGATGGCGGTTTCGCACCGCTGCGCCTTAATCTTCTCAGTCCCGTCAGCGCGGATCAAATGGCCTCTCACGACAATCTGCGCCCCGTTCGTATCTGCGGCGGCGCGCTTGGCAACGGGCTGCCAAAACGCGATTTGCTGGTATCGCGCCAGCATCGCATGCAGGTCAGCTCTGCGATTGCTGCGCGAATGTTTGGCAATCAAAACGTACTCATCGCTGCAATCAGACTGACCGACCTACCCGGGATCTATGTGGACGACAGTCTGGAATCGCTGAATTATTATCATCTGGTCTTCGATCGCCATAATGTCGTCTTTGCTGAAGGGGCACCTGCGGAAAGCTTTTATACAGGGCGCGAAGCCATTGCCGCGCTTAATCCGGATGCGCGCGGTGAGGTGTTAACGCTTTTCCCCCAACTGGCGCGTAAAGCCCGCAAGATGAAACCGGCTCGGCTGATTCCAGAGCGGGTTCAGCAAAAACAACTGATCGCGCGCCACATGCGCAACGAAAAGCCGCTTTTAAGCGCAATGACGGCGCAAGAAGCTGTTGTGTAAGCCCTGCTTGTTTGGCTAGTCTAACCCCATCAAGGTGCTGAAGGTGTGATGCCTTCGGAGAATTGGGAAGCTGGTGGAAATCCAGCGCTGCCCCCGCAACGGTGTGGGCGAGAGTTTTGGCATATCCACTGAGGCTGATCGAGCTTTGGGAAGGGGTCGAAACACGGAGGCACATGCGCTCCACTCGCTCCAAGCCCGGAAACCAGCCTTGGTGTGATGACCGAAACCGCGGGCGGCGGAGCAGGCGAGACATGCGCTGCTTCTCATAGCCTGTTCTCTTCTGCCTTCCCCGTTTCGCTTAACATTTAGCGCCCCGGGGTGTGGGCAAGGAGAAGCAATGAGCGCGAAACAGATTTTTCAAGCACTACAGGATTTTGACGGGGAAGGCGCGGCCAGCCGCGATGCTGCCAATGCAGGCTTTCTTGAATGGGCGCTAAGCCTGCCACTCAGCAGCAGTGCACGTCGCGAAGCCAAACGCGCGTTGGTGCATCTGGATGCGATCCCCGAGCCTGCGACCGCCGCTCAACTCTTCATTGCGCATTTGCGTGTTGCAAGCTGCGCATTGCCAGACCCCGTTCGCCGGGGCGGCGCGCGCGCACGGCGGCGTGTTCTGCATTAACTTTGGAATGGAATTGCCCGAACAGGCGATTGGACAAAAGAAAACGGCGATGTGTGGGAGGACACATCGCCGTTCTTTTTAACAAGCCTCTCAAGGGAGGAGGAGAGAGTAACTTGCTATCTCTGGCCTTTGGGGCCGTATTTTGGGCGGGGACACAGGGAGGAGCGTGCCACCGCCAGAAACAGCTGGCCAATCTGGGAGGAGAAAGCCGGCTGTGTTCTATCTCTTGTTACGCCTGATAGGCGGCCTCATATGCAATGCGGCGGATCATCGAGCGGCTAAGGCCCAGATCGTTCAACTCACGTGTGGACAGGCTGCTCAGCTCGTTGAGTGTCTGGTTGAAAACTGCGCGTTTCATGCGAGCGTCTTTAACGCCCTGCCAGATTGCTGCCAGCTTGTCGCCGAACGTGGCGTTGTTTGTTAGTGTCTCTGTAAAGAATGCCATTTGCATTTTCCTACTCATTTAACCGTTTCGCAAAGCAGTGTTGCTTGCTGTTGAACTGAATATGGAGCCAATGCTGCACTTGCACAATATCCCTTTTGGCAATGCTGCTATGCAGAAACTGCATACGCGACGTTGGGTTAACTTTCGGTAATCGTTTGCCTTTTTCTTGGGCAGTTTGAAAACTTCACTTCAAAGCCTTGCACCTGCGCGCAAAGCTGCGAGGTATAGTGCAAGCCTAATGGAGTGAACACATGAGCCAGTTAGAGACAGATATTCGCGCCGCACTCGCACGCTTAGCCTTGCCTGATGGTGGCGACTTGATTAGCCGCGATATGATCCGCGCACTTTCTGTGGACGATGCTTCCGTGCGCTTCGTCATCGAAGCGCCAAGCCCCGCGATTGCCCAGCAGATGGAACCCTTGCGCAAGGCCGCCGAAGCCGCCGTTGCCGCAGTCGCAGGATCACGCAGTGTGTCTGCCGCACTTACGGCCCATGGCCCCGCTGCGCCCAAAGCGCCGCCGCCCAGCCTGAAAATCGGCGGCCACCCCAAACCGCAAGAGGGCGGGCCGGCCAAGGTTTCAGGCGTTGATCGCATTCTGGCTGTTGGCTCTGGCAAGGGCGGCGTTGGCAAATCGACTGTCTCGTCCAACCTTGCAGTTGCGCTGGCCAAGCAGGGTCGGCGCGTCGGTCTTTTGGACGCGGATATTTACGGTCCCTCGCAGCCGCGCATGATGGGGGTGAACAAACGCCCTGCCAGCCCTGACGGCAAAACCATCATTCCGCTTAAAGCGCATGGTGTTACGATGATGTCGATCGGCCTTATGATGGACCCGGACAAGGCCATCGTCTGGCGCGGCCCTATGCTTATGGGTGCGCTCCAGCAAATGCTGGGGCAGGTGGAATGGGGCGAACTGGACGTTCTCATTGTCGATCTGCCACCGGGCACAGGGGATGTGCAACTGACGCTCTGCCAGCGCACACAGGTTACGGGCGCAATCGTTGTGAGCACCCCGCAGGATGTGGCGCTGCTGGATGCGCGTAAAGCCCTGGATATGTTCGCGACCCTGAAAACCCCTGTGTTGGGCCTGATCGAGAATATGTCGATGTTCAAATGCCCCGATTGCGGCTCCGAACATGCGATCTTTGGCCAAGGCGGCGTCGCTGCCGAAGCGGAGCGCCTGAACCTGCCCTTGCTTGGCGCGCTTCCGATTGACCTTGAAACCCGCCTGGCTGGCGATAGCGGCACCCCCATAGCAGCAGGGGACGGGGATATGGCGCAGGCCTATGCAAAACTCGCCAAAGGTTTGATCGAGGGCGGGATGGCTTAGGCGAGCGTTGGTAGTTTTTCGCGAATGACGGCTTTGCGGGACGAAGCGGCTTTATGCAGGCGAGGCTATTGCTGACGCGGCTTTCTCTCGCATGTGCGCAAGCCTGATCGCACCCACGCAATCACTGTTTCCCTCGTGTTTTTGGTCAGTTCGTACTGAACCGGTTTCTTGGTTTTGCTTTGGATCACCGATACCCGCTCGCGAACACGATCATCTTTAACCAGATCCAAAACGGCGAGTTTGACCAGATCACAGCCTCGAAGCTTACTATCGATTGCAACATCGATAACAGCGCAAGGTCACGAAGATAACCCGCAAGTTCGAGCCGCGCGCTGACGACAGGAACATAGCATTCGTTCGAATGACCGTCGTGAAACGGAACCCTCAGGCATTATCTCTACAAGTGCGTTAGGCCGCTCAAAGCCCAAATCGACCAACGCGGCACCTCTTTGCGC
>NZ_JBAUHO010000203.1:0-14548 GCF_049680325.1 Planktotalea sp.
TGTTCAGTTTTTGGGAGCGAATATCTGTCGATAATTTCCATAGCGACTAACATCGCGCCAAACCGACTAGCGAGTTCAGGCCAATTTTGAGCAACTGAAATAGTGATCAAAATGAGAAAGGTTAGCATTCCAATCGCAACAAATGGTTTCAACCATATCCAAGCACAAAACTCTCTATATCTACGGACCTCACCAAACTGGTTTGGCGCATAAGATCTGTCATAAACATCTAATTGAACTTCCCCCGTTGACTTCGTAATGATGAAAAATAAAATCTTGTATTTATGGATTAGCTCCCAGAGCCAGTTTTCTTTATTCTTCATCAATGAGCCACCCCCGCAGCAACGCTCTCATCGATGAACTTGCCTTCTTTAAACCGCCACATGGAGAACTCATCGGTCAACGGGCTCTCGCCCTTCGCCATCAGTTCCGCCATGGCCCAGCCGGACCCCGGAATCGCCTTGAAACCACCCGTGCCCCAACCGCAGTTCATAAACATGCCCTCGACAGGCGTCTTGGTCAGCATGGGCGAGCGATCCCCGGTCACGTCCACAATCCCGCCCAATTGGCGCAGAATCTTGAGGCGTGAGAGCATCGGAAACGTCTCGATCAGCGCCCTTACCGTTTCTTCCACGTGATGGAACGATCCGCGCTGGGTGTAGTTGTTATAGCCATCTGTGCCGCCGCCGATGACCATTTCGCCCTTGTCCGATTGCGATAGATAACCATGAACCGTGTTGGCCATGACCACGATATCCATCGCGGGTTTGATCGGCTCTGACACCAGCGCTTGCAGTGCGACGCTTTCCATTGGCAGACGGAAACCCGCCATTTCGGCCAGCACAGAGGAATGCCCCGCAACCACGCCGCCCAGTTTGTCGCAATCAATCGCGCCTTTGGTGGTGTCGACGCCAACAACTTTGCCGCCCTCGGTGCGAACGCCCGTGACTTCGCATTGCTGGATGATGTCCATGCCCATGTCCGAACAGGCGCGCGCATAGCCCCATGCGACCGCGTCGTGACGCGCGGTGCCGCCGCGCGCTTGCCATAGCCCGCCAAGCACCGGGTAGCGCGGACCGTTGAGTTCGATGATCGGGCAAATCTCTTTGACCTTGCCGGGACCGATCCATTCGGTCTTGACCCCTTGCAGGGCGTTGGCATGGGCCGTGCGCTGATAGCCGCGAATTTCATGCTGGGTCTGGGCCAGCATCAAAACGCCACGCGGCGAGAACATGATGTTGTAGTTCAGGTCCTGCGAAAGTGTCTCGTAAAGCGAGCGCGCCTTTTCATAGATCGCCGCGCTTGGGTCTTGCAGATAGTTCGAGCGGATAATCGTGGTGTTGCGCCCCGTGTTGCCGCCGCCAAGCCAGCCCTTTTCGATGATCGCCACATTGGTGATGCCGAAGTTCTTGCCGAGGTAGTAAGCCGTCGCAAGGCCGTGCCCGCCTGCCCCGACGATTACCACATCATATTTGGCTTTGGGCATGGGCGAACGCCATGCGCGCTCCCATCCGGAGTGATAGCGCGCGGCTTCGCGTGCGATGGCAAAGGCAGAATAACGCTTCATGGACGGCCCCCAAGCTTTGGTAAAGCGCAACGAACACGGGATTCGCGGCGCTGTCAGTGTTGTGCTGCCATGCTGTTTTCAAGAGGATACTCACGGCGGCAATTTTGCAGCCAATCGCGACATAGCAGCGGCAAAGCAAAGTGCTAACGGTTTTGGCGCGCGCTGCAAGCGTCAAGATGCCCTGCTGTGCCCCCTTTTTTTCGCGGCCCAAGCAGACTAGATGGGGGAGACGCGAAAAGGGATGATCCATGATTTTTTGGTTGGCCACCACCGCCTTGGCAATAGGCACTGTCGTACTTTTGGCGCTTGCGCTTTGGCGCGGGCACAGCATGGCGCGCCCTGCTGCGGAATTCGATCTTAAAGTGTATCGCGATCAACTTGCCGAAGTGGAGCGCGATCTTGCCCGCGGAATCACCGCACCTGAGGACGCGGAACGCGCGTTAACAGAGATTTCGCGCCGCATTCTTGCCGCCGACAAGTCCCTGCGAGAAGACAAAGCCGCAACGCGCAGCCCTGTTGCCGCGCGCGCAACCCTTGTTGCGGGTTTGGCCGTTGCACTGATTGGCGGCTCGCTTTTGCTCTACCGTGAACTCGGCGCGCCAGGCTATGGCGATCTTGCCCTTTCAACGCGGATCGAGCGCGCAGACATTGCCCGCAAAGAGCGCCCGAGCCAAGCCAGTGCAGAAGCCTCCCTGCCCCCGGCTGTGCCTAATCTCAATGTGCCGGAAGACTACCTTAAACTGGTCGCGCAATTGCGCACCGCCGTGTCGCAACGCCCGAATGATCTGCAAGGCGCGACGCTTTTGGCGACCCATGAGCGTCGCCTGGGCAATGCCGCCGCAGCCCATGCCGCACAGGCCGAGGTTCTGCGTTTGAAAGGCAGTGATGCCAGCGCGGAGGATTTCGCCAATTATGCCGATATGCTGGTTATTGCAGCAGGTGGTTATGTGTCCCCCCAAGCAGAGGGTGCCCTGGCGGCCGCATTGAAGAAAGACCCCAAGAACGGCGTTGCGCGCTATTATTCGGGGCTGATGATGATGCAGGTCGGGCGCCCTGATGTGGCGTTCCGCGCATGGGCGACGCTGTTGCAAGAAAGCCCCGACGATGCGGCTTGGGTCGATCCTATCCGTGAACAGATCGAGGAACTCGCCTTTCGCGCAGGCGTTGAATACGAACTACCGCCTTTGAAGACAGAGGGGCTTGCCGGGCCGAGCGCTGATGACGTGAAAAACGCCGCTGAAATGAGCGCGGCGGACCGTCAGGAAATGATCGCGGGGATGGTTGCACGCCTTTCTGATCGCCTTGCGACAGAAGGCGGAACGCCTGAAGAATGGGCGCGTTTGATTGGTGCGATTGGCGTTCTGGGCGATGAGGATCGCGCGGCCCTTATCTGGCAGAACGCGAAAGAGGTGTTTGCCGATCAACCGGGCGCGCTGGAAATCGTGCGCAAGGCTGCGCGCGAGTTGGGCATGACGCAGTGATTTTTGAAACTGTCGAAGAATTTTCCGCCGCTCTGCCTGCGCGCCGCGCACTTGTCGGGCTGGACCTTGGCACCAAAACCATTGGCGTTGCGGTCAGCGACGGACTGCTTTCGGTTGCCACACCGCTAGAGACGATCAAACGCAGCAAATACACCGCCGACGCCTCGCGACTGGAAGACATTCTAGCCGCGCGCGAGATCGGCGGGATTGTTCTGGGCCTGCCGTTCAACATGGATGGTTCTGAAGGACCAAGGTGCCAATCAACCCGCGCGTTTGCCCGTAATTTTGCGCGCCAAAGCGAATTGCCAATTACCTATTGGGACGAGCGTTTATCAACAGTCGCCGCCGAACGCGCATTGCTAGAGGCGGATACGTCGCGAAAGCGTCGCGCAGAGGTCATCGATCATGTGGCCGCCTCTTATATCCTGCAAGGGGTATTGGACCGTTTGGGTCATATGAGACGTGGATAAGGTGAGCAGATGAGTGAACCAGTTTGGCGACGAGACGAGCTCGACAGCCCTTGCATCCAGATTTGCGTGGTGCATCCTGAAACCCGTCTTTGCACGGGGTGCAACCGCTCGATCGACGAAATTTCAGCATGGTCGAAAATGACACCCGAAACACGCCGTTCGATTATGGCTGAGCTGCCCTCGCGCGAAGCGGTTCCAAAAGGGCGGCGCGGTGGACGCGCCGCGCGGCTGAAGCGTTAACCAACATGAGCGCGCAAAGCGCGCACAGGTATAGCCGCTATCGCGGCAGTCCGGGGCGCTGCCCCGTCTTGGCAATGCCAAGACTCCCCGAGGTATTTAAACACCAGAGAAGTCAGAATTTACCCATGCGGCGCGTGAGGCGCGCGGTTTGGCGCAGGCGCTTTTTGTCTTGTTGAAGGTCCGGATCATCGGCATTGCGCCCTTTGCGCTTGGCCATTTGATCGACACCTGCATTTATGCCTTTGTTGATCGCGATGTTCATAACACGGCGGATCACCATATTGATGATTTGATTCATGTTCACGGGTTTACTCCCTTTTGCCTCTGACAGAGATATAGCATGAAATTGTGCACAATTCAGGGCGTTGGTATATTTATTCTTCAAAAAGCTCGGTCTGGTTTTCATCTTCTTCGTTTTCGACATCACCAAGGGCCGCGCCAAGGCTGGGCGGTGGCCGGTTTTCAAGCAAACCAGCGGAGCGAAGTTCTTTGAGGCCGGGCAAATCGCGTGCGCTTTCAAGGCCGAAGTGATCCAGGAAGTCTTGCGTCACGACAAATGTCACAGGGCGCCCCGGTGTCATTTTACGCCGTCCAAAGCGGATCCATTCCATTTCCAAAAGCTGATCGACTGTGCCGCGGGACACCGAAACGCCGCGAATTTCTTCAATTTCGGCGCGGGTTACAGGTTGATGATAAGCGATGATTGCCAATGTTTCGATCGCGGCGCGGCTGAGTTTACGCGTTTCGACCGTTTCCTTCTGCATCAAGAAGCTGAGATCAGGCGCCGTGCGCATCGCCCAAGCGTTGCCGGTTTTCACCAGCCCCACGCCGCGTCCCTCATAGCGTTTTCCCAAATGCACCAAAGCTTCGGCAGCATCGCACCCATGGGGCATGCGCGCGTTCAAATCTGCCACTGTCACAGGCTCTGCGCTGGCAAAAAGTACTGCTTCAACCATGCGTTCCTGCTCGCCCATTGGCGGCGCTTCGAAAAGGCTTTCTTCTATCTCTTTTGGGGCTTGCTCACTCACGTGGCTCTCTCCGTCGTAGTTGGATCGGGCTGAATGTGCCCGATTGGCGAATTTCGGCTTTACCTTCTTTAACGAGCTCGAGCGAGGCCGCAAATGTCGCTGCGGTGGCAGAGCGTCGCTTGAGCGGATCATTTTGCCAACCCTCTGGCAGATAACTGGAAATATCCGTCCAAGCCCCCGCAAACCCGAGCATACCGCGCATGCGCCCCAGCGCTTCCTCCATGGTGTAAACCGCCTCGCGGTCCATGACGAAAGGGCGGAATTCATCGCGGGTTCTGATCCGCGCGTAGCCCTGCATCAGATCAAGCAAGGTGGCGGTGTAGGTCACCTTCTTGACCCGTTCGACCACCTCGGGTGTGCCGCGCGCGAAGAAATCTCGCCCCAGTCGGTCGCGCGCCATTAGGCGGGCCGCTACATCGCGCATCGCTTGCAGGCGTTCAAGCTGAAAGGCCAAATGCGCGGCAAGTTCTTCGCCCGAAGGGCCCTCTTCCGTCGGATCAGGCGGCAACAAAAGGCGCGACTTCAAGAAGGCAAGCCAAGCCGCCATCACGAGATAATCCGCAGCAAGTTCGAGCCGCAGCGCCTTGGCGTGTTCCACAAAAAGCAGATATTGCTGGGCGAGCTGCAAGACCGAGATTTTGCGCAAGTCAACTTTCTGGGTACGCGACAGGGTTAGCAGGACGTCGAGAGGACCCTCATAGCCATCCACATCAACGATCAGCGCTTCAGCGGCCATGCGTTCAGCGACGGTCAGGCGTTCCTCCCTGTCCGTGGTCCAATCGCTTGCGGTATCCGTGGTATCAGGCGTCATTCACCGTCCCATTCAGAAGCGCTTCAAGCTGCGCTTGCAAATGGGAAATGTCAACAGGATCGGGGCTGCGACGGCAGGCCAAGGCGGCTTCAGCGCGCCGTTGTGCGGCGTCGCTCATGGCACCTGCTGCGCCGGCAACGTCTTCCATCTCGCCCATCTGGCCATTGCAGTGCAAAATCACATCGCAGCCAGCATCTATGGACAAGCGTGACAGCTCTGCCAAAGAGCCTGTCAGCGCTTTCATCGAGATATCATCGGTCATTATCAGACCTTCAAAGCCAATCTCGTCGCGGATCAGACCCATCATTTTAGGCGATAGCGTGGCAGGACGATCATCAATCGCACTGTAGGTGATATGGGCTGTCATCCCCATCGGGATATCGTTCAGGGCCGTAAAGGCAGCAAAGTCCTGTTCACGCAAAGTCGCGCCGTTGGTCGCGACCACGGGCAGGTCCAAATGGCTATCTGTCACCGCACGGCCGTGCCCCGGGATGTGTTTAAGGACAGGCAGCACCCCGCCATCCAGAAGGCCACCGGCAACCGCACGACCCACCTTGATAACGGTCTGTAAATCGTTGCTATAACATCTATTTTTCAGGAACTCGTGGGTTTCATCAACCGCCAGATCAACCATCGGTGCGCAGTTCGCATCAATGCCAAGTGCCATCAGTTCGGCGGCGATAATCCGATAACGCAGATACATCGCCTTCGGGGCGTTCGCGCCATATCGTATGACATCATCAAGCGGCGGCAGCCATTCGCTGGCAAGCGGGGGACGTAAACGCTGAACGCGTCCGCCCTCTTGATCTATCAGGATCGGTGCATCGCGCCCGACCGCATCACGCAGCGCATCGCATAAACTGCGGATTTGGTCTTCATCCTCAAGATTACGGTTAAACAGGATAAACCCAAATGGCGCAGCCTCCCGAAAGAAGCTGGCCTCGCCCGCGGAAAGGGTCGTTCCCTGACAGCCGAATATCGTTGCGCCGAAGGTCATCAGCGCGTGACGACAGGAATGCAGTCTGTG
The DNA here is from genome assembly GCF_049680325.1 of Planktotalea sp. Lineage (GTDB taxonomy): Bacteria > Pseudomonadota > Alphaproteobacteria > Rhodobacterales > Rhodobacteraceae > Planktotalea. Next base: position 6,625 of record NZ_JBAUHO010000203.1, read on the forward strand.
TTCTGAGCCGTCAGTGCGGAACAAAACCGACGTGCATCGGCCAAATCGGAAAAGCCTATTGCGCGCAGACGATAGAACGTGCGCCCGCCGCTTTGAGCGCGTTGAACAACGCGATCTTTACCGGTCATATAATCCGCAAAACGGGCTGAAAAACGCTCCCATTCCTTAAGGGCGACTTCAGGGCTTTCATAGGCACCAAGCTGGACAAGTCGGGTGCCTGCAGGAATGCTTGCCGGGTCAATGTCACGTGCGCCGCCGCTTGGTGCAGTCGCGGTAAGTGACGCCGTGCGAACACCCTCCGGGCGCAGCTTGGGACGCGGAGAGATCGAGATCCCGGGAACATTTGCGCCCACGGCATCAGCACTAAGCGTCAATGGCTCTACCCTTTGCGGTGCCACGTCGCGCTTAACTTCCGCAACGGAGGTTCTGACAGGTTCATTTCTAACCTGACCCTGCGTTGTCAGCGGCGTTGCACCAGCGGCAATCCGTGCGGCAAGCGCCTCGATTGACGCCATTTTTGGATCTAATTCTTCGGCCGCAGCAGATTGCTGTTCAGAGCCAAGACCGCCCGCATCTTCCGCTTGCGGCGCAAAGCGCGGCTGCGCAGCAGCAAGCTGGTCGATTAGCGGCGTATCTTCGCTTGAAAGATCAATTGGTTCTGGTGCCAAAACGATGCGCTCGGACGGGCCAGCCGTTCCGCCAGCGGCAGCAACTTCATTGACAGACAAGCCCTGATTCAGCGCTTGCGCACCGCCGGGATCTTCTGGGCGAATACGCATTTCGCCCTGCACTGCACGTACAACAGGAACGCCGGCAACATCACGCGCAATTAGCTGATAGCCCCAAACACCGACACCAATCAAAAGCGCCAAAGACAGGCCAGCCCCTGTCAATGCGGCCATCGCACGAACAGGGTTGCCGTTCGATTGCGGTGCACTTTGTTGCGGCTGCTGATAGCCCTGATACGCTTGATACGATCCAGCCTGAGGCGCGAATCCGCGCCCATTCATCGGGAAATCTGCCATTTTGCCTCACATTTGTGCGGGCGATACGGTGCCGCCCTGCATCATTTTGAACTGCTTCAGTCCGGTGTGAGGAATGTCATTCAGCGCATTTCTTCAACCGGTTCAACGCCCAGAATAGACAGGCCCGCGCAAATCACAACCTGCGCCGCCCGTGCGAGTGCAATTTTAGATACAGATGTGGCATCTCGGTCGTCTTGCAAAAATCTGAGCTCGGGCAAATCATTACCACGGTTCCAAAGCGCATGAAATTCGCTTGCCAAATCATATAGATAGAAAGCAATCCGATGCGGTTCGTTCGTCCGCGCGGCCAATTCAACAAGGCGTGGCCACTCTGCCAGTTTTTTGGCAACGGCGATCTCTGCTTCATGGCTTATCACGCTTAGGTCAGGCGTTGCGCTCAGATCAATGCCTGCCTCGGCAGCTTTGCGCAGTACCGAATTCACCCGTGCATTTGCGTATTGAACGTAGAATACGGGGTTGTCTTTGGATTGCTCCAGCACCTTGTCAAAGTCGAAATCAAGCGGCGCATCGTTTTTGCGTGTCAGCATATGAAAACGCGTCGCGCCGGGGCCGACCTGATCCACCACATCGCGCAGGGTCACAAAAGTCCCTGCCCGTTTGGACATTTTGAACGGCTCACCGTTCTTGAACAGTTTCACCAATTGAGTCAGCTTGATATCCAGCGGCACCTTGCCATCCGAGAGCGCCGAAACCGCCGCCTTCATCCGTTTGACATAGCCACCATGATCGGCACCGAAAACATCGATCAGCATATCGAAACCGCGTGTGACTTTATCATAGTGATAGGCGATATCGGGTGCGAAATATGTCCAGGCACCGTCGGATTTCATCACAGGGCGATCGACGTCATCGCCATGTTCGGTTGACTTGAACAGCGTCTGCTCGCGCGGCTCCCAATCTTCGGGCTTTTTGCCTTTTGGTGGCTCAAGCACACCTTCGTAGATCAGACCCTTGTCTTTCAACGCATTGATCGCAGCCTCGATGCGGCCCGTGCCATAAAGCGACTTTTCGGAATAGAACACATCCATCTCGATCCCGAGGGACGCCAGATCGGCGCGGATCAGGTCCATCATTTTTTCGGTCGAAAACTCGCGCACATCCAGCAGCCAGTCGGCTTCTGGCTTTCCTACATAGTCCGCGCCGACCTTTTCCTTCAGCGCGATGCCGACGGGAATAAGGTAGTCCCCGGGATATGTACCATCCTCAAACGCAACCTCTTGGCCATGTGCCTCAAGGTAGCGCAGATAAACCGAGCGCGCGAGCACATCGACCTGTGCACCGCCGTCGTTGATGTAGTATTCACGTGTCACATCATAGCCCGCGTAATCCAGCAGACTTGCCAGCGCATCGCCAAAGACCGCGCCGCGCGTGTGACCCACATGCAAAGGTCCCGTCGGGTTGGCCGAAACATATTCGACGTTAACCTTCTTGCCCTGCCCCTTGCTCGAGCGGCCAAAATCAGCGCCCTGCTCCAAAACAGCGGCAACAACGCCCTGCCAAAGCCCATCCGAAAGGCGCATGTTCAAAAATCCGGGGCCTGCAACCTCGGCGCTTTCAATACGCGCATCCGCTACCAGATGCGTTGCAAGTGCGTCTGCAATATCGCGCGGCTTCATCTGTGCAGGCTTGGCCAGCACCATCGCCGCATTGGTGGCCATATCCCCATGCGCCGCATCGCGCGGTGGCTCGACCGCCACATTGGCAAAGTCCAGATCGCGCGGCAAAGTGCCTGCATCCTGCATGGTTTCCAAAGCGCTCAAAACGGCGCTGCGAATATCAGTAAAGAGATTCATCAATACGTTTCCTTGGGTTTGCGCGCGTCATACGCCCGCACCGCTTTACTTTCAATGGTCAAGCCAAACCGGACCGCTTCATTTTGCCAATTAAACTCTGGCAGAGCCCAGCAAGCCACGGGGGCCAGCCCCCGCACCGATCACCCCAAAAGCCTGTCGTGTTCCTGTTGAGCGAACCGATCCGTCATTCCCGAAATGTAATCGGCCACAATACGGGCAAGCTCTGTCTCGTCCTTGGCGCGCGCAATATCCATGCGCCATTCTTCGGGTAAAGCTTCAGCATTGTTCATAAAAAACGGAAACAACTCTTCAACAATACGCGTAACGCGCGCGCGCATCTCCACCACCGCCGGCGCGCGGTACATATGTTTGAACAAAAACGCGCGAATAACTTTAAGGTCGGCCCATAACCCGTTTGAAAACTTGACAACAGGTCGCCCCAAATCACGGATATCCTGCGCCGTCAGCGCACCGCTTTCTGACAGGTTTGCACGGCTCGTGGCGATCACATCAGAGACCATCACACCAAAGACCCGGCGCAGCGCCTCATGCATGCGGCGCGTCGGGTCAATATCACTGTAAAGACTATCAACCTCGGCAAAGGCCGCGCCCACAATTGGCAACGCGCAGATATCATCGTGCGAAAACAATCCCGCGCGCAAACCGTCATGCAGATCGTGGTTGTTGTATGCGATATCATCCGAAAGCGCCGCAACCTGTGCTTCAGCGCTGGCATGTGTGTGCAGCTCCAAATCATGGCGCGCATTATATTCAGCAAGCGCAAAGGGCAAAGTGCCTGTGACAGGACCGTTGTGCTTGGCCAGCCCTTCCAGCGTTTCCCACGTCAGGTTTAGCCCGTCGAAATCAGCATAATGCCGCTCCAGCGAGGTGACGATTTTTACCGCCTGCGCGTTATGGTCAAAGCCGCCATAGGGTTGCATCAAAGCATCAAGCGCATCCTCGCCAGTGTGCCCAAAGGGCGTATGACCAAGGTCATGGGCCAGCGCGATTGCTTCGGTCAACTCACCATTCAGACCCAAAGCACCCGCAATTGTGCGTGCAACCTGCGCAACTTCAATGGAATGCGTCAGGCGGGTGCGAAAATAATCGCCCTCATGTTCAACGAAAACCTGCGTTTTGTGTTTGAGGCGGCGAAACGCGCTGGAATGGATGATCCGGTCCCTATCGCGTTGAAAACAGGTGCGGTGTACGCTTTCTTCTTCGGGCGCAAGACGCCCTCGGGTCTGGCCCGGATCGCAATAATATGATGCGCGCATGAAGTCCCGTCCTTGCCGCTTGTCCCAGCCCCGCTTATATTGCGCTTGGAGCAAAGAGCCAACAGGCGGAGCCAATTCGATGAACCTACCCCCAAAAGTGACCCCGCGTGCCTTTGAACGCTTGTCCGAAATTGGTGCGGCCAATCAGGGCCAAGCGCTGCGTATCGCTGTCGAGGGCGGCGGTTGTTCCGGTTTCCAGTACGAAATCAAACTGGATGCGCCAGCTGCCGATGATCTTGTGCTCGAAAGCGCGGGCGAAAAGGTTGTGATCGACACGGTTTCATTGCCGTTTCTGGAAAACGCCGTTATTGATTTTTCCGAAGAGCTGATCGGTGCCCGCTTTACCATTAAAAACCCCAACGCAACCAGTTCTTGCGGCTGCGGAACTAGCTTCTCAATGTAAAAGAAATCGGGCGCACAGCGACGCCATGCGTATGCATCGCATCCGATGCGCTGTGAATGATATGCGGCGGGCCAAATCGGATGATTTTCTGCTGCTTTTTGGCAATATCAGACCACATTTGTTCTAGAAACACATATGCGCCAGCCAAAATGATGATCGCCACGCCTGCAAATAAATTCAAGCCGGGCGTTTCATCAAAGAACACCGCGCCTGCAATGACCATCGCCACGAATTGCATGTTCATCAGCAAAGTGACCACATAGGCCTTGATCCGCGTCAGCGCCAGCACAAGCACCCAGCGCGCCAGAAACAACAGGCTTGCGTACAAGCCGATCAAAATCATGTCCTGCGCCACCATCGGTTTGTAAACAAAGGGTAATATGCACCCCATGACCACAAACATCGTCAGGTTCGGATAGAGAACTTGCAGCAAGGCGTTGCTGTCATCGCGGCTGATGTGGCGGGCAAGAACCATCGCTCCGGCACCGCTCATGGCCCCCATAAGCGCGCTTAGATGTGCCAGAGTCAGAAGCGCGGTGCCTTGGGGGTATAGCAAAAGCATACCGCCCGCGCCCGCGATCAGCGCAAGCCAGCTTTGCCAACGCACAGATTCCCCCAGGATCGGACCGCTGAGGAGCCCGGCGAAAATTGGAACCAAAGCGATAAAGATGAAAACCTCTGCAAACGCCAGCCCGCGAAACGCAAAGAAGTAAAAGACCGACGAAAGGATGAACAAGGCAGAGCGCAACGCCAATGTCAGCGGGCGTTTTGAAATGAACGATCTTTTGCCCTGACCCAAACCGTTCCCTGCGATGCTAAGCAAAGCAACAATGCCGCCAGAAAAACAATAGAGCTGCGGCGCGGCAAACCCTTGTGCAATGCTGCGCGTGATCGCATCCGCGCCTGTCGCAAAACAGCAATAAAGCACAATTAATAGCAAGCCGCCGAGGCCCCCTAAAGTTGGCGCGTTTAGTCTTGCCACTTTCATTTCGCGCGCTCCATCTGACTTGGCTGCTTGATCGAATGCGCCTGAGCCGACGGATGAGCCGTGCGAGAAAAATGCTCGAAAAACGCGCTGAATTCGGGGCAAGCTGACGCCACGCGTTTAAGATGCTCCGCGACGACATCTGGTAACGCGTCGGTCAATCGGCGCTCCATTCTGTCCCAGCTTGTCAGGCGCGGACTGCGCAATTCGAATAGTGTTTCGGACACTGCCCGCATCGCCCCGAGAGGTGCGACAGGGCTTAGGAACGTCTGCCCGCTACCCGAATATACACCCGATAGGTTTGGCGCGCCCATCTCGGCGCAGGCCCAATTCGCGACAAGGTATTCGTGATAGTTGTCAAATGCGGGATCGGCCTGTCCGACGCTCAAATCAAAGCCCTGGACCACGGTTTCAACCCAACGCTCCCATTCCTTTGGCGGCGTGCGCCCAGCATACCGCAGCGCAACGCAAACCTCGGCTAGCAAATCGGCATTCTCTTCCAGATGCGCCAAAATCCCTGTAAACAAAAGGCTTTTGCAGGCTTTTTCGCTTAGCTCCGGGTCGCGCCGACCATATTCGGACAGGTAGAAAACAATATGCGTCAGCTCGTATGCGGCTTTTCGGTTCGGAATAGCAAAGCTGGTGGTATGATCCATAAACTCATGCAAACGTGCGCTTAGCGCCGCACTGCCATCTTGGGCGATATCGCGGCGCGCGAGCAGGCGCTGTGCCTCCGCGCGTTGCAAATCAGAGAGTTCGGCCATAGCCAAACCTTGCCGATCCACAAAGTGACAAAGCTGCTGCGCAACAGTGCCCTCCATGCCAAGCGCCTCAAGATCAAGCGCAATTGACGTCAGGAAACGATAATACTGCGGAAAGAACGCAAGCCGATCAGGAAGGCTTTGGTAAAAACTGCGGTAACATTCGATGTCCTGCGCGCTGACCTCTTGATGCGTGCATTCCAGAATATTCAACAGTTCGGAGTTTTCTTTCAACCAATAGACATCATTGTGATCCCTGCGCGTCGTGGAAAAACTATGAGCGAGCGCCCCTAAGCTATTGGTTTCAGGTTTGAAATGCTGGAACAATGCGACCACATTATCGGACATATTTATTTTCCTCCTAAGCGGAGCGATCGCTCCAGCACTTCAATTCAGGCAGCAGGTTCGATTAGGATCCTGACGAGAAAAGCTCTGTCAAAGCGCCGCTAAACTGTGCCGTTTCGACACTAGGCGCAGAGCCTGACGAGAACATATGTGTGTGTGTGCCATCAACGCTGGGCGCTGCGCCTGCGGTAAACAATTCCGCGCCTTGCCCGCTATGGATATCAGTTGTTGGTGTTGTGAATGCTGGTGACGTTTTACGAAGTGCAGACATCTTGTCTCTCCAATTGAGTTTCAGTGTCAAAAGGCTTGCACGCATAACGTGTATTTAAAAGCACTTCATTCTTTCTGCGTGTTAACCTTTGAGTTGTCCACATTAAACTCACGATGCAACAAATTGGAGTTCGGCTGCTTAAAGAGTTATCCACAGATCGAAAAAAATTTAACGGCACAGTATGAAATCGCCTCAAAAACAGCAAGACGCTCAACACGCAAAATGCGAATTGAGGGTTGAACTTCTCGGAAAAGGCGAATCGCTTCAGGTTACCAAGGCAACGCTGTTTGCCCGATCGGGTCCTGATTTATGACCCCGTAGCCTGCGCGCCTTCTAATTCCGGCTCTGTTTCAGGCGCAGGCAATGCAAGCGCTTCGTCGGCGAACTGCTCGGGCGCGATAATTTGAATGACCCGCGCAGAAGGATCGATGGTGACGCTGGGCATGTCGTTCAGCTCTGCCAGAACGGCGTTTAGCTCTTCTTGTACTGCCTCAAAACGCGAACGCTGTGACATTGGCTGAAGCGCGCCGGTTTTGGATTTGAAAAAATTAAGAACCTTGAACATATCGCCCCTCCATCAATTGTGGGACGTTATCAAAGAATGTGGCCTGCCCTGCACGGGGAAAAATCTGAACTAAACGACGTTTTCGAGGCTGGCGCGCTTGCGTGGCCAGCGCGCTTGGGGGATAGCTGGGGCGGAACAAAGGAGCGCGCGCCCATGAAAATCGCTACGTTTAACATCAACGGTATCAAAGCGCGTATCGCGGCCTTGCCCGCTTGGCTGAAAGAGGCAGAACCAGACGTCGCGCTTTTGCAGGAAATCAAAACAGTTGATGAGGGCTTCCCCAGCGAAATGTTCGAGGAAATGGGGTATAACGTCGAAACCCACGGGCAAAAGTCCTTCAACGGTGTCGCGATTCTGTCGAAACTGCCTTTGGAAGATGTGCAGCGCGGCCTGCCCGGCGATGAGGCCGACGAGCAGGCACGCTGGATCGAAGCGACAGTGGTAGGCAAACAGGCCATTCGTATTTGCGGGCTATACC
>NZ_JBAUHO010000204.1:0-15107 GCF_049680325.1 Planktotalea sp.
TCTTGGGGGGCCTGCGTGGGTATCCAACATTAACGTGACACCCGCCGAAAGCGTCGCGTTGGCGGGAAAGCCAATCATGGCTGAACCTGCCGCAGAGGGGACGATTTCGCAATGGCAGGTCTCGGATGCTTTTGATGGCGCAGTGCTGGCGGGCAAGACCGAGCTTGGCGATATGGCGCAGAATGCGACCTACCACGCGCTTGAGGCAGAGGCGTCAGGCTTGGTCAATCTGGCGCGATTGCAAGGCGTTGAAGCGGGCAAGGACACGGTCTTTGCACAGGTCACAATCACCGCAGAGGAAACGGGCACCCGTGCGTTCGATTTTGGCTTTAGTGACGATGTGCGGGTCTATTTGAATGGCAATTTGCTGTTTGCTGCCTCGGACAGATACACGATGCGCGACTATCGTTTCCTTGGCACGGTTGGCTATTGGGACAGTGTGTATCTGCCTCTAAGCGCAGGCGAGAACACACTGACGCTCGCCATCACCGAAGATGCTGCGGATAAAACCGGTTGGGCGGTGCAGGGGCGTTTGCCGGATATGGCGGGGCTAGCCGTTAAATAAAGCCGCGCGCACGCGCTGCTTTCAAAGTGACGGTGCGTCCCTGCATTTCTCTATTCTTGTGCCACTGATTTGGAGCAGCTACCCAAATCATAACACAAGTTTAGCAAGGGGCCGCACCATGACTGTTCAGATTGATATCACCCGCTTTAGCAACCTCGCGGTGGAAGAACGTGAAAACGGCGTTTGGGTTGTAACCCTGAACCGCCCGAGCAAGCGTAATGCGCTGGATAGTGGCACGGTGGAAGAGTTGGTTGATTTCTTTTCTGTCGCGCCGCGCGCCGGGGTTCGAGCGATTGTGCTGGCAGGCGCGGGGGATCATTTCTGCGCGGGTCTGGATCTGGTTGAACATCACGACGAAGATCGCAGTCCGGCCGAATTCATGCATCTGTGCCTGCGCTGGCACGAGGCATTCAACAAAATGGAATATGGCGGTGTTCCCATCATCGCGGCGTTGCAGGGCGCTGTGGTTGGCGGCGGGTTGGAACTGGCCAGCTCTGCCCATGTGCGGGTGATGAACGACACCACGTACTTCGCTCTGCCCGAGGGCCAGCGCGGCTTGTTCACAGGCGGCGGCGCCACGATCCGCGTGACGGATCTAGTTGGTAAATCGCGAATGATCGACATGATGCTTATGGGGCGCGTCTATTCGGGCGAGGAGGCTGAAAAGGTCGGCCTTGCGCAATACCGTGTGGAAGGGTCCGTCTTTGACAAAGCAATGGAACTGGCACGCCGCGCGGCTGAGAACCTGCCGCTGTCCAACTTCGCGATCTGTTCGGCGGTCAGCCACATGCAGAATATGTCGGCCATGGATGCGGCCTACGCGGAATCGGTTGTTGCGGGTGTTGTGAACACGCAGCCAGATGCAAGGGCGCGCTTGGCAGCCTTCGCCGATAAGAGCGGGGCGCGGATCAGGAAGGACTAGCATAGGGTTTTGAATTGCTTTTTTGGGATCAAGATGGTTTGGCCCGCGTCGTGTCCTGAACGTATCAAAGGTATCACATGGCGATCAAAACACTCCTGCACCCACGCAATCAACATCGCGAAGGCTATGATTTTGACCGCTTGGTGGCGCAAGTGCCAGGGCTTGATGCGTATGTCATAAGCAATCCTGCTGGCGCTGAGACGATTGATTTCAAAAACCCTGATGCGGTTCGAATGCTAAATTGCGCATTATTAAAGACCCACTATGAAATAGGTTTTTGGGACATTCCCGCGAACTATTTATGTCCGCCGATTCCTGGACGGGCCGATTATGTCCATTACCTTGCAGATTTGCTTGCGCGTGATAACGCGAAGGGTATTCCAAAGGGCGACGCTATCAAAGCCTTGGACATCGGGACCGGTGCCAGCCTGGTTTATCCACTTATCGGTCAACGCGAATACGGCTGGCACTTCACAGGTGCCGACATAGACCCGGGTGCGCTAAAATCTGCACAACAGATATGCGACAACAATAAGCTGAAGATTGACCTGCGGCGGCAAAACACACCGGAAGACACCTTTCGAGGGGTGATAGAACCACAAGACCTTTTTCACGTAACTCTGTGCAATCCGCCTTTTCATGCCTCTGTGGATCAAGCCAACAAAGGCACGCAGAGAAAATGGAAGAACCTTGGGAAAGACCCGTCGAGCAAGCTTAACTTCGGGGGGCAAAATGCAGAACTTTGGTGCCCGGGGGGCGAGATAAAGTTCATTGCAAACATGATCGAGCAAAGCCGCGCTTTTGCGGATCAGTGTGTGTGGTTCACGTCATTGGTGTCAAAAAAGGACAACTTGTTTCCGCTTCAACGAATTCTGAGGAAAGCGAAAGTTGCTGATGTTGAAATCGTAGAAATGGCGCAGGGTCAGAAGGTCAGCCGTTTTGTCGCTTGGACCTACGTCAAGAAAAAACAGCGACAGGCGTTTTTTGAAGGCACAGGAATCTAGAAAAGTAAGTCTAACCTGATGCGAAACATCCCGCGTCTTGGCTGACAAATGGCCAAGACGCGGAACGGCTCAACTCTCGCTCAGCGCCACCTTCATCCCAGTCACCTCGTAAATCACCTCACCGTCCGCTTCGACGATCCCGTCAGCGACGCCCATGGTCAAACGACGTGTCTGAATCGCCTTGGTGAAGTCGATCTTATACGTCAGCATTTTGCGATCGGGGCGCACCATGCCTTTGAGTTTCACTTCGCCAACCCCAAGCGCATAGCCGCGACCCTGCCAGCCGCGCCAACCCAAATTAAAGCCGGTCAATTGCCAAAGACCATCAAGGCCAAGACAGCCGGGCATGATCGGGTTGCCGGGGAAGTGGCAGTCAAAGAACCACAGATCAGGCGTGATATCGAACTCTGCCACGATATGACCCTTGCCATGCGCGCCGCCGTCGCCAGAGCAATCGGTGATACGGTCCATCATCAACATGGGCGGGGCTGGAAGCTGGGCGTTGCCCTCTCCGAACAGCTCTCCGCGTGCGCATTTCAGCAAGTCGTCTTTGTCAAAGCTGCTGGGGAAATTGGACATGATGGCTCCAGTATATCGCGTGTTTTCCTAGGTCTAACATCGCCACAAGGAAACGTGCAAGAGAGCGGATTTACAAGGCCTCACATCTGGGAATTGAAAACGCTCTGCATTCACGCTTATATAGCGGGCAGATACACAAGGACGAGTGATGACACAGCCGACATCCCAAGAACGCGCCGCTGACTGGCTTTCAGGTGCAGGCTTGCGCCCGACACGGCAACGCCTTGCCCTGGCTGATTTGCTGGTGGGTGACGGTAAGAACCGCCATGTCACGGCAGAGGGTCTGTTTGCTTCCGCCAAAATTCATGGTGAAAGCGTTTCGCTGGCAACCGTTTACAATACGCTGCGCGCGTTTTGCGATGTGGGGCTTGTGCAAGAAATCACCGTCGACGGTTCAAAGAGCTATTTTGACACTAATATCCACGATCACCCGCATTTCTATTGGGAAGACGAAGGTCGCTTAAGCGATGCGCGTGCCGAGGATCTGGTGATCGCAGCGCTGCCCGACGCGCCCGAGGGCATGGAAATTGCCAAGGTCGATGTTGTGATCCGTTTGCGCAGGGCCTGATGGTCAAACTGCTTTGGTTTAGCGATCTGCATTTCACGTCTACGGGCACTCAATTCGGCTATGATCCGCGTGCTCGTTTGGGCGCGCTGATTGATTACGTTGCACGCATTCATTCTGACGCCGATCTCTGTGTCATTTCTGGCGATATGGTGGATGAGCCGAGCGCGCAGAATTACCAAGAGCTTGCGCAACGCTTGCAGGGTTTGGGTGTGCGGTACCTGCCAATGACAGGGAATCACGATGCGCGCGATGCGTTTTCAAGCGCCTTGCCTTTGCCCCCCAATGTGCAAAGCGGCTTTATCCAATACGCAGTGACGATTGATGGGTTGCGCCTGATCTGCCTCGATACGCTGACGGAAAACAGCGGCAACGGATCTTTCTGCACCGCGCGCCGTGACTGGCTCGCGGCCGAGCTGGCCCGCGACACACAAACCCCGACATTGGTGTTTTGCCACCATCCACCGCTAGCCTTGGGCTATCCAATGTTGGACCCCAGCCGTATCGACAGAGGTAAAGAGCTGATCGACCTGCTCGCCGCCGCGCCGAATGTGCGCCAGCTTTTGTTCGGCCATGTGCATCGTCACATGCAAGGCGTGACGCAGGGTTTGCCTTTTGCCTCGATCCGTGCCGTGCTCTATCAGGCTCCACCTCCCGTGCCTGCTTGGGATTGGGAGGGCTTCACCCCCGCACATGACGCGCCCGAGATCGGTGTTTTAAGCTTTGCAGATGATATTCTTAGACTTCAATTCGAGCCCTTCTGCGACGCGGAAACGGGTTTCACCGCACAAAAATAAGGACACGATATGCGCGCGATTGGGTATTCCGAATTCGGTTCAGCGGGCGATGTTCTTGCCCTGCATGACATCGCATTGCCTGAACCCGCCGCTGGCGAGGTTCGTGTAAAACTGGCCTATTCAGGCGTGAACCCCTCCGATGCGAAAGCGCGTTCAGGTTCGCGGCCAGGGGTTTTCAAGCCCGCGTTTGATCTGGTGGTTCCCCATTCCGATGGTTCAGGCGTTATTGATGCGGTTGGCGCTGGTGTTGATAGCGCGCGCATTGGCCAGCGGGTCTGGATCTGGAACGGGCAATGGCAGCGCGCCTTTGGAACAGCCGCCGAGGCGATTGTTGTCCCGTCTGAACAGGCGGTGGCTTTGCCCGACGAGGTGTCACTAGAGGCAGGCGCAACGCTGGGAATTCCCGGCCTCACGGCGGCGCATGCGGTATTTGGTGGCGGTGATGTCACCGGGCAAATATTGCTGGTTTCGGGCGGCGCTGGCGCGGTTGGACATAACGCGGTGCAATTGGCGAAATGGGGCGGTGCGACGGTTATTGCGACGGCCTCTCCAAGTGGCTTTGAGCGGGTGAAGGCGGCGGGGGCGGATCATGTGCTTGATTACCGCGCCCCTGACTTGGCGGCGCAAATCCTGGAGCTCATAAAGGGTCGCGGCGTGGATCGCGCGGTCGAAGTCGAGTTTGGCGCAAATGCCGCCCTTTTGGCTGAGGTGATGCGCGCGAATGGGGTGATTGCGGCCTATGGCTCGCAGATCGACATGGCCCCGACGTTGCCGTTCGGGCCGTTGCTGTTCAAAGCAATCACCATTGATATCGTGCTTGTCTATATCCTTGAAGCGGCCCCGCGCGCCGCTGCGATTGCCGCGTTGCACAAGGCACTGACCGAAGGCGCGTTGACGCCTGCGGTTCACGAGATCATGCCGCTGGAAAACGCCGCTACAGCGCATGAACGCGTTATGACGGCGGGGCGCAACGGCGCGGTTTTGTTGAAAATCTAGCGCAAGTACCTTGCCCCCCTAAACAGCGCGCGCCATGGTGGCGCAAAATGGGGGCGTTCATGCCGATAAAAGTTTGCGTATTTGATGCCTATGGCACACTTTTCGATGTTGGTGCCGCTGCGCGTATCGCGGCTGCGGAACCGGGCCGCGAAGCCTTGGCTGCGAAAGCTGGCGAGCTGGCAGAGTTCTGGCGTCAAAAGCAACTAAGCTACTCTTGGCTACGCGCTGTCAGCGACAACTATATTGATTTCTGGACGGTCACCGAAAATGGCCTTGATTGGGCGCTTGAACGTACGGGGCTGGATGGTGACATGGAGCTGCGCGAGCGGCTCTTGGCGCTATATTGGGAACTTGCCGCCTACCGCGAAGTGCCAATGATGTTGGCCACGTTGAAAACAGGGGGCTTGCAGACCGCGATCCTGTCGAACGGCTCGCCTGCCATGCTGGAAGGGGCGGTGGAATCCGCCTGCATAGAAACCTATCTGGACGCAGTCCTTTCGGTCGAAGATGTGGGCGTGTTCAAGCCGGATGCGCGCGTCTATCAGTTGGTTCTGGATCGCTTCAAGTGCGCCGCTGACGAGGTTCTTTTCGTCTCATCCAATGGCTGGGATGCAGCGGCGGCAAGCGGTTTCGGTTTTGAAACGGCATGGGTCAACCGCGCGGGCGAGCCGATGGACCGTCTCTTTGCAGAGCCGCAGCATGTGCTGAGCGATCTCACTGAAATCCCCAAACTCGCAGGTCTTTGATGCCCCGATTTGAAACCTCCGATGGCCTTTCCCTGTTCTATGAAGATGAAGGCACCGGCCTGCCGATCCTTTGCCTGTCCGGTCTGACGCGTGACAGCCGCGATTTTGATTATGTGCTGCCCCACCTCAAAGGTTGCCGGGTTATCCGGCTTGATTACCGTGGGCGTGGGCAGTCCGATTGGGCAGAAGATTTCAACACCTATAACATCCTGCGCGAGGCGCAGGATGCGGTGGAATTGCTGGATCATCTCGGGTTGGAGAAGGCTGCTGTGCTTGGCACGTCGCGCGGTGGCTTGATTGCGATGGGACTGGCCGCAACGTTGAAGGCGCGCCTGATCGGCGTTGCAATCAATGATGTCGGGCCAGTGCTGGATGCGAGCGGGCTTGAGGCGATCATGACCTATCTTGGTGTGAAACCAAAAGCGCTGACGCTCGCAGAAGCCGCAAGTGCGCGCGCGCATGTGTTGCGCCATATGTTCCCGAATGTGCCGATGCGCCGCTGGGAAGAAGAGGTCGCCAAATTCTTTGTGCAAACCGATGATGGTCTGGAACTAAGCTACGATCCCAAACTGCGCGATGCGGTTGAGGCAAGTAGCCATGCCGCCGTGCCGGACCTTTGGCCTTGGTTGGAGGCGTTAAGCGGCTTGCCCGTCGCGATTATTCGCGGGGGCAATTCCGACCTGCTGACGCAAGACACCTATGAAGACATGCTGCGTCGATTGCCAGCTGCGCGCGGCGTCGTTGTGCCGGATCGCGCCCATGTGCCATTTCTGGATGAGCCAGAAGCGGTAAGCGTTCTGCAGGCGTGGATTGGAGAGATGAAATGAACATTGAAATGATACGCGCGGCCTATGCGCGCGGCCAGGGCGTTGTGCGGCGCACGCCGCTTTTGTCATCGCCCTTCCTGGACGAAATCGCAGGGCGCAAGGTTTTTGTGAAGGCCGAGTGCCTGCAACACACGGGCAGCTTCAAGTTTCGCGGCGGCTGGTCGGCGCTTTCTGGCATGGAGGCTGACAAACGCGCCAAGGGTGTGATTGCGTTTTCCAGCGGCAATCATGCGCAGGGGGTGGCACTGGCCGCGAAGATGCATGGCACGTCATCGGTTGTCATCATGCCCGAGGATGCGCCGCGCGTTAAGATCGAGAACACCAAGGCGCTGGGCGCGGAGGTGGTGCTCTATGATCGGGGCAGTGAAGATCGTGACGTGATCGGTGCGAAACTGTCTACCGAGCGCGGCCTGACATTGATTAAGCCTTTCGATGATCCACTCGTTATCGCGGGTCAGGGCACTTGCGGATTGGAAATCGCGGAACAGGCTGCCGAGACAGGCATCGCGCAAGCAGAGGTCATCACCTGTTGCGGCGGCGGCGGTTTGACCTCTGGCATTTCCATGGCGCTGGAGGCGGATGCGCCAACGTTCAACGTGCGCACGGCGGAACCGGTCGGATTTGACGATGTGGCCCGTTCTTTGAGCGCGGGGGCGATCCAGCGTAACAATGCGCTGACGGGGTCGATCTGCGATGCCATTATCACGCCGCAACCGGGGGATTTGACGTTCCCGATCATGAAACGCCTCTGCGGAGCTGGTTTTGCAGTAAGCGAAGACGAGGTCCTGCGCGCAATGGGTTTGGCCTTTGAACGTTTGCGCGTCGTGATTGAACCGGGCGGTGCGGTGGCGCTGGCGGCGGCCTTGTTCCATGGCAATGATTTGACGTCGGACACGGTGATCGTCACTGCCTCTGGCGGGAATGTGGACAAGGCGGTCTTTGCGCGCGCTTTGGCGACTTTGGAGTAGGTAGCGATGAAACGGGTAACGATTGCGAGCTTTAACGTCAAAAACCTGATTGGTGCGGAAAAGGAATACTACAAGTTTCAGATATACACCCGGGAAGAACATGCCTGGAAAGAAGCCTGGCTGGCCGATCAGATCGTCACGATGGATGCGGATGTCGTCGGTTTTCAAGAGATTTTCGAAGAAAAAGCCCTGCGAGATGTCATTGCTGAAGCAGATGAAATGGGCGCAGAAAGCAACGAGGATGTGATCCCCGATCAATCCAAGCGGTATCGCAAAAGGGCGATTTTTCGCAAGCTGAGTTACACCGGCTATCGCGATGCAGCGCTGGCGTTTGCGCCCAATGCCAATGATGGTGCAGCCGGGCATCGTCGCCCCGGCGTTGCGATCCTGTCGCGCTTTGGCTTTGAGGGAACGCCCGAGATCATTCAGGAATTGCCTGAACCTTTGGATATTCCGTTTCAGGATATGGGCGGCGATGATGGCGGGCATTACCGTATTTCACGGCTTTCGCGACCCATCTTAAAGGCACGCGTTCCGATGGGGCGCGATGTGGTGACGGTGTTCAACTGTCATCTGAAATCCAAGCTTGGTGAATTTGTGCGCCCCGAAGGCGCGGAATTCGCACCTGAAAGTGACTTGGCCAATTACGATCCTGTTGGCCGCGCGCTGGGGTCGGCGCGGGCCGCATTGCGGCGCATGGCCGAGGCATGGGTGCTGCGCAGTCATATCGTTGCTGAGTTGCACGCAGGTCGTCCCGTGATCGTGATGGGTGATTTCAACGATAGCGAACATGCGGTGAGCAGCGAGATTATCGCAGGTGAGGTGCCATTCAAGAATTACTCATGGATGCTGCGCCACAATGCCAAAGCGTCCAACGATCGTTATTCGCGCGAAGAAAACGAGCGTATCCAGGAGGCGATTGGCGCGGTACGGCTGCATTCTGCCGAAAAGCTTTTTGTGAAAAAGTCCTTGCGTGATATGGTTTTCACATCTGCCTTTGGCGGTGTTTACGAGAGTATCGATCAAATTTACATGTCGCGCCATTTTGTACCCGAAGCAGGTGGAACGCTGGGTGAAATGGAATATTTCAGTGTGCTGAACGATCATTTGACCGACGGCAGCCACCCTGAAGCGCCGTATAACAAACTGGCCTCGGATCATGGGCAAATCATGGTGCATCTGGCCTTGGGAGAAGAATGATGAACTGGTTTGATGCAGGGGATGCGCAGCTTCATTGGCGCGAGGATGGTGACCCGAACGGGGCACCCGTGGTGTTTTCCAACTCGCTTGGTACGGATTTGCGGCTTTGGGATTTCGTTCTGGAAAGGATGCCAAAGACGGGCCTGCGTTACATTCGCTATGATACGCGCGGACACGGGCTGTCGTCCTGCCCGGAGGGGCCATATGGCATGGGTGCGCTCATCACGGATACAGAGCGTTTGATGGACCATGTGGGCGCGAGCGATGCGGTTTTTGTTGGCCTTTCGATGGGCGGAATGATTGCGCAGGGCCTGGCCGTGAAGCGCCTTGATCTGATCCGCGGGATAGTTCTGTCCAACACGGGCGCGAAGATCGGCAATGCTGATATGTGGAACGAGCGGATTGAAGGCGTCAAGGCTGCCGGTATTGAATCCGTGGCCGATGCCACGATGGAGCGTTGGTTTTCCAAAGCCTTCCGTGACAGTCCCGAACTTCAGATGTGGCGCAACATGTTGGTGCGCCAATCGCCCGTTGGATATAACGCCTGTATGGCCGCGATTTCGAACACCGATATGATGACGCCGACCTCTGGGCTGCGCCTGCCAGCGATGGGGATTGCAGGTTCTGAGGATGGCTCGACCCCGCCCGATATGGTGCGTGAATTGATGGGGCTGATCCCGGGGTCCGGGTTTGAGTTGATCCGAAAGGCCGGGCATTTGCCCTGCGTCGAGCAGCCTGATTTATATGCGAAACACCTGATGCGTTTTCTCGATAGTATCGGTCACGGCAAGGATGGCTGAGTTTCTTTTGGTCCATGGTTCTTGCCATGGGGCGTGGTGCTGGCGCGATGTGGTTCCCGCGCTGGAAGGCTTGGGGCATCGCGTTCGGGCGATTGATCTGCCAAGCCACGGGGCGGATAAGACGCCGATAGCCGACGTGACGCTCGATCTTTACCGTGATGCCATTTTGAACGCGATTGAAGCGCCTGTTCATTTGGTTGGGCATTCCATGGCCGGCTTTCCGATTGCCGCGGCGGCGCAGGCGCAGCCAAGCAAGATTGCGCGGCTGATTTACTTATGTGCGTATGCGCCGATCTCGGGCAGCTCTTTAGTCGATATGCGCAAGATGCAGGCACGCCAGCCATTGCTGGATGCGATCGAGATGAGTGAAGACCGTCTAAGTTGGTCGCCGAAAAAGGGGCTGGCACGCGAGACGTTTTATCACGACTGCCCTGACGAAGCGGTTGCCTTTGCCGAAGCAAACATCGTGCCGCAAGCGAACCTGCCGCAAGTGACAAAGCTGGCGCTTGGTGCAAATTACGAGGGTGTTGCAAAGTCCTATATCCGCTGCGCGGATGATCGCACGATCCCGCCTGAATTCCAGACAGAGATGGCGCAGCGCATTCCTGCAATAGACCGTCACGAGATGCAAACCTCGCATTCGCCGTTCTTTGCTGATCCTGTCGGCCTTGCGGCATTGCTCGACAAGATCGCACGAGCGCGCTAAAGGCGCGCCATGACAGAGACAAAACATCCCTCCGGCGCGCCGTGGCGCAATTTTTATGGCCGCTTCAAAGGCCACACGCTTCGCGGCAAGCAACAGGTCTATCTTGCGGAAGATCTGGAAGAGCTTTCGCTGAATGGCGTGGATTGGGAAACCAATCCCGAGCGCGTGAAGCTTGATTTGAAAGCGCTGTTTGGTGACAAGCCTTTATGGCTTGAAATCGGCTTTGGCGGCGGTGAGCATTTGGTGCATCAGGCGGCGGAAAACCCCGATGTAGGTATCATCGGTGCAGAGCCCTATATCAACGGCGTTGCGATGCTGCTTGGCAAAATTCGCGAAGCCGATGTGCCCAATTTGCTGGTACATCCCGGCGACGTGCGCGATGTGTTTGATGTCCTGCCGGATGGATCGGTGTCCAAGGCGTTCCTGAACTACCCCGACCCATGGCCGAAGAAGCGCCATCATCGCCGGCGTTTTGTGACGCCCGAGCATCTGGAAGCCTTGGCGCAGGTCATGCACAGCGGCGCTGAATTGCGCGTCGCGACTGACATTGAGGATTACGTGCGCCAGACTTTGCAAGAGGTGCCGCGCGCGGGTTTCGAGTGGACGGCGACATGCGCCGCAGACTGGAAAACCCCGTGGAGCGATTGGATTTCGACGCGCTACGAGCAAAAGGCGCTACGCGAAGGTCGAACCCCGCATTATCTTACGTTTATACGTAAATAGCGTTCATGAACTCACGCTGCTTGCAAAAAGGGGGCCAGCCCCCGTCTCCCCCGTCTTGGCGGGGCCAAGACTCCCCCGGAGTTTATTTGGCAAGATGAAGGGCCATGTGATGGACGGGCTAAATTGCTTGCGCTATCAGGGGCGTTAACTCGATTTTGAAGAAAGATTTGCGCATGTCCTCTCATGGCACTCCCGTTCCGATGTCCTCTTCCAAATGCGGTCCTTTGACAGGGCGTGCAGATGTTCCCGGGGATAAGTCGATTTCGCATCGCTCGCTCATTCTGGGCGCGATGGCTGTTGGCGAGACCCGTATTTACGGGCTGCTTGAGGGCGAGGATGTTCTGGACACGGGCAAGGCCATGCGCGCATTCGGAGCCGAGGTCACGGATCATGGCGGCGGCGAGTGGTCTGTTCACGGGGTTGGTGTTGGCGGTTTTGCCGAGCCTGAAAACGTGATTGATTGCGGGAATTCCGGTACAGGCGTGCGCCTTATCATGGGCGCAATGGCGACGACGCCGATTGTGGCGACCTTCACAGGAGATGCGAGCCTGAATGGACGCCCCATGGCGCGCGTCACTGATCCTTTGGCCCTGTTCGGGACTGTTGCTGTCGGGCGTGAGGGCGGCCGTTTGCCAATGACGATCATTGGCGCGAAAGAGCCGGTGCCCGTGCGCTACGTCACCCCTGTGCCCTCGGCGCAGGTCAAGTCGGCTGTGCTTTTGGCGGGTCTGAATGCGCCGGGCCAAACGGTGGTGATCGAGAAGGAAGCAACGCGCGATCACACAGAGCGTATGTTGCAAGGTTTTGGCGCAGAGCTGACGGTTGAGCAAACTGACGAGGGCCGCGTCATTACCTTGACGGGTCAGCCCGAGCTTAAGCCGCAAGTGATTACTGTGCCGCGTGATCCATCCTCGGCGGCGTTTCCTGTGTGTGCTGCGTTGATTACTGAAGGCAGCGACGTGCTGGTGCCGAACATCGGCTTGAACCCGACGCGCGCGGGGCTGTTCGAAACGCTGCGCGACATGGGGGCGGACCTGACCTATGAAAACCAGCGCATCGAGGGCGGTGAGCCGATGGCGGACCTGCGCGCGCGCTATTCGCCGGACATGAAGGGTATCGAAGTGCCGCCAGAGCGTGCGGCGTCGATGATTGATGAATACCCCGTGTTGTCGGTTGTGGCCGCGAATGCGAACGGGCCAACTGTGATGCGCGGCGTCAAAGAGTTGCGCGTCAAGGAAAGCGATCGCATTGACGCGATGGCAACGGGGCTTCGTGCCAACGGGGTCGAGGTGGAGGACGGTCCTGACTGGTGGATCGTGCAGGGGCGCGGCATGGGCGGCGTAAAGGGTGGCGGTCTTTGTGCCAGCCACCTGGATCACCGCATCGCGATGTCGTTTCTTGTCCTTGGGATGAGCACGCAAGAGCCAGTACATGTGGACGACGCTGGTCCGATCGCCACGTCCTTCCCGATTTTCGAGCCGCTTATGGAGCAGCTGGGGGCCAAGATCACGCGGAGCAACCGATGACGTCGCTGCCGCGTCGGGCCCGATATGTGCTGTTTGCGGCGCTTGGCCTGTTCGCGGCGCTGAACGTCTTGCAAGTGTTTGCCTTTGGCGCGCCATTTGGTGACAGTGCTGCGCTGGATTTGCGCATGACGGGATATACGGCGGGGCAAGCGCGTGGCTTTCTGGAGGCGATTGGCGAAGACGGGCAGCGCATCTTTTTCGGTGTGTTCCGTTGGCTTGATACGCTGTTCCCGCCTTTGCTGGCAGTATCGCTGGTGATCCTGTTTCGCCATATCCGTCCACGTCGGAACGGGGTAATCATCGGGCTATATGCGCTTTTGCCGCTGGCCTATCTGGTTGCCGACCTGACCGAGAATACCTTTCTGAAGAAACTGCGCATTGAAGAGGGGTTCGATATTGCCGTGCGATTTGCCAATGAGGCGACGATCCTCAAGTATAGCGTGCTCGGGGTGGCTTTGCTGACTTTGGTGATCTTTTGGGTGTTGGAGCGGGGCAAAACACGATGAACGGATTTGCAATCGCAATCGACGGGCCTGCGGCGGCTGGCAAAGGCACATTGTCCAAAGCCGTTGCCGCGCATTTCGGGTTCGCCCATTTGGATACGGGGCTTTTGTATCGCGCGGTCGGGGCCAAGACGTTGCTCGGCGTTGAACCGATTGAGGCAGCGTTGGCTTTGGTCGCTGAAGACCTTGATGCAGAGGGCCTGCGCACGCCGGATGTTGCACAAGCGGCGAGCCGCGTGGCGGTGATCCCGCAGGTGCGTGCTGCGCTTGTGGATTTCCAACGCGCCTTTGCGGCGCGCTCTGGCGGCGCGGTGCTGGACGGGCGCGATATCGGTACGGTGATCTGCCCTGATGCGCGGGTGAAATTATTCGTGACCGCCTCGCCGGAGGTGCGCGCAGAGCGGCGGTTTCTGGAATTGAATGCCAAGGGCGATCCATCGACGCGCGCAGAGGTGCTGGCCG
The DNA here is from genome assembly GCF_049680325.1 of Planktotalea sp. GTDB lineage: Bacteria > Pseudomonadota > Alphaproteobacteria > Rhodobacterales > Rhodobacteraceae > Planktotalea. The sequence continues at coordinate 13,890 of NZ_JBAUHO010000204.1, forward strand.
ATGTTCAGGCCCGCGATGCGCGCGATATGGAACGTGTCGAGGCACCGCTGAAGCCTGCGCAGGACGCGGTTCTGATTGATACCTCTGATCTGAGTATCGAGGACGCCGTGGCGCAGGCCGTGGCGATCATCGAGGCACGCACAAACGGCGGCTGAGGGCGTTTGCCCTGCCGCTATTTGACCCTGAACATGTGAATTCTAAAAGTGGCGGCCGCCATGAAGCGGATCGTTCGAAGGTTTCGGGGTGTTTTAATCCCCTTGCTCGCTCTGGCGGCTGTTGACCGCGTCGTCTTGCGCAAGATGATCGGCGCTCGCTTTGTGGGCGAGTCGTGATCCTGATTTCAGTGGTTAACCGAGGGGGAGTTTGGGGTTTATGTCCTAATGCTAAGTTACCCCACCGCGCGTTGAGCGGGACCACGCCTGACCCTGGGAGGGCTTTCATCGCCAAGGGAATTGAAACTTTTGTGAGTTCACAAACCTCGATAATTGTAGCCGTGCTTAGTTGTTCTTGGTATCCATTTTTGAAACTTGAGCCTTTTTGTTGGCAGCTCTGAAGATGATGACTAATATTCGCCAAGTAGTTGTGTTTTGATTCGAGAATATTTCTATAATCTAACCTGCGAGAATGCTGATGAGTGAAGAAAAACCTTTCTCGAACTTTTTGAAGGCAGAAAACTTAAAGAGTGAAGCCCTGTTATTAGGTTTGCTTTCTGTTTCGATATATATTTTTTCGTACTCAAGTCAAAGAGCATACCTAAAGCATTTTGGTGTAGATGAGATTTTCGTAATTGTAGATCTACCTTCACTTGTGAGAAGCGGTATCTGGATATTGGGCTACGGCTTTGTCTTGTATCACTTGTTGCAGTTACCCACGAAGTTCTACAGTTCTATCTTAAGATTGATTTTGGTTTTTCGTGGACCAATCATGTTTTTGGCCCTGTTTATACTAATCTATTATTTTTCAGGGTTTAATTGGTTAAGTATCTTTGTGCTGTTCATAGTCGCAGCACTAACAATGCTGTATTTCTCTGATGTTGTAAGAGCAATTCGTGATCGAGACGGCTACAAGAAATTTATAGACGATCAGCTCGAAGTTGAACGTCAAGACCTTGATGGACGTCTTCAGCACCACTTTCGCAAACCGTCTGAAGTTGGGCTTTGGGATATAGCTTTCGTCATTTTACTGTTACCGTATGCACTAGGGATCATCGTTGGTGGT
>NZ_JBAUHO010000205.1:0-26962 GCF_049680325.1 Planktotalea sp.
ACGCATTTGATGTGCTGCAAAGCGCTTTGCAACGTGTCGCCCAACACACGGATTTACCATGGCGTTTGATACTCATTGAGGATTGCTCGACCGACGCAAGGGTGCGTCCAATGCTACGGGTTTGGTGTGACGAACAACGTCACCTTGGGCACGAGGTTGATTTGATAGAGAATGAGACAAATCTCGGCTTTATCGGTAGCGTCAACAAGGCCTTTGCGCGCGCGTTAGAGCACCGTGACCATGTGGTTCTGCTGAATTCAGACGCGTTAGTGCCAAAGGACTGGGCCCAGCGTCTTGTGTTGCCAATCTTAAAGAACCCTCGCGTTGCGACGGTAACGCCCTTGTCGAACGACGCTGAGATTTTTTCGGCACCGCTGATATGCCAATCCTCGCAGCTTGAAGCGGGGGTTGCCGATCAAATCGACGCACGGCTGAGCAATCAGATTTCCGCCTTTGCCTATAAAGAAGCGCCCACGGGTGTCGGGTTCTGCATGGCGATCAATACTAGTTTCTTGCGAAAAACGCCGCGCTTTGATCCGGTCTTTGGAAAAGGCTACGGCGAGGAAGTCGATTGGTGTCAGAAAGCAACGTCGCTGGGCGGGCTTCATATGTGCCAACCGAATCTCTTTGTCGAACATCGCGGCGGGGCCTCTTTCGGGAGTGCAGCAAAGCGCGCGGCGATTGCCAGAAATAATAAAATCGTTTCCAAACGGCATCCGGCCTTCGATCAATCTGTGCAGCGCTTTATTGCAGAGGACCCACTTCGCAGCGCGCGACTCTATGCGGCGATCACGTGTTTAGCCGCCACGCAGAACAGTGTTTCTATCTATATTGCCCATTCTCTCGGCGGCGGTGCAGAGCTTTACCTGCAGGAAAAACTGGCGGAGCATTCCGATAGAAACTGCGCAGCGATCGTTCTGCGGGTCGGCGGACTTTTGCGGTGGCGGGTTGAGGTACATACCCCGCAAGGAATGATCTACGGCGATACGGATGATACAGCCCTTCTTCACCGGCTGCTGTGCCCTATCAAGATGCGCAGCTTGATATATTCCTGCGCTGTTGGGGATCCTGATCCGCTTGATCTGATCGAAACCGTGTTGACGCTAAAGCAGGTTGAAACGGCCCGTTTAACGTTTCTCGTGCACGATTATTTTGCCGTTAGCCCATCCTATTGCCTGTTGGATTCAAATAACAAATTCCAAGGACTCCCAACGCAAGAAACGCGCGACCAACGTCATGACTTTCTAGGACAAACGCGGGGTAAGATCAGTAATAAAGTCTGGCGTGAAAACTGGCGAAAGCTGCTTGAAGTATCCGAACAGATCGTTTGCTTTTCGAACGATAGCGCGACGTTAATGGCCGATGCCTTCCCTCGCTTGAATACGCAGATCAGCGTTGCTCCCCATGCGATTGCGCCAGTGGGTGCAGTTTGTCCGATAGGCCCGAACGGTAACCAATCACTTGGCGTTCTTGGCGTTCTTGGCGTTCTTGGCGATATTGGCATTCAAAAGGGAGCGAAGGTTCTTAGCAAAATGTCAGAGCACATTATGAAAAGCGACTTTCAGAGCGTTGTCATCGTTGGCCGCGCCGACCCGCAATTCCCGCTTGGGCAGGACTTTGTCGAAACAGGCGCATATAAACGCAGCGAGATTGCGGCGCTTGCAGAGCGGCACAACATATCGGCTTGGCTCATTCCCAGCATTTGGCCCGAAACCTTTTCCTACACCACGCACGAGGCGCTCGCGACGGGTCTTCCTGTTTTCGCATTTGATCTTGGCGCGCAAGGTGATGCCGTGGCTTGTGCACAGAACGGGCATGTCATTCCGCTGCGCTACTGTGACGAGCCTCGAAAACTACTGCTTCACATTCAGGAGGTGCTTGCGCATGGCACAAACGGTAAACGTAGCAATTCCGGCCCTAAAAGAAGTCGGAATAGAGGTTTTGCCGCGTAACCCAGCCAAGCAGGTCAAGGTACCAATTGGCTCCAAGCTAGAGGCACCCAGTAGTCTGAAATGGACGGAATACCACCATTCGTTAGAGCTGGGCGCATTTTCCTACCATGTGTCGGGGTATGCATTTGCAGCGCGCGTAGGGCGTTATTGTTCGATTGGCGAAGAGGTGCAGATCGGTCGCCAGAACCACCCGATGACATGGTCTTCGACCAGTCCTTCTTTCTATCTAAGGGATAAGTTCTTTGACGTAGGTCGGGGATTCACCGGGGCGGAGGAATTTCATAAGGATAATACCGTGGCTTCTGGTCCGGCGACCCAAGTGCGCGTAACGCACATCGGCAATGATGTCTGGGTCGGACATGGGGCTTATATCGCTGCGGGGGTCACAATCGGTGATGGTGCTGTCATCGCGGCAAAATCGGTCGTTGTGAAAGACGTTCCTCCCTTCGCTGTGGTTGCTGGCAATCCTGCGGTGATCAAAAAATGGCGGCTACAGCCTGAGCTGATTTCGCCAATGCTACGCTCGGCGTGGTGGCGATTTGCACCTTGGCAGCTTAAGAACCTCAGCCCGTCAGAGCCTGCGCGCTTTATTCACAATGTGATGCATCTTCCAGGCGATGCCGCCTTTGAACCTAGCGTCGTTATAGTGAAGGACGACGGCGGGCTTGGGGTCTAATTCATAACAAATGTAATTGTAGAGCCTTCGTTAAGAGTTGCGATGCTAACCTCCTTTTGGGTGAAAAAATAGGTGGTGGATATGGCGACGGCTAATGCAGTTGCGCCGGTTATCATCAAACGGAAAAAGGTCGTTGGCGGCGGCGGGCACCATGGCGGTGCTTGGAAAGTTGCTTATGCAGACTTCGTGACTGCAATGATGGCGTTTTTCATGTTGATGTGGCTGTTGAATGCAACAACGGAAAAACAACGAAAAGGAATCGCGGATTATTTCAATCCGACAATACCGATCAACCGAATTTCTGGCGGTGGTGATGGCGCATTCGGCGGTGATTCAATCTTCTCAGAGAACACATTGGCCAAGTCCGGGACGGGGTCGTCCGGAACGAAAGAGCCCTGGGTTGTGGCAAAGGAGTTGGCCGCGAAGCAATCGGGCGGTTCAAGCGAGGCGGAAGAGCTTCTTGAAACGCTAAACGCGACGCTAGTTGGTGGTGGTGGCGAAAGCGATCTACTCGAAAATGCAATGAAACACGTTGTGTCGCGCATTTCTGACGAAGGCGTCGTGATCGAAATCTTCGATCTGCCCGAACGCGCATTGTTTGACACAAAAGGCCGTCCGATGCCTGTGCTCGATGACCTCATCAGGCAAATTACAAAGGTTGCGCTGGGGTCAAAGAACAGCATTGCGATCAAATCGCATGTACGGACAGAACCTATTGTTCGCGCCAACACCGACCCTTGGCGAGAAACGATGCAACGTAGCTTAACTGTTCGTAGAAACCTTGCGCTTGCAGGGATTGACCAGTCTCGATTTGACAGGATCACGGGCAATGCAGACACGCATCTGGTTGAGGCTGACCCGCTTTCTGTCAGGAACAACAGGATCGAGTTCGTTTTCCTGATTGAGGAATAGAAAACACCGACAATTTGAAATGTTAGGCGAGTCTTAAACTCTGTTCCCTATCTGTGCTGCAACGAGGCGGCACAGAAAGGCTGAGCATGACAATTTCTTCATCACTGAACGCGGGCGTAGCAGGGCTTAACGCGAATGCGACGCGATTGGGCACAATCTCTGACAATATCTCGAACGCATCTACTTATGGATACAAGCGTGCGACGGCCGACTTTCATTCTATGGTGATTTCTTCGCGCGGGGCGACCTATTCGGCGGGGGGTGTGCGCACCACAACTCAGCGTTTGATCGATCAGCGCGGATCACTGGTTTCGACGTCGAATCCAACTGATCTCGCGGTGCGCGGGGGTGGCTTGTTGCCCGTGGCGCTCGCGTCGGAAATTGAGGGGAATAACGGGTCACCGCAAATGTTCCTGTCGACCACGGGTTCGTTCCGGATGGATGCAGATGGTTATCTGAAATCCCCCTCTGGAATGGTGTTGATGGGCTGGCCAGCCTTGCCCGATGGCTCAATCCCCGCCTATCCGCGTGATACCCAAGACGCGCTAGAGCCTGTCAAATTGAACGTCAATCAGTTCACGGGGGAGCCGACAACCGCGATTGATGTTGCCGTTAACCTTCCTGCGACACAAACGGAGGAAGGTTCACCGGGAGAACTGCAACAACTCTCGATCGAGTACTATGACAACCTTGGAACATCCGAGAACGTTAAGATGGAGTTTTCCCCTACCGTTTTGGCCAGCGGGACGTCGAATGAATGGACGCTGACCCTGAAAGATACTGCGCAGAACGATGCAGTTATTGGTGAATACACGCTTGTTTTTGACGATAGCCGAACCTCTGGCGGGACGCTGCAATCGGTAACTACGATCAGCGGTGGAGCATATGATCCATCGACGGGCGCTATGATTGTTACTGTTGCTGGTGGCCCGCTCGAATTAAATGTCGGGCGCGCTGGCAGCTCGGACGGCTTGACCCAACTTTCGGATAGCTTTGCCCCCGTATCAATTTCGAAGGACGGCTCGCCGGTTGGTAATATGACTGGTGTTGAAGTGGATGCGAACGGCTTTGTTCACGCTTTCTTTGATACGGGCATCACGCGCACCATCTATCAGGTGCCGCTTGTTGATGTGCCAAACCCCAATGGGATGGTGTCACTCGACAACCAAACCTACCTTCCTTCGCCCGATAGTGGATCGTTTTTCCTTTGGAATGCAGGCGATGGTCCGACAGGGGACATCGTTGCCTACGCACGTGAAGAAAGCGCGACAGACGTCGCTGCCGAACTGACCTCAATGATCCAGACCCAGCGGGCCTACACGTCCAACGCAAAGGTCATTCAAACCGTTGATGAGATGCTTCAGGAAACGACAAACATCAAGCGCTAGAATAAAGGGGTAAGATTATGAGCCTATCAAGTTCACTCTCAAATGCACTTTCGGGTCTGTCGGTCACATCGCGCACGGCACAACTTGTGTCGTCCAACTTGGCCAACGCACTGAACGAAGGCTACGCGCGGCGCGAAATTGAACTTGGTGGGGCGCAGGGCGGCGGCGTTTTCGTATCTGGTATCAATCGTTTTGTTGATGCTGCGCTGCTTTCAGACCGGCGCAATGCGCAATCAAGCCTTGCACTGTCATCAGAGCGTGCGCGCGTTACAGATACGCTGGAACAAGTCATTGGATTACCTGACGACCCTTACTCAATCAGTGCGCATCTGAACCAGTTTGACGCGTCGCTCCGCTTTCTGGAAAGCGAGCCAAATTCGGAAGTACGCTTGCGTGATACCCTGGCGACAGCAAGCGTATTGAGCCGAAGGTTGAATGCGTCGCAAAACCACATTCAGGCAGAGCGGCTTGCCGCCGATCGTCAAATCGCTACGGGGGTAGAAACGCTTAATACAAGCCTACAGCAGATCGCGATGCTCAACGAGCGGATCGTTTCCGCAAATGTGAATGGGCGCGATGCAAATACCTTGCTCGACGAACGTCAAACCCTGATTGACCAAGTCAGTGAACTTGTACCGGTCCGCGAAATGCCTAGGGCGCAGGGCGCTGTTTCTCTTGTAACTGGCAATGGCATGATGCTGATCGAAAACAGCGCAGTTACTTTCGAATTCACCCGCACAAATCAGATTTTGCCGCATATGAGCATCGAGAATGCCCAATTGAATGCGTTGGAGCTGGATGGCGAGAAACTGGATCTGGGTTCTAATACTGGCCCACTTTCTGGCGGCCGGTTGCAAGCGCTGTTTCAAGTACGCGATACAATTGCACCCGACGCGCAAGATCGTGTTGACGCCTTTGCGCTTGATCTCGCCGGGCGGTTTCATGACCTGCCTGGTGATCTTGGCACGGTCGCTGGTGCGCCGGGGCTGTTCACGGATGACGGTGCGCGGGTTGATGTGTCCGATCAGCTTGGCCTTGCCGGCAGGCTTGAGATCAATGCGCTGGCCGATCCGGCGCAAGGCGGGAATCTGTGGCGTTTGCGTAGCGGGATGAACGCGCCTTCAGAAGCGGCGGCGGGCTATTCGTCCTTTGTCACAGACATGGTTGCGTCACTGGCACAGCAATCCCCGTTGCAAGGCTCTGTATTTGACCACAGCGCTTCGCTAATCTCAACGGCCTCACAGGTCTCTTCGAGCTTTGCGCAAGAGCAAAGCTTTGCCAGTGCGCGTTACGAACAGCTGGATCTTTTGCAGATGCAAAACGGCGTGGATACCGACGCTGAACTGCAAAAACTGCTTTTGATCGAAACGAATTACGCTGCGAATGCGAAGGTCATCCAAACTATCGACGAAATGCTTGCAACTATCATGAGGATTAACTGATGCCGTTTAACTCAATTGGCGACCTTGCGAGCAGCATGATGTTGAGCCACTCCAATCTGCAAGCCAAGCGTACGATGATGCGACTTTCTCAGGAATTGACGACAGGGATAACCTCTGATGTTGGTGGCGCGCTAAGGCATGACTATTCGGCTCAAATGGGCTGGGAGCGCTCAATCGCTTCCTCGCAAGTTCGGGAAAAAACCCTTGCAGAGGCGATGACACGCATTCAAGCGAAACAGACCGTCCTGGATACGCTGTCACAAAGCGTGACGGACTTGGCAAATAACACCAGCTTGGCCCTAACGGCCGGGACAACGGCGGGGCTGGATTCAGCATCGGCGCATGCAAAGTCGGCATTAGATCAGGCGCTGGCGCATTTGAACATGCAATCCGCGGGGCATTCTCTGTTTGCGGGAGCTGCAAGCGATGGTCCAGCCATCGCGGATACAGATACGATTCTTGCTTCTGTAAAGGCAGCAGTTGTGGGTGCAGTCACTGTCAGCGACGTGATTTCATCGGTTCAGGCTTGGATGGATGACACAGTCAACGGATTCCCAGCGGTAGCGTACTTGGGAAGCGAAGAGCCGTCAGGCACGATTAGGATCGACGGCAATCGCACACTTACGGAAGGCCTTCGTGCGGATGATCCAGCGATAAAAGGAACTTTGCAGAACCTGATAATGGCCAGCTTGGCAACGGATCAGGACCTTGCGTTGTCACGTGAAAACAAATCAGCAGTATTGCAGCAAGCCACGAATGGATTGCGCGCTGCGGATGGGCAGATCACCCAGTTACAAGCAGCGCTTGGGCATACCGAATCCGAAATCGCAGGCGGATTGGTTCAGGCGGGTGCCGAGATATCGACCGCCGAGCTGCTAAGGGCGCAAACGCTAGGCATCGATCAATACGAAACGGCCAGTAAGTTGCAAGAAGCCGAGTTACAGTTAGAAAAAATATACATGCTCACCGCGCGTTCCGCCCAAATGAGCCTGTTGGAGTATCTGCGATGAAACGCGCCATAGCAGCAGTGTTGCTAAGTTTGTTTCTGTGCGCGCAGGCCCATGCCAATAGCATCAGAATCAAGGATTTGGTGAGTTTTGACGGCGTGCGCGGAAATGATCTTGTCGGCTATGGTCTTGTTGTTGGGCTGAACGGGACGGGCGACGGCATTCGTAATGCGCCTTTTACCGAAGAGATCATGTCGAACATCCTCGAACGGCTTGGCGTCAATATCACTGGCGAGCAGTTTCGCCCCAAAAACGTTGCAGCGGTTTTTGTAACAGCAGAGCTGCCCCCATTTGCGCGGGCAGGTGGATCAATCGATGTGACTGTTTCAGCAATTGGCGATGCGAAAAGTCTGCTGGGCGGCACGTTGATTATGACCCCCCTCAATGCCGCTGATGGTCAGATCTATGCGGTTGCACAAGGGACCATTATTGCAGGCGGTGCCGCTGCCGAAGGGGATGGGGCGGCCGTTGTCCAAGGCGTGCCAACCTCCGGGGCAATTCCGTCTGGTGCCCGCGTCGAGCGCGAAGTGGACTTTGATTTTGCAGGGTTGAAGATACTGCGCCTTGCCCTTCGCGAACCGGACTTCACCACCGCAAGACGCGTTGAAAATGCGGTTAACCGCGCCTTTGGTCGCCGCGTGGCCGAAATGACAGATTCAGGCACAGTGGCAATTGATCTTGATCGAACGCGCGCCAAGTCACCAGCGCATGCAATCAGTCAATTGGAGAACGTTCTCGTTAAGCCGCAGCGCAAGGCAAAAGTTGTTGTAGATCAACGCTCGGGAACGATTGTGATGGGAGAAGATGTACGCATTTCGCGCGTGGCGATCTCGCAAGGAAATCTGACGATCCGGATTCAAGAACAACCTTTGGTTCAACAGCCAAATCCGTTTTCCCAGGGCGAAACAGTGGTCGTCCCAAGAACCGAAGTTGGCTTGGAAGAGGAAGAGGGTATCGGCCTTGCTGAATTGCGAGGCGGCACATCGCTTTCCGAGGTCGTTGCAGGGCTAAACGCTTTGGGCGTATCGCCGCGCGATATGATCGATATCTTGAAAAGTATCAAAGCTGCGGGCGCGCTACATGCGGAATTTGTAGTGCGCTAAGAAAGGCTGTTCTAGCCGGTTGTGGCGGCTTTGCTTCGCTTTTTTTCTAGCTCGATCTGCTTTTGCCTTTCGCGAAACCTTGCTTTGTCTTCATCACTGGTTTCGCCAAAGCATTGGTGACATGACACCCCGAGCTCAAAGTGCTTGTGCTTTACATCTTCAGGCATAATCGGGCGACGGCAACCGAAGCAAAGTTTGTGCGGTCCGACTTTCAACCCATGACCAACTGAAACCCGACCATCGAAAACAAAGCACTCGCCGTTCCAAGTGGTTTCCTCCGGACGCACCGTTTCCAGATACTTCAGAATGCCGCCCTTGAGGTGGTAGACCTCATCAATACCTTGGCCCTTCAAAAAGCTCGTCGATTTTTCGCAGCGAATACCACCGGTACAAAACATGGCGACGCGCTGGTTCTCAAAGCGCGCTTTGTTGGCTTCCCACCATGCTGGAAACTCTCGGAAACTCTTGGTCTTAGGGTCAATCGCGCCGTCAAATGTTCCGATTGCAACTTCATAGTCATTACGGGTGTCGATAACCACAACATCGTCGGATTTGATAAGTTCGTTCCAGTCTTCTGGCTCTACGTAGTGGCCAACTGCGCCCAGGGGGTCGACGTCGGGCTGTCCCATCGTGACGATCTCACGCTTCAACCTGACCTTCAGTTTGCCAAATGGCTCGTCAGGGCTGTGGCTCAACTTCCAGTCAAGGCCTGTAAATTCATTCAGACCAGTGAGAAATGCCAATAGAGACTCGATGCCAGAAGCAGTTCCAGCGACGGTGCCGTTAATCCCCTCGTGAGCAAGCAAAAGCGTTCCTTTGATGCCAAAGGATTCGCATTTCGCCTTGATGATCTCTTGCATCTTGGGGAGATCGGAAACGGGGGCAAAGTGATAAAGTGCAGCGATTGTAAACATGCGCGAGGGATTATCGGATTTTGACCGTGCTAGGCAAGTGGCGTAAAGAAGGGCTTAGTGCCGCAGCGCCAATTCTAGGAGAAAAAATGTCTAGTTCATCTGCCCTGATAGTTATCGATGTACAGAACGATTTTTGCGAAGGTGGTGCCCTGGCAGTGCCCGGCGGGAGCGAGATTATTGCGCCTGTAAATGCGATGATGTCAGACTTCGATACGATCGTTCTGTCACAGGATTGGCATCCGGCAAACCATCAGTCCTTTGCGAGCAATCATTCCGGCGCATCGCAGTATGATGTTATTCAGGCCAGCTATGGTCCGCAGGTATTATGGCCAGATCATTGTATTCATGGGCAAAAAGGCGCGGAGTTTCATCACGATCTCGCGGCGGATCGCGCACATATGATTGTGCGCAAGGGCTTTCGATCCCACATCGACAGCTATTCGGCGTTCTTTGAAAACGACCAAACGACGCCGACGGGTTTGGACGGCTATTTAAAAACCCGCAACGTTACAGATGTGGTTCTTGTTGGCCTTGCCTTGGATTTTTGCGTTCAGTTCACAGCTCTGGATGCGCGTCGCCTTGGCTATGGGACAACAGTGATTTCGACGGCCTGTCGCGCGATTGATCTGAACGGCAGCTTGGGCGAGGCAGAAAAAGCGATGCTCGATGCGAAAGTTGTTTTGAAATGATGAATAATTAGCCGATTCGTTAAGGTTTCTAAGCGAGAACCCCTGCAAGCAGTGTCGCGAGAAGCAGGGGATGGCCCAGTCAATTTCAAAGCATAGCGCCACATCGCCTTGGCGCGATCAGCCACGCGAGCGATTTCGTCGCTACGCGCGTGGTCGGATTGCCCATTTTTGGAAGCGCCAGTTACTGACAGGTATCGGCTCGGCCTATCTGGCCCTTATGGCGACGCCAACTATTGGTCTCGCTGCGGGCGTGATCGCATTGATTGGTGAGTTGATTGATTGCGCGAACTTGCGATTTCAACTCAATGCGCTCGAAAAAGGCCGTGCATTAAGTGGTGTCAGTGTATGGGCAAGCGTGACAGCAACCCTTCAAGCCATTAGTATTTCGATCTGTATCTTGCTGGCATGGTTTGCTCCACTTGGCGAAACCGGGGTCCATTTCGCGTTGGTGTTTTTGATGTCCGCGGCGCTCAATGCGGGTCTGGTCTGGCCTTATCACAAGGCGAGCGCGTCAGCCCGGTTAATCGTTTATGCATTGGTGCTGACGAGCGCAGCGATGCACCAGCTCTTGAACTGGGACAGAGGGTTAAACGCCTATCTGTCCGAAACGGTTTCCATGCTGCTGATGTGCTATGTTGTTGTAATCGTTTTGCAATATATAGTCGGCAGTCACGAACGATATACCCGTAGCTCACAGCAAATTTTGGCAACCTCGCAGGCGCTGGAATTATCTGACAAGGAAAAACGACTTTCGCAGGAAGAAGCGCGCCGTTTTGCGCTTGTTGCGCGGCATGCCAACGACAGCATCGTCATTTCCAATGCAAACGGGCAAATTTCTTGGGTTAATGAGGCGTTTACCAAGATCACAGGTTTTAGCAGCGAAGAGGCAATAGGTCAGTTTCCTTCCGAATTATTGAATGACGTAGAGACGTGTGAAGAGACGTCGCGCGCGATTGAAGTCCATGTTCAACAGGGCAAGCCGATTAGAACAGAAATTTTGAATCGGCGAAAAGACGGCAAGAAGATCTGGGTGGAAACCAACATTGTGCCGATAGCACATAGCGACGGCACTATAGAGATGGTCGTCGCCATCGAGCGCGATATCACGGCCATCAAGGAACACGAAAAAGAGCTGGCTGAAGCGAAAGTTCTTGCCGAACGAGGAGAGAAATCAAAGTCCGAATTCCTAGCGACGATGAGCCATGAAATCAGGACTCCGATGAACGGAATTATCGGTCTGTCTGACCTTCTGGCCGAACATGAGCTGCCGGGCGAGGTTCAAAAATATGTGGTGACGATCAAGGAGTCTGCCGCCGCATTGCTTGCGATTATCAACGATATTCTTGATTTCTCCAAGCTGGACGCTGGAAAGCTGACGATTGATCCAGTCGCTTTTGACTTGCGCGCATGCTTTTCGAGTGCTGTCGAGCTTTGCGCACCGCAAGCGCATGAAAAAGGTATCTATCTCGATGTCGTTGAAGAACAGCCGCTGCCAATCCAAGTGATCGGTGATGACGGGCGTGTGCGGCAGATCTTTTTGAATATGATCGGAAATGCGATAAAGTTCACATCACAAGGCGGCGTTACTTTGATAACGCGTGTTCTGGAAGTTGGTGAAAACTATCGGATTGCCATTGATATAAAGGATACCGGGATCGGTATAGATCAGAAACGCATCGCGCAAATTTTTGAGAAATTCCAACAAGCGGACGGGCGGACAACGCGAAAATTTGGCGGAACGGGCCTTGGGCTTTCGATCTCGAAACAGTTGGCTGAGCATATGGGCGGAGGTATTTCTGTGATATCGACGCTCGGCGAGGGCTCTACATTTTCTGTTGAGCTGGAAATGGGCAAGCCGCATCGCGGAAGTGATCGCTCACCGGCACGCGTGGCCGTTGCTAGTGAAATTTCGCCAATGTCGATTCTGATCGCGGAAGACAACAAGACAAATAGATTTCTGATCGCCAAGTATCTACAGGGCCTGCCCGTTGAAATCTGTTTTGCACACGACGGGCGCGAGGCAGTAGAGTACACGAAGGAGCGCATGCCAGATTTGATCTTTATGGATATGTCGATGCCTGAAATGGATGGGTTGGAAGCGACGCAGCGCATCCGTGCGGGAAAGCATAATCAACCTCACATAATTGCGCTGACGGCCAATGCATTTGCCAGTGACCGCGAGGCTTGTTTCCAGGCAGGAATGGATGATTTCCTGGCGAAACCCGTGAAGAAAGCCGACTTGCTTGGCAAGCTATCCGAGTTCAGCGCCGCGATGCAGACAAATCAGCTTTGATCCGACTTGAAACTTAACGTATCAAAGACAAGCAATCGCAGGTGAGGAACAGTTTTGGATATTGCAACGCGTGTTTGGAATCACAAATGGAAGATCGATCCGATCGTTCGCTCGCTGATTGATGACGATTTTTACAAGCTGCTGATGTGCCAGTCGGTTTTCCGTAACCATCCGGATACCAATGTGACGTTCAGTCTGATTAACCGAACCAAATCCGTTCGCTTGGCCGAATTGATAGACGAGGGTGAGCTGCGCGAGCAATTGGATCACATCCGCTCACTTTCGCTAAGTCGGGGCGAAAGCACTTGGCTGCGCGGTAATACGTTCTATGGCAAACGCCAGATGTTCCGACCCGACTTTATGGAATGGTTCGAAAACCTCCGCCTGCCCGACTACCATCTGGAAAAGCGCGACGGCCAATACGAGCTGACGTTTGAGGGCAAATGGCACGAGGTCATGCTTTGGGAAATTCCAGCACTTGCCGTTTTGATGGAAATGCGGAGCCGTGCAGTGCTGGACAGCATGGGCAAATTCGAACTTCAGGTCCTTTATGCCCGCGCGATGACGCGGGTTTGGGAAAAGGTTGAAACACTGCGCGCTGTTGATGGATTGCGTATTGCCGATTTCGGTACGCGCCGCCGGCACTCGTTCTTGTGGCAGGATTGGTGCGTTCAGGCGATGCAGGAAGGGCTGGGTGGAAAATTCGTGGGCACATCCAACTGCAAAATCGCGATGAAGCGCGATATCGAAGCAATCGGCACCAATGCGCACGAACTGCCGATGGTCTATTCCGCGCTGGCAGAAAGTGACGCGGCTTTGCGTCAAGCGCCCTATCAGGTTTTGGAAGACTGGCAGGACGAGCACGAAGGCAATTTGCGCATTATCCTGCCTGATACTTATGGCACGCAGGGTTTTCTGGACAACGCACCGGACTGGCTGGCAGGTTGGACAGGGATAAGAATTGATTCAGGCGATCCTGCAACAGGCGCAGAGATTGCGATCAAGTGGTGGAAATCACGCGGCGAAGACCCACGCGAGAAGCTGGTGATTTTCTCTGATGGTCTGGATGTCGAAAAGATCATCGAATTGCATTCCCAGTTCCGTGGCCGCGTCCGTGTCAGCTTTGGTTGGGGGACCTTGCTTACCAACGATTTCCGCGGACTTGTGCCTGAACAGGGGCTCAACCCGTTTTCTATCGTGTGCAAAGCGGTAGAGGCGAACGGCCGCCCAACGGTCAAGCTTTCGGACAACCCGCGCAAGGCGATGGGGCCAGCAAAAGAAATCGAGCGCTACAAACGTGTCTTCGAGGTTGGGGATCAATCCTTGCAAGATGTGATCGTGTAAACCTTAGTCGTCTCCAGAGACACGGCCACGCAGGGCTTTTACCTCGCCGCGCTCTTTCTTGGTCTTTAGCCGGCGTTTTTTGCTGCCAAGTGTAGGGCGTGTTGCGATCCGTCGTTTGGGGGCGACAAGCGCCTTGCGAATAAGCTCAATCAAGCGATCGCGTGCGATTGCGCGGTTCCGGGCTTGGCTACGTTCCTCTTCCGCGCGGATGATAAGGGCGCCATCTTGGGTCCAACGCCGCCCTGCCAAACGCTTCAATCGGGTCTTCACCGGCCCGCTAAGGCTTGGTGAGCGCTCTGCCTCAAAGCGCAATTCGACAGCCGTAGAAACCTTGTTCACGTTCTGCCCACCCGGCCCGGAGGCGCGCGTAAAGGTTTCGGTGAGTTCCCAATCGGCAATCTCTAGGGTTGGCGTGATTTGCAACATAGCCCTTTCATGCCACGACGCGCGGCAAGACGCAAAAAGGGCCGCCCAAATCTGAACGGCCCTAATTTCGAGTTTCGGAGGCGAAGCCGGTAAGGCTTTTGCCATTTGTACGGGGCTTGCCCGCTAGGGTCTGCCGCTAACGGCTCACCTCACAAATTGTCCCGACGCCATACTCCAATACCTCTTTAGACACTGGATCACCTCCTCTCGCTTTGTTGCATTCAAGAAGAGGTTTGCATGAAATCTTTCATCCGCAAAGCAAAATCTAGTGCTGCGGTTCCTGGCGTTGCTGCCAGCGTGATACGATTGCTCTGAATGGAACAAGGGCGATAAGGGCCAAGGACAGCTTTACACCCAAGTCGGCAACAGCAAGTGAGACCCACAAAGGTGCGATCGGACCAAACCCAAGCATCGGACGCGCTTCATTCGCCCAGCTCACATCGTTCGCTGGCTCTAGGAAGATAAGGACACTGGAAAACGCGATTGTGAAGAACAGCAGCGTATCAACAGAAGCGCCGATAATCGACGAAACCAAAGGAGCACGCCACCATGTGCCGTTGCGCAATGCGTTAAAGATCGAAACGTCCAGCATCTGCGCGATCAGGAACGCGGTGCCAGAAGCCAGCGCGATGCGGAAGGTCACAAGCGGACCAAACTCGCCCTGAATTTGTGTACCGATAAGCGAGCAAAGCACACCAACAACAAAGCCAGCGAAGATGACCCGACGTGCAGGGCCTGCCCCGTAGATGCGGTTCATCAGATCAGTGACGAGAAAAGCCAGAGGATAGGTGAAGGCACCCCATGTCAGCCACTCGCCAAAGAGGAACTGAACCAAAATATTGGAAGCGACCACAATGGCCGCCATAGCGAAAATGCCCGGAAGGTGTTTACGTGTCATAATGTTCTGCCCGTTTTGACAAGGTTGCGGCGACTTGGTCCCAGAATCGGGAACGGGCGACATTTAGGCCCAGCCACAAACGGACGCAAGCTAATCTTGCACCCCAAATTCAACAATTTCGGTTGATTGCGCGGCGCTGAAATTATCGTCCGAAATCGCGTAAAGCCGCAGATCGTTTGGACCTGCTTGCCAAGTTGCCAATCCTTCAAGGTTATCGGTTTGCCCGAAGCGTCCAGTAAAGAGCGTCTCGTGCGCAATTGGCACTGTATTTTCAAAGATAATCCGCTCGATTCGCGAGGCAAATGCAAAGCCGCTAAACGCTCGCGTCAGAACGTAAAGATGCCCGTCGGGGCCAAAGTCTGCGCCAACAGGGCGAAACCCTCCGTGTCTGGGCAAGCGATAGATGACCTCCCAATCGCCTTTGCCGGTTTGCCTGAAAACGTCATACGGCGCTCGAATGCTGGCCGAACGCTCTGGCAGCGCCACAAGCAATCCTTCGGGTGAGCGCGCCAGTGCTTCAAACCCCATGTTCGTGGGTGCTTGTGCGTCAATGCTGGGCAGTTTCGCGCTGTCCGGCGTCGCATCGTGCGTTTTGTAGTGCAGCAGCCTCGGACTGGATTCGGCTGAAATGTAGATTCCTGTCGGCGTTGAGGCCGCCAATCCTTCGGTATCGCGTTTGCGCTTTTCTTCGGGCCGCTTGCCATTTTCAAACAGCAACGCACGGGATTCTAGAAGCTTGGCACCAGTGACAACGCCTTTGCCGTCGCGCACAAACGCGCCTTTGTAAATCACGCCCGTGTCGCTGATTGCAGTGAAATTCGACCCTTTCTCATCCACCTCAAGCCCCGAAAGCCCGCCAAAGCCATCGACGTCAACATCCCAAACGAATTGTGCAATCACATCCGCGCGCGGGGCGGCGATAAGTGTTTCAGCAAACAGTGCGCCGCAAAGTGCTAGCGCGATTGCAAGACGTTTGCGCATTGCTGGGGCAAATCAGAGAGCACATATTCACGTCTCGGTTTAGGCTTTGGTGCGTTCGGATCGCGCGGCTTTGGCTTTGGTGGATTCAAAATGTCGTTCACCCACTTTTGCGCATCTGCGCAGCCGTCACCTGCTGGTGGCGGAGCTTGATCGACACAACCGCGTGCGCCCCTTGGGCAGGCAAGGCGGACGTGAAAATGGTAGTGATGTCCGTACCATGGGCGAATTTTGCGTAGCCAGTTTCGATTGCCCTTTTCGGCATTACACATGGCAACTTTAGCACCGGGAAAGACGAAAATGCGGGCCGTGCGCCGGTCTTGCGCTGCGGCTTTCATCACTTCCATATGTTGGCGCGTGAATTTGTCGTTGACGTAAGCGCCCTTGGCACGGCGTAGCGAGATCGAGCTTATGTTTTCGCGCTCGCGGCGTGACAGGTTCAGACGCGTTGGGGGCAACATCCAGATATCAATGTCCAGGCCAATCTGATGGCTGCGGTGTCCCGTTAGCATCGGGCCGCCGCGTGGCTGGCTGATATCGCCGATATAAAGACCCTTCCAACCCGGCAAGCGCGCCGCCTTTGCAGATAGCTTTTGTATGAAGTCGATCGTTTCGGGATGTCCCCAGTTGCGATTGCGCGACAAGCGCATAGCCTGCCATGTTGGCCCTGTTTCCGGCAGTTGTACTGTTCCCGCGACGCATCCCTTGGCATAGGAACCAATGGGGGCGGGGCGCTGTGCAGACCCCTTTTTGACCGCGCCGAACAACTGTTTTGCTTCCGGGGCGGCAGAAAGCGGCAATGCAATTAGGATACTCAGAACAAAGGCAACAAGGCGCATCATGATTTGTGATCTCCGTTTTTATGCACATAGGCTAACAGCAACAGACCGATAATGAAAAGCCCGACCACTGGGGACACACCCAAGCGCGCGCTTTGAGTGATTGTCGTGAGGATGCCAATCAGGAGCGGTGCAAGGAAGGCTGTGGCGCGGCCGGACAGACCATAAAGACCGAAATATTCGGTCGCAGTGGATTCGTCCGTATGACGCACCATAAGAGAGCGGCTGGAAGATTGCAGCATCCCGCCCATGCCGCCGATCAGAATGCCACAAACGATAAACACGAGGTCAGTTGTTCCTGCCTCGACCGCGACGCCGTAGATTGTTTCTGGCGTAACGTTAACAATTGTTAAGCTGACGAGGATCAGCACAAGAATTGCAAATATGACCACGGGTTTAGGACCATAGCGGCGATCTGCAAAACCGCCGATATAGCTGAAAATGGCAGCACCAATGGCGGCAACCACACCGAAAACGCCGATCTGCGTGACCTCCCAATCCAACACGAGTTTCGCATACACACCACCAAAGGTGTAAAGCCCGTTCAATGCATCGCGATAGAACATGGAGCTTATCAAAAAGAAGCTGAGAGACTTGCGATGTTTAAGCCCTTTGACCGACGTAACAACCTGCGCCGCCGCTGCCGAGAAACTGGATCTGACTTGATCGGTGCGTACTTCGCGCACCCATAGGAAGTAGGGGATCATAAACAGGACGAACCAAAGCGCAGCGAATAGCCCCGTTGCGCGCGTGCCTTCGCGGCCTGTTGGATCAAGGCCAAATAGGGGGTCCAATCCCGCGATTGTTTTGCCGTTGCTTTGCTCAACAAGCAAAAGCAGTGCGATTGCCAACGAGATGACGCCGCCAAGATAACCGAACGCGAATCCAGAGCCGGAAATCTTGCCGATCTGCTCACGCGTGCCCAACCCAGGCAGCTGCGCATTGGTAAAGATCAATGCGTATTCAGCGCCAATAAAGCCAATGCCGAAGGCAGCCAACATCCAGAACAGATTGCTTGCATCCGGAGCTGTGAACCACAGCGCGGCAGCCCCTAGAACATACATCGCGCTAAAGCCCACGATCCATGGCATTTTGCGGCCTGAGCTATCGGCCATTGCGCCAAAAATCGGAGCGGAGAAAGCAATGATTAAACCGATTAACGCAGTGGTCCAGGCCCACATTGCTTGGGCGTTTGCGTCAGCAACGCCTTCGATCTGACCCTGATTAAGGTAATAGGTCGCGGCAATCGCTACGAAAAAGGGACCAAAGATAAAGGTGTTAAGAACCGTATGATAAGGCTGGCTTGCCCAATCGAAAAAGTACCAGCCCCAAATACGCTTGCGTAGCGTTGTGTCTGTCATGCGTTCAATCCCCCGTTTGGCAGGATAGAACAGCGCTTGGGGTGCAGGCGCAAGACAATCCTGCTTTTAGATTGCTTTATCGTCCTGCATTGGCGGCCAGGGGCGTGTTGCTTCTGCTTTTATCCAGTTTGCGACCCATTCGGGTAGCGGCGGCGATGGCATTTCGCGCCCCATCGCTTTCAACACGCGTGCAGGGGCGACAATACCCGTCTCATCCGTGACCGCAGTGCGGTAAAGCACGTGATTGGCGACCTCGCCGTCACGTTTGACCATGCATTGTTCCAAATAGATGAACTTGTCGTCCCACCCAATGCCGCGCGATCTGATTTCAAAGGGTTCAAACGTTCGAATGCGGCGGCGATACCGTGCTGAAACGCCGGCGACCGTCATGCCCCATTTTTGCGCACGTAGCGTGGCCATTAAACCTGCGCGTTTCGCAAGCGGTAGACGCCCCAGATCAAGCAGGGTTAGCGTGCGCCCGTTGTTCAATTCCATCCAAAGATCGATGTCCCAAGGCCAGCAGCGATGCTGCGACACATGCGTTTCGGTTAGCTCGATCGGCGCTGCATTCCGCACAATCCACAGGGCTTTGAACATACGAAAAACTGGGTACATGGCAGAAGGTTCCTTTTGACGCCATCTGGACATGCCGCAGTGCAGCGTCAAGTCACAACGCGGCGGCACTTGTCGCGGCGCGCTGTCGCGACTACCTAGAAGGCAACTGCAAATCGGAGCCCGTCTATGTTGTCCATTTTCCAAATTTTGTTGCTGATCCTTGATATTGCGTGGTTCATTATCGTCGCGCATGTCATCATGAGCTGGCTAATCAATTTCCAAGTGCTCAATCTCAACCAACCGCTTGTCGCACAATTTTGGTACGGACTAGAGCGTTTGCTTAACCCTGTTTATTCCAGTATCCGCCGCTTCCTGCCTAATATGGCTGGAATAGATCTTGCGCCGCTGGTTGCGCTGGTCGGTGTTTATGCTCTGCGTATCATTCTTCAGAACAACATCTCGGCATTCTACTAACACTGCATCTTGTGTGAGTTGTTAACCTATGGGACATATCCAGTAAGAGCAGATCAATGCCATTACAGGACATCCCATGGACCGCGCCGCCTCGCTTCTTAGCGACGTTTTTGGATTTGACGCCTTTCGCCCCGGCCAGCGCGAAATCGTAGAGGCCGTTGCGAGCGGTGAAAACGTTCTGGCGATCATGCCAACGGGCGGCGGTAAATCGCTATGCTATCAGCTTCCTGCTTTAATGGATGACGGGCTTACGGTTGTTATTTCGCCCCTAATCGCACTCATGCGCGATCAGGTTTCAGCGCTAAGGGCCAGCGGCGTCGCGGCGGGTGCGTTAACCTCTGGCAATACCGAAGAAGAATCAAACGAAGTATTCGAGGCATTGGACGCTGGTACGCTGCGGCTTCTTTACATGGCGCCTGAAAGGCTTGCCTCTGGCGGCGCAATCAACATGCTCCGCCGCGCTGGTGTTAGCCGCATCGCGGTGGACGAAGCGCATTGTGTTAGCCAATGGGGTCATGATTTTCGTCCCGATTATCTGCGCATCGGCGATCTGCGCCGTGCGCTGAACGTGCCAATTGCGGCCTTCACCGCGACCGCAGACGCAGAAACCCGTCAGGAAATTGCTGCGCGTCTGTTCGATGGTGCGGTGCCGCAGACTTTCCTACATGGCTTTGATCGCCCGAACATCCATCTTGCCTTTGCCGCCAAAGACGGTCCACGCCAGCAAATTCTTGCATTTGCAGCTGCCCGAAAGGGTCAATCAGGCATCGTTTATTGCGGCACACGCGCAAAGACCGAAGGATTGTCCAGCGCGTTGAACCAAGCTGGCCACAGCGCGTGTTTTTATCACGGAGGCATGGAGTCCGATGCCCGCCGCGAGGTTGAAAAGCGATTTCAGGGCGAGGATGGCCTGATAGTCGTCGCGACTGTTGCCTTCGGAATGGGTGTCGATAAGCCTGATATCCGTTGGGTCGCCCATGCTGATCTGCCCAAGTCGATTGAAGCCTATTATCAGGAAATCGGCCGCGGTGGCCGCGATGGCGCACCCGCGGAAACACTGACGCTTTATGGCGCTGATGATATCCGCTTGCGCCGTAGCCAGATTGACGAAGGCCTCGCCCCGCCAGAGCGCCGCGCGGCCGATCATGCACGCCTGAACGCATTGTTGGGGCTGGCCGAGGCGCTTGATTGTCGCCGCGCTAGCCTGCTTGCCTATTTTGGTGAGACCAATGTGAAATGCAGCAATTGCGATTTGTGTGATGCGCCCGCAGAGGTGTTCGACGGGACAACCGCAGTGCGCAAAGCGCTGTCTGCGATCCTGCGCACGGATGAATTTTTCGGTGCGGGGCATTTGATCGACATCTTGATGGGTGTTGAGACGGAAAAAGTGCTCGCTCGTGGCCACGATGGATTGCCGACATTTGGCGTCGGTAAGGAATACGGAAAACGCGAATGGCAGGCTGTGTTCCGCCAGATGATGGGGCACGATCTGGTGCGTCCTGATCCCGAACGTCACGGGGCCCTGCGCATGACTGATGATGCTCTGCCAATATTGCGCGGTGATGCTTCGATCCGCCTGCGCCGCGATACCATTCGCAAAGCGGCAAAATACTCACCCAGCGTCAAAACCTTGGTCAGCGAAGAAGACGCGCCACTTTTGTCTGCACTGAAAGCAAAGCGCCGCGCTTTGGCCGAAGCAGCTCGCGTGCCAGCCTACATCGTGTTCAACGACAAAACCCTGATCGAGATGGCGCAAACGCGTCCGCGAACGCTAGATGACATGGCCCGCGTGGGCGGCGTTGGTGCGAAAAAACTGGAAACCTACGGCGACGCGTTTTTGGAAGTAATCAATGGCGAAGTTGAAAGCGTTCATCCCGCGCGCCGCAAACTGGCGGGGCGTGACAGCGGAACGCTTTATGATCGCTTGCTTGAAGTACAGGCCGATCTGGCGCGTGGCGGCGAAGGACATGACAAACCGCTGAGTTGTTCGGCATCCTTGCTGGCCAAGATAGCAGCGCAAAAACCAAAGGACGAAATGGCGCTGGAACGCATCCTTGGCGAGCGCCGTAGCGAAAGATTTGGGGCTGCATTTCTGGACGTACTGCGCGAAGCGAGCTAAGTCCCAGAACAGGCAACCGAGGGGGCGAGCATGCTTGTAGTGATTTCACCAGCGAAACGATTGGATTGGGCCGAGCGCAACGTAGAAATGACGGCGCCTGACTTACAAGAAGATGCCGTGCGTTTGGCGAAGACCGCGAAGAACCTGACCTTGGGCGACTTGCGAAAGCTGATGGACCTAAGCCCCGATCTGGCCCGTCTCAACCGCGACAGGTTTCAAAGTTTCGCGGCCGAACCAGCGCATGACGCTGTCCGTCCGGCTGCACTGGCTTTTGCAGGGGATACTTACCAAGGCCTGGAGGCAGCTACGCTGGATCCCGATGAATTGGATTGGGCGCAACAGCATTTGCGCATTTTGTCCGGCCTTTACGGATTGCTCCGCCCGCTTGATGCTATTCAGCCCTATCGCCTGGAAATGGGGTCACGTCTGAAAACGCGTCGCGGTGCGTCGCTTTATGAATACTGGCGCACGGATTTGTCAAAGATGCTAAACGCACAGGGCGAAGCGCTGGGAACAGACACGCTTATCAATTGCGCCAGTCAGGAATATTTTGGCGCAGTCGCACCCAAAGCGTTGAAGCTGCGCGTTGTCACGCCAGTCTTTATGGAGCTGAAAGATGGTAAAGCGAAAATTGTTAGCTTCTTTGCCAAGAAGGCGCGCGGCGCAATGGCGCGTTACATCATTCAGAACCGTTTGAGCGACGCGGACGCGATCAAGGATTTCGACATCGGCGGCTATGCGTATCAGGCAGATATGAGCGAAGGCGATCGGTTTGTATTCTTGCGCGATTACCCGTCCTGATCTGAAAGGACGGGGCGCGTGCCCTCGATTTTCAGGCTTGTGATGTGTTCAACCACCAGCGCCTTTTTCAAGGGTTTGGTAAGGTAGTGATCCAGTCCTGCCGCGATAATCGCGTCCTGATCGCCTGCCATGGCATGTGCCGTCATTGCAACGATTGGCACATGTGATCCAATTGCGCGCTCTAACGCCCGGATATCACCGGTCGCTTCTTTCCCGTCCTTTTTGGGCATCGAGATATCCATAAAGATCAGGTCGGGTTTGAAGCTTTGGAAAAGCTCGACCGCCTCAATTCCGTTGGACGCAAAAGCAAGGTCAATGTCCAAGGACTTAAGCATCTTGCTAAAGACAAGCTGGTTGGTCTTGTTGTCCTCCGCCGCCAAGATACGCAGCGCACGCGCGCCTGTCGTCGCGATAGGGGCTGGCGCATCAATCCTTGTTTGTCGCGCATGCACGAACATCGGTGAACTCACGCCATCAGCTTTACCCATTTCGCAGGTTTGGGCGTTAAGCGACATGAGATGCCGAAACAGGACCTGCCGCGGAACCGGTTTTTGCAATACGGCTGTGACAGACTTTCTTTCAGGATCAGCCTCGGCGACGCCCGCATTTGATGTCATCAAGAGGATTGGTAAATCCGGATGCGTCGCGCGCAACTTATGTGCCAGATCGAAACCATCCATATCACCCTGAAAGTCATCAAGAACGGCCAGCTCGATACTGCTGTCCAACGTCTTTAGCGCTGCCTCGACCGTGCTGGCAGTTTTACAGGAAATACCCAATAATCCGATCTGTTTTTCAAGAACGCCACGCGTGACTTCGGAACTGTCTACCACCAAGGCGGACGCGATATTTGGCTTCACGATGTCTAGATCGTTCTCAGGATCGCACTTCAGATTGACCTCAAAGCCAAAGCAGGTGCCAACACCCTCTTCGGACGTAACCCAAATGCGGCCGCCCATCATTTCAATCAACCGTTTGGTGATCGCAAGACCCAGCCCGGTGCCTTCGAACTGGCGGTTTTTCTCGTTCTCGACCTGATTGAACTCGCCGAAAATGTGATCGACTTTATCCGCTGGAATTCCGATGCCCGTATCCTGAACCGTGACGTGCAAATTGCAATCACCGTTGTCATGTTTTCCCGTTACCGAAATAAGGACATGCCCCTGTGTGGTGAACTTCACAGCATTTCCGATGATATTGGTCAGCACTTGCCTGATACGGCCAGGATCGCCGATAAGCTGGGTCGGTAGGAACAGGTCATAGTCGATCAGCAAGGCCACGCCCTTGTCGCGCGCGGTCGGTTGAAGCAAGCGCATGACTTCGTGAATACATTGCTCGAAATCAAAATCCGTTGGGCGCAATTGCAGCTTCTCTGCTTCGATCTTGGAGTAATCCAGAACGTCATTGATGATCGTTAACAACGCCTCGCCAGAGTTGCGGATGGTATCTACGAAAAGCTGTTGTTCTTCGCCAAGCCCCGTTTCGGCCAGCAGGTCTGCCATCCCGACAATCCCGTTCATCGGCGTTCGAATTTCATGGCTCATATTGGCAAGGAAAGCCGACTTCGCGCGGCTCGCTGCCTCGGCCTCATAGCGGGCGGTCTTCAACTGGTTTTCATAGCGGATCGTATCGGTAATATTCAGCGCCAGACTGACCACGTCCCCATCCGGGCCGCGTTCGTCTATAAGTTTGGCGTATAGCCCGTTCCAGAACCGAACTATGCGGGGTTTGGGCTGGGGTTCGTTCCACCGTTCCAGCATAGAGGCGCGCCATTCGGCAGGTGAAAGGTCTTCAGTGTCTACAATGCCCTCCTCGGTAAGAATGAGCAGCATTTCAGGGTAGGTCACGCCCGGCTTCATATCTTCAAGATCATCGAAAATGGTGAGATAGGCGTCATTCGCGCCGACCATTTCATTGTCTGCATTAAAGAACGCAAAGCCGTCGCGAATGGTGCGGATAGAATGCCAGAGCCGACGTTCAGCGATCTCGATTTTTTGGTGCGCGACGGACAGGTCCGATTTCACCTGCCTGTTTTCATCGCGCACATTGGCGACCTCTGCCTCGGTCTGCTCGATCCTGTTGGACAGCGCACGCGCATGGCGTCCCAGCTTGCGGTTGGCAGAAAAAAGCTCTGCCTCTTTCATCTCTAAAAGACGCTCTGCCGCGAGGCGCGCGCGGCGTTCTTCAGACAATTTATGCGCAAGCGTCATGCAGCAATCACAGGAATCAGGGTTAAGGTTTACCGCGACAATCCGCTTAGGAAGTGAAGATTGCTTTAATTCCCGCGCAGAAAACTTGCCAAATGCGCGCTGGGCGTGTCACGCTACCCACATTGATTTAAGGAGTTTTCCATGCGCCGTGTCATCATAGCAGCCATTCTCGCATTTTCGTTTGTCTCTAGCGCGTTTGCTCAGAGCAATTTGATACCAGAACAACGCCTGGTCTATTCCAAGGATATTGATTTCTACGGCGCTGATCTTACCAATCTTTTTGACACCACATTGGAGGCTTGCGAGATTGCCTGCCTTAGCAACGCTCAGTGTACTGCGTTCACGTTTAACCAACGCTCCAATTCCTGTTTTCCAAAGAGCGGCATCAGCGACAAACAAACTTATGAAGGCGCGTTTTCCGCCGAGGTTTATCGTGCCAATGCGCGGGTGTTGCAGGATGCGACTACACGCGCCAAGGACCTTGCGTTTTTGACTGAAAGGGATCGCGCTGAAGCGCGTGCGCAGGCTGAGGGCTTGGGTAAGCTACATCCTGGCGGTCAATGGAGCGTGCAAGTCCTGCTGGAT
Source organism: Planktotalea sp. (assembly GCF_049680325.1). Lineage (GTDB taxonomy): Bacteria > Pseudomonadota > Alphaproteobacteria > Rhodobacterales > Rhodobacteraceae > Planktotalea. The sequence goes on from NZ_JBAUHO010000205.1 coordinate 24,967, forward strand.
GCGGTACGTGACCGCCGTGCAGAGAAAAATCTGATGAGCGCGATGCACTGGCAAGGCGCCGCGACGGCCCAATCTGATGCAAGCGATATGTGGGCCGAGTATGCGCGCCTTGCGCTTGAGGTAGAGGGCAAGAACAGCTCTGACACCCGCAAGTTCCGTCAGCGCGCAATGAACGCGGCAAGCAACGCATATTTGCGTGCGCCAAATGCGGCAGCACAGGTCAGTGCATTGCAAATCATGGCCGACGCGATGGAGCAGATCGGGCGAGGACGCGACATGATCCCGGCCCTGCGCCTTGCGGAAACAATTCAGCCGCGCGATGACATCATCGCAGCGCTTGATAAGGCAATCGCGAAATACGGTTTCCGCGTTACCGAACATCGCGTTGACAAAGACGCCGCGGCACCACGCATTTGCGCAGAGTTTTCAGAGCCACTTGTGAAAGTCGGCATCGATTACGCGCCGTTTGTAAAGCTCCCGAACCAGAATTTGGTGGTGCAATCAGATGGCCAGCAGCTTTGTATCGACGGTGTCGAACATGGCGCGCGCTATCAGGTGACGTTCCGCTCTGGCCTGCCTGCGGCGAGCGGCGAAAAACTGGTGAAGGACGTTCCTTTAACGCTTTATGTCGGGGATCGCAGCGCAGCGGCGCGGTTTCCCGGCCGTGCTTATGTTTTGCCCAAGGCGGCAGATGCAGCCATTCCGCTTGAGACGGTCAATCTAGACGAAGTGGACCTGCTGCTGCGCCGTGTAAGTGACCGCAACGTGCTACGCACCATGCAGGAAGATATGTTTGGTCGCCCGCTAAGCCAGTACGAAGACGAAATGTTCAAACGCAACATTGGTGAGGAAATCTGGACGGGCAAGGGTCAGGTCGAAAACGAGCTGAACCGCGATATGACGACGCGCCTGCCGATGGGTGATCTGATTAAAGACCTACCTGCTGGGCTTTACGCACTTACCGCCCGCGTTCCGGGTGTTGCGCTTTATGACAACGCAGGTGCGACGCAGTGGTTTATCCTGTCTGATCTTGGCCTGAGCACGCTAAAGGGCGCTGACGGCGTCCATGCCTTTGTGCGGGGCTTGTCGGACGCAAAGGCGAAAGAGGGTGTAGAGGTCACGCTACTATCGCGCTCTAACAGGGTCCTTGGCAGCGCCATGACGGATGCCAATGGCTACGCGCGCTTTCCAGCTGGCCTTGCACGCGGCACAGGCGGCGCTGCGCCTGCTTTGGTTCTGGCCAAGCTGGGCGACGAAGATATGGCGTTTATGTCCTTAACAGAGCCCGCTTTCGACCTGTCCGATCGCGGCGTTGAAGGGCGCGAACCTGCTGGCCCGATTGATCTGTTCCTAACCACTGATCGCGGCGCTTACCGCGCGGGGGAGACGATCTATGCAACCGCCCTGGCACGTGATGGAACTGCGCAAGCGTTGGGCGAAGTGCCAATCACCGCAATTCTGACCCGCCCTGACGGCGTTGAATACACACGTCAGCTTTCAAGCAACGACGACGCTGGTGGGCATGTCTTTGCGCTGCCGCTTGGTACAACGGTACCGCGAGGCACTTGGACGTTGGATATGAAGGCCGATCCGGACGCGCCAGCGCTTGCCAGCCAGAAGCTGCTGGTCGAGGACTTTCTGCCAGAGCGCATCGACTTTGACCTCGCGCTTCCCGATAGCCCTATTCGTATTGGCGACACCCCGCCCCTTAGCATTTCCGCGCGCTATCTGTTTGGCGCACCGGGCGCGAACTTGCCGATTGAAGGCTCTGTGCGTTTAAGCGCGGTGAGGGAGCTCAAGGGCTTTAAAGGGTATCGCTTTGGACGTTATGACTATCCCGTCAATCCGCGCACGCGCTTCCTGTCCGAAACGGGGCGCACAGACGCAAAGGGTTTGACGACAGTCGCGCTGGAAATGCCAAAAATGGATAGCGCAGACGTGCCGATGGAACTGCGCGCAACGATCCGTGTTTCCGAAGGCAGCGGGCGCCCTGTGG
>NZ_JBAUHO010000206.1:0-6204 GCF_049680325.1 Planktotalea sp.
ATCAGTATCAACATACCAAGGAAACGGGTCGGAATGCGAATGATCTTGGTCAACAGGTTGGTCGAGAATAACAAGAACACCATGACGATCACATTCAGCAAGATCAGCGCCAGATAAAGGCCGTAAACCAGATCAATATTGTTCTGGAACAACTGCGGCCCGGGGATGACGTTATGCACATAAAACACAGACAGCATCATAGCTGTCAGCGCCTCGCCCGGAATACCAAGTGCCAATAGCGGGATCATCGCCGCCGCTGGCACAGCGTTATTGGCCGCCTCCGAAGCAATCAGGCCTTCGGGCGAACCCTTGCCGAACAACTCGGGATTTTTCGAGGTTTTCTGTGCGTAAGTATAGCTCATGAACTGCGCGGTGAACTCACCTGTTCCCGGGATCATCCCCAAGATTACTCCAAAACCCGAAGCGACCGTCGCCACGCGCTTATGTTTGAGTAACTCTTTAAAGCCCGCGCTCATTTTGCCTGTTATGGGCTTGGCTTCAGGGCTTTCATCAGGAGCGGTCAAAAGAAAGAACGCTTGGGAAAGCGCAAAAAGGCCAAGCACCACAACGATCAGATTGATGCCCGAACTCAGGAAGGAATAATCAAATGTGTAGCGTTTCGTGTAGGTCACCGCGTCAAGGCCAACGGTCTGCAAAAAGATACCGAACATCGCCAGCAAGCCTGCTGCAAAAATCTGCCCGCGATGGGCGAGGATGACCAATATGATACCAAGCAGCGCCGCTAGGAATATTTCACGCGAGCCAAACATCGGTGCGATCAACGCCAGAACAGGGGAAAGCAAAATCAAGCACAAAATCCCGAAAATACCGCCCCAGAACGAGGCGCTATAAGCGAGCGACACCGCGCGATGCGCTTGCCCGTTTTGCGTCATCGGGTAGCCGTCATAGGAGGTCAGCGCATTCACCGCAGTGCCGGGTGTGTTGATGAGAACCGCAGGAATCGCGCCGCCATACATGGACGATCCATAAATCCCGAGCAGCATCGTCAGGCCGACAATCGGATCCAACGAAAACGTCGCAGGCAACAGGATCGCAATCGCAACTGCCGGTCCAACCCCCGGAATTGCGCCAATGATTACGCCGCCAATCGAGCCGACCAATAGCGCGACGATCACGTCCCAGCGGGCCAGCATTTCGGCTCCTGCCAGTAGATTTTCCATTGCGTGATCCGATCAGAAATAATTTAGCATGATTTGACGCAACCCATCAGGCAGGTAGTCATAGATCAGGCCAGCGGGCAGTTTGACCTGCAAAAAGGTTTTGAACAGCAAGACAATCACAATTGCAGCAGCAAGGGCAGACAGCAAAGCCATAAGCGAGCGGTATCCAGCGCGCAGCGAAAGCGCGAGCGCAAAAAACACAGTAGTCGGCAGATAACCTGTCACAGGCACTAGCAAGGCATAGCCGATAAACCAGCCTGCGTATTCAAGCGAGGCACACCAAAGCAACACTTCACGCCAGCGCCCGTCGATGCGTTCCGAAAGAAGCGAGCCAAGCAAATGAAACGCAGCAAACACGCTCATCATTGCCAATGACACGGCGGGCCAGAAACGCGGCTGCGCGAATAGCTTGGCACCTTTTTTGTAGGCCGTTTGATCAAAGAGCTGCGAAAGCAGGAACAGCGAAATCGCTAAAAGCGCCCATGCGAAAACGATATCGCCGGGGCGGCGATACCTTTTGAACAAGGCTTGCAAGGTTTTCACGCGAGACATGCGAGCGATCCTGTCGGGCAAGGAAAAAGATCGGGCAACAGACTGCCGCCCGATCAGATCAGCTTATTCAGACAGCAGCTTTTCGATGCCGCCAAGCGTCGCGATATCTTTGGTGATCTGTGCGCTCACCTCATCCGCGCTTTGCCAGTAGACAAGCGCCCCGGTTTCGGCCGCCAGTTTCTTTGCGCGCTCAGACATCACTGTCTTTTGCGCCACTGCGATGATCTTTTCGCGCACATCCGCCGGGGTGTCCTTGTGAACGAACAACCCGTTCCAAAGCGCCACATCAAGGTTAGGAGCAAGCTCTGCAACAGTTGGCGTGTCAGGCGTCAAAGCGATCCGCTCTGAACCGATAGACGCAAGCACCTTCACGCTATCAAGGCATGGCAGGATCAATTGCAACGTCGTGTTTATGACGTCCACATCACCAGAGGCCAGCGTATTGCAATCAAGTGCATCAAAGGCCGCGTCGGCCGCAAAAGCAAAACCCATTTCTTTGGCAAGTCCCATTGTAACCTGCGTCGGAACAAGCGGCGCGCCAAAGTGACCGAGCACAACATCATTAGATTTCGCATGCTCTGCAAGACCCGCCATATCGTCATAAGGTGCGTTGCCGCCAGCTGCGATCACGAATGGATAGGTTAGGAAATTGCCAAGCGGCTCGAATGGATCAGGGTTCAGTTCCGGAATGCCGATCTGCGGGCCAACCACAGGGATCGCAATGATGAAAGAACCGATTGTGTAACCATCCGCCGGCGCGTTCGCCACTTCGATGGCACCGGGGAATGGGCCGCCGCCACCGCCGGGCTTGTTCACGACAGCAGCTGCAACGCCATACTCTTTCTGAAAATCTTCTGCGATCATCCGCGTCAGCACATCTTCCAAATCACCGGGAGGCCAGGGGACAATAAAAGAAACCGGCTTTTCTGGATATTCGGCCTGTGCCATCCCCGTGAATGCCGTCATGGCTAGCGCCATTGCCGTGAGCGTTTTGGTAAACTTGAACATCTATTTCTCCCCGTAAATGGTTCACATATTGAACCGTAATTTCTATAAAAAGGTTGTCATGCTAATTATTACCTGTCAAACTTTTTCTACGAACCATGAGCGAGCCGCAAATGTCCTCCGCATCAAAAACCCTCGAACTGCTGAAGTTTTTCTCTCCACAACGACCGGAAATCGGGCTCTCGCAGATGTGCAAACTTGCCCGGCGCGACAAGGCGACGACGTACCGCCACCTGCAAGCATTGGAAGATGCCGGTTTTGTTGAACAAAACCCTGTTACAAAACAATACCGCCTTGGCCCCACCCTGCTCTCGCTCGCTCGAACCCGCGAGCTGACCGTACCACGAAAAGCAGGGGTAGAGGCCCCGCTGCGCAGCCTCGCGGATGCGACAGGAGAAACCAGTCACGTCTGCGTGCTGTCGGGCAAAACGCTCTACAATCTAAGCACCTGCGAATCGGCGCAGCACAGCATTCGCGTAGTCATCGACATCGAAACCTTCCCGCTGCACGCGACTTCTTCGGGGCTAACTGCGTTGGCTTTCGGGCCTGATGATCTGCAAACCGGTGCCAAACTAAAGCGCTACACGCAGAACACGATCACCGATACCACCGCGCTCGATCGCGCTATTCAAACGACCCGCGCCAGTGGGTTTGGCAAGTCGAAAGGTACTTACGAGACTGACGTTCATAGTCTTGCAGCCCCTCTATTCGATCAAACTGGCCAGCTTGCTGGCACAGTCGCGACCGCCAGCGTCGCTACCCGCCTCACCCCTGCCCTGGAGCAGATCATCAAAGCCCATCTTGTCGCGGCCAGCCGCGCCATCACCCACAATTGGGGCGGCACGATACCTGCACAAGTCGAGCAGGCTTGGGCAGCCTCCCTTTCACATACTCAGGAATTGGAAACCACATCATGAAAGACTCAAACTTCCTCAAGGAAAACAACGCGCGCCTGATGTGGCATCCGATGACCTCGCCCAAGGACAGCATCGACAACCCGCCAAAGATCATCACCGACTCGTCTGGCGTCACGATCACAGACATCGACGGGCACACTGTCGTCGATGCTGTCGGCGGCTTGTGGAACGTAAATCTTGGATATTCCTGCCAGCCCGTGAAAGACGCCATTTCTGCGCAACTCGAAAAACTGCCCTACTATTCCACCTTCCGCGGCACCACCAATGATGCCGCGATTGAACTCTCTTATGAACTGGCCGAATTCTTTGCCCCGGACGGGCTAGAGCGCGCGTTCTTCACCTCTGGCGGCTCGGATTCTGTCGAAACCGCCCTGCGCCTGGCGCGTCAATATCACAAGCTGCGCGGCGAGCATGGACGCACCAAATTTCTCAGCCTCAAGAAGGGCTATCACGGCACCCATTTCGGCGGCGCATCAGTCAATGGCAACGCCAATTTCCGCACCGCTTACGAACCGCTCCTGCCCGGGTGCTTCCACATCCCGGCCCCCTATACCTATCGCAATCCGTTTAACGAGAGCGATCCTGAAAAACTGGCGCTTTTGTGCATCGCCGCTTTGGAAGACGAAATCGCCTTCCAGGGGGCCAACACCATCGCCGCGATGATTATGGAGCCGATCCTTGGCGCAGGTGGGGTGATCCCGCCGCACAAAAGCTTTGCGCCAATGGTTCGCGAAATTTGCGACCGCAATGGCATCCTCTTGATAACGGATGAAGTCATCACCGCGTACGGGCGTACCGGCGCTTGGTCTGGCGCACGGCTTTGGGGTATCCAACCCGATATGATGGCGACGGCCAAAGCGATCACCAACGGCTATTTCCCCTTTGGTGCCGTGATGTTGGGCGGCAAGATGGTCGAGGCGTTTGAAGACAATGATGCGGCCAAGATCGGCCATGGCTACACCTATTCCGGCCATCCCGTCGGCGCAGCTGCGGCACTTGCCTGCCTTGCAGAGACCAAACGTCTGAACGTCGTCGATAATGCCGCCGCGCGCGGCACGCAGCTATATGAGGGCTGCCTTGCGTTACAGAAAAAATACGATGTGATCGGTGATGTTCGCGGCGGGCACGGGCTTATGACGGCAATTGAAATGGTCTCTGATCGTGCAACCAAAAAGCCGATCGACGCGGGTTCTGCGCAAAAAGTTCAAGAGACGGCCTATGACGCCGGCGCAATGGTGCGTGTGTCAGGGCCTAACCTGATCCTATCGCCGCCGCTGGTTCTGACCGAGCAAGACGCAAGCGCGATCCTTAGCGCTCTCGACGCTGGATTTGCGTCTTTGTAACGGGTTGATGTTGGCCAGCACCTTCGGGAGGAGATGAAGGTGCTGGCCTCTTGCTTTGGCGCTCCCTGTTGATTTATCGCCGCCGCACGTGTTGGTGAACTCTGGGAGGAGCGAGGCCAACACGCATTCTTAAACCTGTCCGTCAGTGCCCTTGATCGCGCTCTAGCAACGTCTTGGCGTAGGCGGGTATATCCGCCCGTGTAATGCCAATCTGGGACAGCTGGGCGTCGCTCATGTTTGAAAGCACCGACATCATTCTTCCGTGTTTAAGTGCCTCGAGCATCATATCTGCCGATCCAGCAAAGCCGTGCCAGAGATTTGATAGCCAGCGGAATACACCAGCAAACGGTCCTTGCTCTGACAGTGATTTGAAGTGCGCGCTATCGCTCATTTGCAGTCTCCCACGCCAATTGCTTGATCGAAGCGCGCGCAATCCCCAGATCCCTGAGCGTGCGATCAGAAAGCATTGAAAGCTCTGCAACAGTGTCGCGAAACACTCTGCGACGCGCAAAATACAAGCGCATCTGCTCCTGCTTGTGCTGATAAAATGTGCGGACCGTCGCCATAACGACGTCAAACACCGTAATCGAACCTGTAGTAGCCATTAAGTAACCTCGCCTATTGCTGCGATGCAGAATTTATGCTGCAGTGCAGAAGTACGAGTTTCTGGTAGCGCTCACAACTGGGCGATATGGCATAGGCCCCGTGCCGAATTGGAATAGCTAGGTTTTTAAAATGGACATTTCTGCGCAAATGTTGATCTTCGCGAACGTTGTCGAAATGGGAAGTATTTCTGCAGCGGCGCGTAAAATGGAACAGACACCCTCTGCGGTAAGCAAGCAGATTGCTCTGCTTGAGGATCATGTCCATTACCGCTTGCTCAATCGCACAAGGACGGGCGTTTCGACGACGCAAGAAGGGCAGGAATTCTACGAAAAATGTAAGGTTCTCGCCGCCTCTTACAGAGACGCAGAGGCGCTGATCCTGAACTTGGACGGCACGCCGCGCGGCAACCTAAGGCTCGCATCCAGCGTTGCATTCGGTAAGTCGCAGCTGATTCCAGCGCTGCCACACTTCATGTCGCAATACCCGGAGGTTCGTGTTTCGCTAGAACTAACCGATCGCGACATAAACCTGCAAAGTGAAGGCTTTGATGCGACCATCTGCTTTGCGGAACAGCACAAAGACCCTGACATTGTATTGCGC
>NZ_JBAUHO010000207.1:0-7915 GCF_049680325.1 Planktotalea sp.
GTCCTGGGCGGTTTTCTAATCTGGTATCTGTGGATTCAGGTGGAACCGCTGGGCCACTGGTTGATGAGCATTGTCACATCAGGCATGGCCGAGGGAAATGCGCTCAGAGCCCATTTGCTGGAAAGCGCCGCGCATATGCGATTGCTGACAATGGGACTTGTGCTGCTACTGGTCCTCAGGTTCAGCCCGCGCGGATTGATCCCGGAAAAGTAACGCCCGACTTCATTTTGCCAATAAACTCAAAACAAAACGCCGGCCCCGGAAAGGCCGGCGTTTTTCGTTTCTCTTTCGTGTCGCTTAAAGCGCAGTCCAACCGCCATCTACAGAGATCGTCGTGCCTGTGATCTGCGCTGCCGCATCAGACGCCAGAAAGACAGCTGTGCCGCCAAGCTGCTCGACCGTTGCAAACTCTTTAGAGGGCTGGCGCGTCAACATCACATTCTTGATAACATCCTCGCGCGACATATCGTATTCGCGCATTGTGTCGGGGATTTGTGCTTCGACCAATGGGGTCAGCACATAACCCGGGCAAATCGCGTTGGCCGTAATCGGCTCTTGTGCAGTTTCCAGCGCGACGGTCTTGGTCATGCCCACGACACCGTGCTTGGCCGCGACATAGGCCGCTTTATAGGGCGAGGCGGTCAAGCCATGGGCAGATGCGATGTTGATTACCCTGCCCCAACCTGCCTTGCGCATCATCGGCAAAGCGGCGGCCGTCGTGTGAAACGTAGAGGACATGTTGATTGCAATAATCGCATCCCATTTTTCGATCGGGAACTCGTCAATCGGGGCGACATGCTGGATGCCTGCGTTATTAATCAGGATATCGCAGGCGCCGGCCTGTTCGATCAAGGCACGGCATTGCGCGCCTTTGGACATATCCGCCTGAATATAGCGCGCAGAGATGCCGAATTCTTTGCCGATCTCGGCTGCAAGCGCATGGTCTTCTTCGCGATCTGTGAACGAGTTCAACACGATATCGGCACCAGCGCGGGCCATTTCACGGGCGATTCCCAAACCGATTCCCGAATTTGATCCTGTGATGACCGCCGTTTTCCCGTTAAGTGACATAAGCTACCTTTTCATTTCCATGCATCGACTGCGTTGTTACGAGCAACATAACATGCTGCGCGTGCAAAATAAGGGCTAATAGAGTGATACGCCCGTCAATTTTCTATCGCGCATCTAAAGGGTGCAACTGTTCGCAAGACAAAAAAAACCCCAGCACGAAGCTGGGGTTAAGTTATTGAGGCAGGTTTCATACAGGCAAGAAACCTATCGAGCAGTAAGGTCTTTATAAGCGTTAACGGCTGACTCTCCAAGCTAAAAGTTTGATAAGTTGTGAAAGCCTCGTTACGACTTTTATCCACAGGCTAAGCACTTAAGGGATTGTTTACGAAATGAGATCACTGTTTTTCGCGCGGGCGTTGTGCGCAATCGCCTTAGTTTCTTCGCTCTCCCTGCTTCCCGTACAGGTTGTTGCAGAGCCAACCCATGGCATAGCTATGTATGGCGAACCTGCGCTGCCACCAGACTTTGTGTCCCTACCCTACGCCAATCCCGATGCACCCAAGGGCGGCAAGATCAGCTTTGGCGAAGTCGGCAGCTTTGATTCGCTTAACCCGCATATCCGCAAAGGCTCGGTTCCCTGGCAGCTTCGATCAATTGCCTATGAAAGTTTAATGGGACGCTCCTACGGCGAACCCTTCGCGCTTTACGGACTTTTGGCCGAATCGGTGGAAACTGGTCCGAATCGCGAATGGGTCGAATTCACCCTTCGCCCGGAGGCGGCGTTCTCAGATGGCAGCCCCGTAACTGTCGAGGATGTGATCTGGTCCTATGAAACGCTCGGCACGATCGGTCATCCGCGGTACCGCGGACTTTGGAGCAAGATTGCCTCGATAGAGGCCACAGGCGAGCGCAAGGTGCGTATCGCCTTTAATGAGGACAACCGCGAGCTTGCCTTGATCGCTGGCATGCGCCCGATCCTGAAAAAGGCCCAATGGGACGGAAAGGATTTCGCGCAATCCACATTGGAAGATATTCCAATCGCTTCTTCGCCCTATGTGATCGCAGAGGTGGACGCAGGCCGTTCCGTCACCCTGCGCCGCAATCCCGAGTATTGGGGCAAGGATCTGCCGTTTCGCAGAGGCACGATGAACCTTGATGAAATCCGTATGGAATATTACGGCGACAGCGCGGTTTTGTTCGAGGCCTTCAAAGCGGGCGAACTTAATATGCGGCGCGAGAATAACGCCGAGAAATGGGCAAGCCAGTATGACTTTCCCGCCGTGCAGCGCGGCGATGTCGTCAAATCCGCGATCCCGCACCAACGCCCGACAGGTATGACGGGTTTCGTTATGAACACCCGCCATGCGCCCTTTGATGACTGGCGCGTGCGCGATGCTATGATCCACGCATTCAATTTCGAATTCGTCAACGACACCCTGACGGGTGGGCGCCAGCCGCGGATCAACTCTTATTTTTCCAACTCGATCCTCGGATTGAAACAAGGCCCTGCCAGCGGGAAAGTGGCCGAGTTGTTGGCCCCCTTTAAGGACGATCTGCTCCCTGGTGCGATTGATGGGTATGAGCTGCCAGTCTCGGATGGATCCGCGCGCAACCGCAAGAACATCCGCGCTGCAATGAAGCTGTTGCAAGACGCCGGTTACAGCGTTCAGGATGGCAAGATGGTGGATGGGAATGGCAAGCAACTGTCATTTTCGGTGCTCTTGAGTCAGGGCAATCAGGAAAATCAGGCGATTATGGATATCTTTACCAAAGCGTTGGAGCGCCTTGGAATTGATGCCCGCATTTCCACGACAGACGATGCGCAATATGCCGAACGCACGGCGAGCTATGATTTCGATATGACCTACTACCGTATCGGGCTTTCACTGAGCCCGGGGAACGAACAGCTTCTGTATTGGGGCAGCGAGGGCGTTGACACGCCCGGGCGCCGCAACTGGATGGGAATGAATGTCCCCGCCGCCGAGGCTATGGTCGACAAAATCCTTGGCGCTGGCAGTCAGGAAGACTTTATCGCAGCAACGCGCGCGCTGGATCGCATTTTGATGTCAGGGCGCTACTTTATCCCGCTCTATCAGTGGCCTTATAGCAATGTCGCTCATGCCAAAGAACTGACATTCCCTGATACTTTGCCGATTTACGGGGATTGGATCGGGTTTTTACCAGAAGTCTGGTGGTGGGAAGAAAAGTGATTGGCGAGCAATTAAGTGCGGCCCTGTAACTTAAAAGTAAGAATTGCCTGAAACAGTGAACAGGAACTTGCGAACGGAGGCGCGCATGACCTGGACGGAACTGATAAGCAATTGGAACAAACATCTTCGCGCATTGGCGCGCCGATTTCCCCATGCAGATGCAGGCGCACTTGGCGCATCCAAGGACGGACCCAGCGCGATGAGCCGTGTGCTTGCCAAAAGCCATGATTTGACAGTCGGCGAAGCACGTGAGGCGCTGGATGATTTTCTGTTTGTTCAGGGACTTGCGCGCGACACGGCCGATATCCGCAGACATGACGTGGCTTAGTTGCGCGGCTTAATCGCTAAGTGATGTAACCCAAAGAATGGTGGCGTCTTCGTCGCTGACGGAAATGACGTTGTGCCCCATCGAGGCATCGTAATAGGCACTATCGCCGCGACGCATTTCGACGGGTTCATAAAACTCGGTAATCAGGCTGATGACACCCGTTAGAACATAAAGGAATTCTTCGCCGTCATGGCGCACCCAACCGTCAAACTCTTCGAATTTGCGTGCCCGCACGCGTGCGCGGTACGGAAGCATCTGTTTTTTGCTCAGGGTTTCGGCAAGCAATTCATGCTCATAGGTTACGGTCGCATGGGCCGCGCCCTCGCCTGACTTTGTGACGGCCATGCGCCCAATGATCTGTTCGCGCTGCGGCGCGGTGAATAACTGGGGCACAGAAATCTGCAACCCTTCCGCCAGCTTTTTGAGCGCGTCATAGGTCGGGGACATCTGCCCGTTCTCGATCTTGGACAGGGTCGAGCGCGCAAGCCCGGCTTGGCGCGCCGCTGTTTCCAGTGTCCAGCCCTGACGTTTGCGCAGCTCGCGCACGCGCGTGCCCAGATCAAGCGGCTCTGGCGTATCCTGCGCGCCTGTTTCACGGGCAATGCGGATCAGGGAATTGGGGCTTTTGCTCATAAGGCTCTATAAGCCGCAGCCGAGACGCTTGCAATCGGGCGTATCAACGGGCTACCGATTTGCCATGTCGATTGATCTTCAAACGCCCTGCCCTGCGCCCTTCAACCTTGCCGCTTATGTTTTGGCGGCCGGAGCACGCGCGCCGGAAAAAACCGCGCTTGAAGTGCTTGGCGACAATCCTCAAATCTGGAGCTATGCGCGTTTGACGCGGGCCGTGCGCGGCGTTGCCAGTGGCCTGCTGGACGCGGGGTTAACATCTGGCGACATTGTGCTTTTACGCCTTGGAAACACTGCAGATTTTCCAATTGCCTATCTCGGCGCAATTGCCGCTGGCATGATAGCCGTGCCGACGTCCTCCGCTCTTACAAAACCTGAAATCACCAAGATGGCTCAGGGCATCCGGCCTGCTGCTGTCTTGCAAGACAGCGGGCTTGCTGCGCCAGACCTGGATGATGCGCGCACTATCCCTTTGGAAACCCTGCGCAGGTTTTATGATCTTCCTCCCGCCCCTTGGCATTTGGGCGATCCCGAGCGTCCCGCCTATATTGTTTTCACTTCTGGCACCTCGGGCACACCGCGCGGCGTGATCCATGCACATCGCGCGATTTGGGCGCGCAGGATGATGCATGAAGGCTGGTATGATCTGCATGAGAACGACCGCCTGCTGCACGCAGGGGCTTTCAACTGGACTTTTACGCTTGGCACAGGGCTGATGGACCCTTGGACCATAGGCGCGACGGCCCTTATCCCCGAAGATGGAACCGCGCCCGAAGCCTTGCCCGAACTGTTGGTGGCGCATCGCGCAAGCCTGTTTGCCGCGGCACCCGGTGTATTTCGCAAGCTGCTGCGCTGCGATTTGCCTGAACTACCCGCCTTGCGCCACGCGTTGAGCGCTGGTGAAAAAATGCCAGCGGCCCTACATGAGGATTGGCAGCAAAGCACAGGTTTGCGCGCCTATGAGGCTTTCGGCATGTCCGAATGCTCGACTTTCATTTCTTCGAGCCCAACCAGCCCGGTTGACCGCTCTGCATTGGGGCGCGCGCAAGCGGGGCGCAAAACGGCACTGCTTGATGAATATGGTGCCCCCGTCGCGCAAGGCAAGATCGGAACAATCGCGGTTCACAAAAGCGATGCAGGCCTGATGCTTGGCTACTTTGGCGCACCCGAGGAAACCAAAGCGCGCTTTCAGGGCGATTGGTTTGTGACGGGCGATCTTGGCCGACAGGATGAAACGGGCGCCATTCATTTTGAAGGGCGCGGCGATGATATGATGAATGCGGGCGGATTTCGGCTGTCCCCGATTGAAGTGGAAAGCGTTTTCCAAGGCGTTCACGGTATTGAGCATTGCGCGGCCATAGAGGTGACGCTCAAGCAAGGTGTGCAAGTGATCGCCCTGTGCTATTCGGCCCAAAGCGATGTGCAGGAAAGCACCTTGCAAGCACTGGCAACTCAACGCCTTGCGCGTTACAAGCAGCCTCGAATTTATCATCACAGCGACACGCTTCCCACCAGCGCCAATGGCAAGCTGCTGCGCCGCGTTTTGCGCAGCCAGATAGAGGCCCAATATGGTCAAGCTTGATATTATCTCCGATCCGATTTGCCCTTGGTGCTACATCGGCAAGACCCTGCTTGATCGCGCGCTTGAAGCTGAGCCGGAACATCCCTTTGAAATCGAATGGCATCCGTTCCAGTTGAATCCTGATATGCCACGCGATGGCATGGATCGGCGCGCTTATCTTGAAGGCAAGTTCGGCGGCAAAGAGCAAGCGGTCAAAGTCTATGGTCAAATCGATCAGCACGCGCGCGATGTGGGTCTGGAGCTGGACCTGGGCGCTATCAAACGCACACCGAACACGCTCAATGCGCATCGTTTGATCCATTGGGCTGGCATCGAGCAGCGTCAATCCATGCTCGTTTCCGCCCTCTTCCGCGCCTATTTCAAAGAAGGCCGCGACATTGGTGATACTGAAGTGCTGGCCGATATTGCCGATAGCACAGGAATGGACGCCGCCTTGGTGATGCGCCTGCTTGCTACCGAAGAAGATTTGGACGGAATTCGCGAAAAAGATGCCTCGTTTCGCAAAATGGGCGTGAATTCAGTGCCAACATTCATTGTCGCAGGTCAACACGCCGTTCCGGGCGCGCAGCCCGTCGAGGTCTGGCGCAGCGTGATTGCCGACATCAAAACCCAACTGGCCACGCAGGAATGAGCCACGCACGGCTCACACTGTCGATCCTCGGTCTGCTTGCGGTCCTGATTGCCTGCGGAACCGTATTTTTCCACTTTGTTGAAGGTTGGAGCTATCTGGATAGCTATTTCTTTACCGTCGTAACCCTTTCGACCGTCGGATATGGAAGTTTGGTTCCCGTGACCGCCATCGGCAAAATCGGCACAACGATTATGATCTTCCTTGGCATCGGCGTGTTCGCGCTTGCGATACAGCATGTCGGTGACAGCGCGTTGCGCCGCCGCGTGCGCCGCGTCAAGAAAAGAGAAGACCTAGCAAAAAGTGACGAAACATGACCCGGCCTGTCGCCATGCGCATGGGCACGGTTGAATTCATCGCCTTTGCTGCCATGCTTTCCGCGACGGTTGCCTTTTCGATTGATTCAATGCTGCCGGGTCTTCCCGAAATCGCAGCAGAGCTTAGCCCGAGTGATCCCAACAAGGTTCAACTTGTCCTGACGAGTTTTGTGCTTGGCATGGGCATTGGGACCTTCTTCACCGGCCCGTTGTCCGACAGATTTGGCCGCCGCAGCGTTATGTTTATCGGCGCCTTGCTGTACTGCCTTGGTGCCTTCATCGCATGGCGCGCGCCGACGTTGGAAATCTTGCTTGCGGCCCGTATGTTGCAGGGCCTTGGCGCATCGGGTCCGCGTATTGTGTCGATGGCAGTTATCCGCGATCTGTTTTCGGGCCGCGAAATGGCGCGCATCATGTCCCTTATTATGATGGTCTTCACACTGGTTCCCGCCATCGGCCCACTGATGGGCACAGGTATTATCGCCATGTCCGACTGGCGCGGCATCTTCGTGGCTTTCATGTGCTTTTCAGCCATTTCGATGATTTGGATGTATGCGCGTTTGCCCGAAACGCTGGCACCTGAAAACCGCCGCCCCTTCAAAGTTGCGGCTTTGATAACCGCAACGAAAGAGCTGTTTACCTATCGAAGGGTCTTTGTTTCGATCTTCTGCCAAGCAATGACATTTGCGCTCTTGTTTGGGATGCTTTCGATGGTGCATCCGATCTACGACGTCACATTTGATCGCGCAGAGAGTTTTCCCTACTGGTTTGGCCTGATCTCGCTGATCGCCGGTAGCGCGTCGCTGTTGAACGCACATATTGTCGGCCGTTTTGGCATGCGCAATGTGGTTACGGTAAGCTATACGGTCATGATTGTGATCTGTGTCGCCATGCTCGCCCTTAGCCAATGGCCGCCCCAGGATACCATATATTTCGTACTCTTTTTGGTGTTTCAAACCTCTGTCTTCTTTCTGGCAGGCATGACCTTTGGAAATCTTAGCGCGCTTGCGATGGAACCAGTCGGGCATATCGCCGGACTGGCCGCCTCTATCCTCAGCGGACTTGCGACAATCATCGGAACGATTTTCGCTATTCCTGTCGGTTTGATGTTCGCCGGAACGCCCGCGCCGCTTGCGGCTGCTGGCATCGTGTTTTGTGCACTTTCGAGCGCCCTGATGCTATGGCTGCGCCGCTACGAGATGCGAAAAG
>NZ_JBAUHO010000208.1:0-15243 GCF_049680325.1 Planktotalea sp.
ATTTAGCAGAGAGAGGAAACCTAAGAGCGCTGTGCAAGAGCATCTTGCAATAGGGCCAGAACCTTTTCTCTGGGAACATCAGAGGTCACAAAAGCATCGCCGATCCCGCGCGCGAGGATAAAGCGCAACTGGCCGTCAATCACCTTTTTGTCCTGCCCCATCAGATCGAGCAGCGCAGCCGCATCAGGCAGATCGCCCTCTATATCGGCAAGATCAACCTTCATTCCCATCTTTGACAAATGTGCGCGCACCCGGCTTGGGTCTTCCTGCGAGCAAAGGCCAAGGCGCGCAGAAAGCTCGAACGCCAACGCGCAACCGATTGCCACACCTTCGCCGTGCAGCAAACGATCCGAATAGCCTGTTGCGGATTCCAGAGCGTGACAAAATGTGTGCCCAAGATTCAAAAGCGCACGATCGCCTTGCTCTGTCTCATCGCGCAGAACAATGTCAGCCTTCATTTGCACAGAGCGGCGCACCGCCTCGATCCGTGCGGCTTCATCCCCGGCAAGCAGATCAGGGCCGTGAATCTCCAGCCATTCGAAGAAATCCGCATCGCCAAGCATGCCGTATTTGATGACTTCGCCGTAACCTGAGAGGAAATCGCGTTTTGAAAGTGTGTTCAGAACATCCGTATCTGCCAGCACCAGAGCAGGCTGATGAAACGCGCCAATCAGGTTCTTGCCTTGGGGCGCATTGATCCCTGTTTTGCCCCCGACCGAGCTATCGACCTGCGCCAAAAGCGATGTCGGAACCTGAACAAAGCGGATGCCACGGCGCAGAACCGCAGCAGCAAAGCCGACAAGATCACCAATGACGCCGCCGCCAAGCGCGATGACGATATCGCGGCGCTCGATCTTGTTTTCCAGCAGCCATTCAACGCATCGCGAAAATTCCGGCCATGCTTTTGTGCTCTCGCCCGCAGGCAGTTCGAGCGCGACCATGTCGATCCCTTGCGCCGCAAGGCCCGCGCGCAGGCTTTCCAAATGCAATGCTGCAACGCGGGTTTCACTGACAACCGCGACGCGAGGACGTGCCAGCAGCGGCGCGATTTCAGCGCCCGCGCGTGCGATCAACCCCGGGCCAATACGCACATCATAGGCGCGCGTGTCGAGCGGAACGTGAACGACTTCAGGCGTCATCTTTGCACTCCAAAACATCGGGACGCTGGCGCAAAACCTGCGCTACTTGCTGTCCCATATCTTCTATCGAATAAGTCGCGTCGGCCTGAACCGAAATATCCGCCAGCGCGTAAATTCCCGAACGTGCGTTATAAAGCGATTGCAGCGTTGCATAGGGATCAGGTGTTTGCAGCAAAGGGCGCGTGTCCTTGTGGCGAACACGGCTCCAAAGCAGATCAAGCGAGGCTTGCAAGCAAATCGAAATACCCTTTTGGGAAATCAGCTGCCTGTTGCGTTCGGCCAGGAATGCGCCCCCTCCCGTAGATAGGACACATGGTGTGCCCTCCAGAAGTCGCGCGATCACTTCGCTTTCACGGGCGCGAAAGAACGGCTCGCCATCGCGTTCGAAAATCTCGGCAATGCTCATATTGGCGGCGCTGACAATTTCCGCGTCCGAATCAAGAAATGGAACACCAAGGATTGTGGCCAGTGCTTTGCCCACAGCCGTCTTGCCGGCACCCATCATGCCGACCAAAACCACCGTTTTGTGCAATTTCCAGACCATACGTTCCAATTCCGTCGCCTTCGCGTCGGCCAATGCCCGCCAAATTTCGAATTGATCTATTCAATGACGTGAACTTGCCGAAAAGACCATATATAAACGTGACAAAAGACGGCAGGCAGGCGAGGATCAGGCACTATGGGGCGCATCTTAAAATGGTTGATCTATCTCGCGATTCTCGCAGGCATTGCACTTGTTGCATATGCCTACGTTGGCCCGTTCTTCGGCGCTGATTTTTCAGCGCCGCTAGAAGAAATACGCATTCCGGTGGACGTGAATGGCGAAAACTAGCGCGCGCATTTATCTGGCGGCCTTGTTTGCTTTTGGCGCAGGTAGCGCGGCTTTCGCGACTGATCCGCTGTCCGCAATCGAATGGCTGGAAAAGCGGCCCAAGCAAGTCGTGGTTCCACTGACCAAGCCCGACAAAGTCGTCATTGATGAGCCGCCCGTCGCGGGCTCTATCACCACGCCTGAAGTTACAGTAACGCCCCTCGGTGCGCCGGTGCGCGCGGCGGCAGGGCTTTTGCCGTCGAATGTTACAGGATTGCCTCGCCAACTCTGGGTGCAAAGCGATGCAGACAGCGTCGCGACGCTTCTGACCGCATTGAAGGTTGATGCCCAGCCCGCGCTGCAATCCCTGCTTTATACCCTATTGCTGGCAGAGGCGGATCCGCCAAGCGATGAACGAGACGCCAGTTTCATGCGTGCGCGGGTGAAAAAGCTGTTTGAACTGGGTGCTGTTGATCCAGCGTCTGCGCTTTTGGATCGCTCTGATCCAGCGCATGTTGATCTGTTTGATCTTTATTTTGATGTGGCCTTGTTAAACGGCGATGCCGCCCAGCCCTGCGCGGCGCTATCCAAAGATCCCGCGCTTAGCCGTGATCTTGCAAGGCGTATATATTGCGACGTTCAATCCGAAAACTGGGATAGCGCGGCGCTGACCTTGTCCACGGCGGACGCCATCGGTGCCCTCAATGCGATCGACGTCACCTTGTTGGAGCGTTTTCTGGACCCGGAACTATTTGAGGACGTTCTAATCCCTGCCCCGCCCGCGCGTCCAAGCGTGCTACAGTTTCGATTGTTCGAGGCCATTGGCGAAGCGCTTCCAACAACCGCATTGCCCCGCGCCTTTGCAGCAACCGATCTAACGGGCGATGCCGGTTGGAAGCCGCAACTGGAAGCGGCCGAGCGCCTTGCCCGTGTCGGGGCTATTTCTGAAAACCGTCTACTCGGGATTTACAGTAGTCGTATCCCCTCGGCATCTGGCGGCATTTGGGACCGTGTCGAAGCGATTCAGCGCCTTGAGACTGCATTGAATGCGGGTGATCCTGTCGCCGTTCTCAAACAAACCCGGCGCGCATGGACACAGATGGAAAACGCAGGATTGCAAATTCCGTTTGCGACCTTGTTTGCGCAGGGTCTTATGCGCCTGCCGAGCGCGGGCGCCGATGCTGATCTTGTTACCCGTATCGCATTGCTTTCCCCGCTCTATGAACAAGCAGCGTCGCGTGAAACAAGTGATCCTGCGCTAAAATCGGCGCAGGCCGTGGCGACAGGCGAGCCGGTTTCAGGCGGCCCCCATGCCCTTAGCAACGCGATCACGGCGGCTTTTGATTCATCGAATGCGCCGCAGTTTCTAAGCGATATGGCCAAGGAAGGTCAGTTGGGCGAAGCGATACTGCGCGCCATGTCCCTGGCCGCGACGGGTGCCACGGGTGATCCCGGTGCCTTGCAAAGCGGGTTGGCTTTTTTGCGCAGCGTCGGGTTGGAAGACACCGTGCGCCGCACGGCGCTTCAACTGTTGCTTATTGAGGGTAGAGATCAAGGATGAGCGCCACCTCAGAGCACCTGCGCTGGATTTCAACATTTTTGGATGCGCAGGCGGCCGAACTTGGCGCGGCAAATAATACGCAGCTTGCCTATGCGCGTGATCTTAAGGATTTCGCAGGCTGGCTGGCTGCACGCAAGTGCACCTTTGATGCCGCAACACGCGATGATGTTGAGGCTTATCTGATCTTTTGTGATGCTCAAGGGCTGGCAAAGTCAACGCGGGCGCGGCGTTTGTCGGCGATCAAGCAGCTGTATCGGTTCGGGTTTGAAGAAGGCTGGCGAAGCGACAATCCGGCGATTCAGATTGCTGGGCCCGGGCGCGAAAAGCGGCTGCCTAAAACCCTGTCCATGGCGGAAGTGGATGGTTTGCTCGCCGCGGCGCGCGAGGTTGGGCGTTCTCCCCATGACCGCGTGCGAAATACTTGTTTGATGGAACTGCTTTATGCGACGGGCATGCGGGTCAGCGAATTGGTCTCGCTTCCTGTTGCGGCTGCGCGTGGCAATCCACGGATGCTGCTTATTCGTGGCAAAGGGGACAAGGAACGGATGGTTCCGTTATCCCCGCCCGCGCGCGATGCGCTGATCGAATGGCTTGCTGTTTGGGAAGATATTCAAGACGACGCGCGATCCAAAGGCAAAGCTGCGTCACGCTTCCTCTTTGCGTCGCGCGGCAAGGAAGGTCATTTGACCCGCCACCGCTTTTATATCCTTATCAAGGAAATGGCCGTACACGCAGGCGTTATGCCCTCAAAGGTGACCCCGCACACTTTACGCCATGCTTTCGCGACGCATCTGCTTGAAAACGGGGCTGATCTGCGCTCGATCCAGACGCTTCTTGGCCATGCTGATGTGGCAACAACAGAAATTTACACACATGTGCTTGAGGCCCGTTTGCAAGAACTGGTGCTTACGCACCATCCGCTTGCCAAAGACGACGAATAACGGTGCAAAACGCCCGGTTTCAATCGTTGTCTTCCTGCGTCTCTTGAAGTGGCGCGCCCGCGCCCCCATAAGACGTAAAGCATAAGGAGAGACACGCCCGATGGACCCAAGTACCACTGTTTTAGATAGCGCCTTTTGGATGACCGCAGGGGCAATCCTGTTCTTGCTGGTGCTGTCTGGATTTTTCTCTGGCTCTGAAACGGCGCTGACCGCAGCCTCGCGTGGCAAACTGCGCACGCAGGCCGACAAAGGATCGCGCGGCGCACAGCAGGCCTTGGACATTACAGAAGACAACGAACGACTGATCGGTTCGGTTCTGCTTGGCAACAACTTGGTGAACATCCTCGCCACATCGCTGGCGACCGCCTTGTTCACCCGCGCCTTTGGCGACAACGGCGTTGCCTTGGCAACTTTGGTGATGACGCTTTTGGTTCTGATCTTTGCAGAAGTTCTGCCAAAGACCTACGCGATTACCAACGCCGAGCGTGCCGCTGCCGCTGTTTCACCGATTATTCGTCTGGTTATTACAGTTTTCTCGCCCATGGTCAGCGCAGTGCGCTGGCTGGTGCGCGGTGTCTTGCGCCTGTTTGGCGTTCAGACCGACCCGGACAGTCACATTCTGGCTGTGCGCGAGGAAATCGAAGGCGCGCTTAACCTAGGTCACTCGGAAGGCGTTGTTGAAAAGGAAGATCGCGACCGCATTCTTGGCGCGCTTGATCTGGGCGAGCGCACGGTTGAAGAAATCATGTTGCATCGCTCTGGCATCGAAATGATTGATGCCGCCTCTGATCCTGCGCGCATACTCAGCCAATGTCTTGAAAGCCGTCACACCCGCCTGCCCGTCTTTGATGGCGAGCCGGAAAACATCATTGGAATGGTTCACGCCAAAGACCTGCTGCGCGCAATGCATCGCTTGATTGATCCGGAAACAGGCTCGGTCGCGGGATTGACGAAATTCGATATTCGCGAAGTGGCGATGACCCCATACTTCGTGCCCGAGACAACGACGCTAGACGATCAAATGCGCAACTTCCTGCGCCGTCGCACCCATTTCGCACTGGTGGTTGATGAATACGGCACCCTGCAGGGGTTGATTACGCTGGAAGATATTCTCGAAGAAATCGTCGGTGAAATCACAGATGAATTCGACCTTGATGAGGATGCAACCCTGGTTGCGGATGAAGATGGCCACTACAGCATCGACGGCGCAATGACGATCCGCGATCTAAATCGCGCCGTCGACTGGTCGCTGCCCGATGAGGAAGCCAATACAGTCGCAGGCCTTGTCATTCACGAGGCGCAGATGATCCCGACCGAAGGACAAGTCTTCAGCTTTCACGGCTTCCGCTTTGAGGTCATTGGCCGCAAGGGCAACCGGATCACCCAGTTAAAGATCAGACCGCTCTAACGCTTATTCTGCCGCGACACGTTTCGCGGCAGTTTCCAACATCGGCTTTAGGTATTGCCCCGTATAACTGCGTGGCTCTTCGGCGATGGTTTCGGGCGTGCCTACGGCCACCACTTCCCCGCCGCCATCACCGCCCTCCGGGCCAATGTCGATCACCCAATCGGCGGTTTTCACCACGTCGAGGTTATGTTCGATCACGATCACGGAATTGCCCTGATCGACTAATTCATGCAGCACTTCCAATAGTTTGCGCACATCTTCGAAGTGCAAACCAGTGGTCGGCTCATCCAGAATATAGAGCGTGCGACCCGTTGAACGTTTGCTGAGTTCTTTGGACAGCTTCACGCGCTGAGCTTCACCGCCAGAAAGCGTCGTCGCCTGTTGGCCGACCTTGATGTAACCCAGGCCAACGCGCATCAGCGCGTCCATCTTTTCGCGAATACTTGGCACCGCTTTGAAGAAATCCTGAGCGTCCTCAACCGTCATGTTCAACACGTCCGCGATGCTTTTGCCTTTGAATGTCACCTCCAGCGTTTCGCGATTATAACGCGCGCCTTTGCAGGTTTCACATTCAACATATACGTCAGGCAGGAAGTGCATTTCGATCTTGATGACGCCATCACCCTGACAGGCCTCGCAGCGGCCGCCTTTGACGTTGAAACTGAACCGGCCGGGTTTATACCCGCGCGCTTTGGCTTCGGGCAGGCCTGCGAACCAATCGCGGATCGGGGTAAATGCGCCTGTGTAGGTCGCAGGGTTCGAACGCGGTGTACGCCCGATTGCGCGCTGGTCAATGTCGATGACCTTGTCCAGATGCTCCAGCCCTTTGATCGTTTCGCAGGGCGCAGGTGTCTGGCGCGCGCCGTTCAGACGCATCGAGGCGGTTTTGAACAGCGTTTCAATCGTCAGCGTCGATTTACCACCGCCAGAAACACCAGTCACACAAACGAATTTACCAAGTGGGAATTCAACCGTCACGTTCTGCAAATTATTCCCTGTGGCCTTCACCACCTTGATTTTCTTCTTATTTCCCGCACGGCGCTTTGCTGGCACCTCGATCTGGCGCTTACCACTTAGGTATTGTCCCGTGATCGAATTTTCATCGGCAATAATCTCTGCCGGCGTGCCTTTCGAGACAACCTGACCGCCATGCACACCCGCCCCGGGGCCGATATCAAAGACATAATCCGCCTCGCGGATCGCCTCTTCATCATGTTCGACAACGATCACGGTATTGCCCTGATCGCGCAGGTTTTTCAGCGTGCCAAGCAAGCGATCATTGTCGCGCTGGTGCAAGCCGATGGACGGCTCGTCCAGAACATATAGCACCCCCTGCAGGCCCGAACCGATCTGGCTGGCCAATCTGATCCGCTGGCTTTCCCCGCCACTGAGCGTGCCGCTTGCACGTGACAAGGTAAGATACTCTAGACCCACGTTGTTAAGAAAACCCAAACGCTCGCGGATTTCCTTGAGGATGGCGACGGCGATTTCATTCTTTTGAACCGTCAGGTTCTGCGGGACCGACGCACACCAATCAAAGGCCTCTTTGATCGACATTTGCACGACGTGCCCCACGTGCAGGCGCTCTTCCGCTGGCCCTGAAACAGGGCCGATCTTTACCGCCAAGGCCTCTTCGCGCAGACGGAAGCCTTCACATGAACCACAGGGTCTATTGTTTTGATAACGCTCGAATTCTTCGCGAATCCAATTGCTGTCGGTTTCGCGATATCGGCGCTCCATATTCGGGATCACACCCTCGAACACTCGGGTCACCTGATAGACACGGCCAGCCTCGTCATAGCGGAACGGGATTTCCTCTGTGCCAGAACCATACAGGAAGACCTGTTGCACCTTTTCGGACAGGTCTTTCCATTTGGTGTTCTGGTCAAATTCATAGTGTTTCGCGATGGCCTCAATCGTTTGCAAGAAATACGGCGACTTGCCCTTGCGCCATGGGGCCAAAGCACCGTCAGAAATTTTCAGATCCGCATCCGGCACAACAAGACGTTCGTCAAAAAACAGCTCTTTTCCCAACCCATCACAGGTTGGGCAGGCCCCGAAAGGCGCGTTGAAAGAGAACAGACGTGGTTCGATTTCTGGGATCGTGAACCCACTGTCAGGGCAGGCAAATTTTTCGGAGAACGTGCTGCGCTCCGGCTCGCCTTCACTTGGGGCGGTTTCCACAATCGCGATGCCATCCGCCAGATCAAGCGCGGTGCGCAAACTGTCGGCAAGGCGGGTTTCAAGGCCCTCGCGCACAACAATCCGGTCCACGACAACGTCAATGTCATGGCGGAATTTCTTGTCCAGCGTGGGTGGTTCGTCCAGCTCGTAAAACGCGCCATCAACCTTCACACGTTGAAAACCCTGCTTGCGCAACTCCATGAATTCCTTGCGGTATTCGCCTTTGCGGTCGCGAATGATCGGGGCCAAAAGATAGGCGCGCGTGCCCTCCTCCATTGCCATGATCCGATCAACCATATCCTGCACTTGCTGCGCTTCGATCGGCTTGCCAGTCGTCGGGGAATACGGTGTACCAACGCGTGCGAATAACAGGCGCATGTAGTCGTAAATTTCGGTAACTGTCCCAACGGTTGAGCGCGGGTTTTTAGACGTCGTTTTCTGCTCGATCGAGATCGCAGGGCTAAGGCCGCTGATGTGATCCACATCAGGTTTCTGCATCATATCAAGGAATTGACGTGCATAGGCGCTCAGGCTTTCAACGTAGCGGCGCTGGCCCTCTGCATAGATCGTATCAAAGGCAAGCGATGATTTTCCCGAACCGGAAAGACCCGTAATCACAACGAGCTGATCGCGTGGAATATCCACGTCAATCGACTTCAAGTTGTGCTCGCGCGCACCGCGTACTTCGATATTTTTTAACTCGGCCATTTCGCCCCCGGAACTTCAGACGGTTAACACCTAGGTAATTCGTGCAGGAAATCCAATAAGAAAACAAGAACAATGCGCGAACACATGTGTTTATTGCGAAGGAGTTCGGAAGTTTTGTCATTTGCGTGAAATGGGGGTGCCTGGCCCAGTCTTTTCAGATCAAGGATGCACCGCGCGCACGGCGGCGCGAAAGCACCTCATGCACAGCAACGCCGCACAAGCTGAGCAACAAAACGAAGATAACGACGCCGCTCACGCCTGCCGCCAAAATGATTGCCGCAAGGATCGGCGGCCCGCAAGTGGTGCCCACATTCCCCATTTGCGCCAGCGCGCCAGTGGCATGGGCGCGCCCTTCATCCGAGATATTCAGTGCGGCGAGCGTCGCAAAACTTGCCCCGGGGACAAAGCCGGTGGCCCCCATCAATAACAAGCAGGCAATTATGAAAGCGGCATCGTTGCCGAAAAAGAAAAGCAAAGGCAGCGCGGCCAGAGCCGTCAATACATACCCGATCTGAACCGCACGCACTGGGCTCACATATCTCAGCAGCAAGATTCCAAGGGTTAACGACGTCAAAATCGAAGCGAGCGGCAGGCTTGCTGCTAGGCCGCTGCGTTGGCTCTCAGCGACAAAAACCGGCAAATAGGTCAACACCGAAATATAGGTCGCGGTGTACCAGACAAAGCCAAGCGCTGCGGCATTGGTTACGGGCGAGCGGTAAATGCTCAAATGCAGGCGCAGAATGCCAATCAGGGTCAGAGGAACATCTTGCAGCGCGCTTTCATGCGGGGCAATCGGCGCAGGCAAATACCGCCAAAGCGCCAAGGCAAGTGTCAGCATATAGGCGCTGTGGGCCAGCAAGAGCAAAGGCAAACCACCTGCGCGCAAAAGCGGCGGCGCAAGCAAGGCAATCAGCATGAAGGACAGGCCGAAAAAGCTGCTCCAAAGGGTCATAACTGCGGGGCGCGCGGCGTCGGAGCTATGGCGCGCCATCAGGATCGGGCCCGCAATGACGATTGCCAGATGCGTTGCCCCCTCCAGAACACGTAAAACGATCATCAAGGGGTATGGCGGCAGTAAAGCCTGCAGTGCAGACAGCACCGCAGCAAGGATCAGCCCCGTGACAAAGGCCCGCCGAATGCCGACGCGGGTGATTAAAATACCGCCCAAGACCCCAAGCGTAAGCCCAACGGCGCCAACGCAGGATATCAGGAAGCCAAGCGCCACCTCGCCAACGTCATAGACATCGCGGAACGCCGTCAGGGAAATCGCAATCTTGCCAAATTGCGCAGCCGCGCCAAGGCCAGCCATCCAGACAAGGAGAACAATCACATAATCGGTGCGGGGGGCCAAACGATCCAAGCGCTAGATTTTCTGTGCCAAGGCCCAGGCCGTGATCGGAAAATCCGGATCATTGCCAAGGTCGTCGGTGTCGGGATTGTGCTCTGGTGGCCATTCAGGTTCTAGGTTTCGCAGCGCAGCCGCGCGATTACCCCATTGGCCCGTCTTGATCGCTGTTTCATCAAATCCGCATTCAATAAGCAGGTTCTTCAGCCCACGCGCAGACCAACGCGAATTATCCTGCGGGGCCGCATGGAACGGGATGAAGAACGGGGTTGCAATATAGAAATACGATCCACGCTTCATCATTTTCTTTACGTTTTTGGTAGCTGCGTACGGGCGATCCAGATGCTCCCAGACCTGATCCGCGATAATCAGATCAAACTTGCGCGCACGCCCATCCTCGCCCTCAAAGGGGCCTTTGCAGATGTCGTGCTCCGGGTAGCGAAACTGCTCATAGCTGGCAAAATTGAAGTACTGCCCCCACTGCCCCGAAATCTCGGCGACGGACATGCCGTTGAGCGGCAGTTCCTTAAGCCATGCGCGACTGATCCTGCGCATTTCGATCCGGTTGAGGGAAGGCATTGTCTATCTTTCTCCGCTTTACGTTCGCTTTCTTCGATGGCGTTGATTTCCTTCAAGGAAATCAGTTCGGAACCCTTGAAGGGTTCCGCCACCGCTTAGAAGTGAATCGCGCGCCCAAAGGCATCCAGCACGCTTTCATGCATCATTTCGGACAAGGTCGGATGCGGGAAGACGGTGTGCATCAGATCTTCTTCGGTGGTCTCAAGCTGGCGGCCAATGACGTAGCCCTGGATCAGTTCCGTCACCTCTGCCCCAACCATATGCGCGCCGAGTAGCTCGCCCGTTTTTGCATCGAACACGGTCTTCACCAAACCTTCAGGCTCGCCCAATGCAATCGCCTTGCCGTTGCCCATGAACGGGAAACGCCCGACTTTGATCTCAAGCCCGGCGTCCTTGGCCTGCGCTTCGGTCAGGCCGACGCTTGCCACCTGAGGATGGCAATAGGTGCATCCGGCGATAGAACCGGGCTTGATCGGGTGCACTTTTTGTCCCGCGATCAGTTCGGCAACCATCACGCCCTCGTGGCTGGCTTTGTGGGCAAGCCATGGTGCCCCCGCGATATCGCCAATTGCATAAAGCCCGTCGATGCCCGTGCGGCAATATTCATCGGTCACAACATGGGTGCGATCCAGTTTGACGCCAGCGTCTTCCAAACCAAGGTCTTCTACATTGCCGACAATGCCAACGGCGGAAATTACAGTGTCAAAATCTTCCTTGCTGACTTTGCCACCTGTCTCGATATGTGCCGTGACCTTGCCCTTACCGCGATCCAGTTGCTTCACCATCGACTTTTCACGGATTTTCATGCCTTGCGCGACAAAGCTTTTCTTCGCAAAGGCGCTGATTTCTGCATCCTCCACAGGCAACACGCGGTCCATGACCTCGACGACAGTCGTGTCGCAGCCTAGCGTGTTATAAAAACTGGCGAACTCGATCCCGATAGCGCCAGAGCCGATCACGAGCAGCTTTTTGGGCATGCGCGGCGGCGTCAGGGCATGTTTGTAGGTCCAAACCAAATCGCCATCGGCCTCAAGCCCCGGCAGTTCGCGCGCACGCGCGCCTGTTGCAAGGATGATGTGCTTTGACGTTAACGTCTCTACACCTTTGTCGGTTTCAACCAAGACGGTGCCTTTGCCGCCTAGACGCGCCTGTCCCATTACAACATGGATTTTGTTCTTTTTCATCAGATGGCTAATGCCACCCGACAACTGCCCTGCCACTTTACGCGAACGTTTGACGACGGCATCCAGATCGTAATCGATACCCGTCGCGCTAAGGCCGAATTCCTTGGCGCGGTGCATCAGATGGAACACTTCCGCCGAACGCAGCATCGCCTTGGTCGGGATGCAGCCCCAGTTGAGGCAGATGCCGCCCATATGCGCGCGCTCTACAATAGCAACGCTGAGGCCAAGCTGCGCACCGCGAATGGCTGCAACATAGCCGCCCGGCCCTGCTCCAATGACGATCATATCAAATTGCGCCGCGCCCATTGCGTGCCCCCCTTTTCGACTAGGCTACCCAGCGGCAGCGCAAAAGAAAAGAGCAGCCTAAGCTGCTCCTATCCAATACCTGCCTTTTTCGGATTTGCCTAAGCGCTAACGCGCTGCAATTCCTTGACGGTAGAGCCGTAACCGCCATTCTTGACGTAGTCTTTTTCAACATTGGTAAAGCGACGGTCCAGCGCTGCATTGCGATAGGGAAAACGGCCAAAACGGCGGATCACTTCGCGGTGCGCTTTCGCATGCAAAAGGTTGCTATCACCGCTTTTTGGCATGCGCTCTTTCATCAAGCGG
Organism: Planktotalea sp.; assembly: GCF_049680325.1. GTDB lineage: Bacteria > Pseudomonadota > Alphaproteobacteria > Rhodobacterales > Rhodobacteraceae > Planktotalea. Next base: position 12,470 of record NZ_JBAUHO010000208.1, read on the forward strand.
ATGCAACGTTCCTGATCGCAAAGGTTTTCAGAATGCATCAAAGGCATGTAAAAGAACTGGCGTGCAGGTTCTTCGATGCGCATGTCCCATTGGCGATCAATCGCAACCTTAGCCGCTGCCAGTGCAGCCCTGTCAGACGCAAATGCCTTGCTCGTATCGCGGAACATATTGCGCGAGAACTGGTCCATCAGAATGATATAGGCCAGCGCCCCGCTAGGATAGGTCAGCCAAAGCCCGAACTTGCCTTGCATCGCCGCGTCCCATGTCGCTTCAAAACGATCACGGATTTCCTGATCCAAGCTCTCGTCCGATTTATACCAATCGGCGGGAGATTTCTCATCTAGCCAAAAACTTAAAATGTCTTCCGGGGCCGCAATCATTCCAATTCTCCCAATTGCGCGAATTCGTCATATAAGTGTTACAATCAGCTTAACCGCTGTGCCTAATAACAAAATACGTCAAATGCGACACAATCAGGGGGAATTTTCATCCAATTGCTCCTCAATCGCATTTTCAATCGCGATTTCCCGGGCAACTTCAACGAAAACGGGCGATGAGGACGGCATAATCGATTGAAATCCGGACGTGTCATCTACAGACGGCGCGGCACGCTGGGTCATACGGAACGCGGCATAGATACCGATCGCCAACATCAGCGATGAAATTACCCCGAAAAAGGCACCTGCCCCGAGGTTCGTCATCAACCAACCTGTGATAATGGGACCAGAAATCGCGCCCAAACCGTTGACAAAAACCATCCCGCCCGACGCCGATGCCATATCCTCGTGTTCGAGAAAGTCATTCGTATAGGCCAGAAACAAGGAATAAAGCGGGTTGGACGTTCCACCGACAATGAATGCCGACGCCAACAGAAGATTGAAGTTCCCACCCCAAAAAATAGCAATCAACGCTGCGAAACCACCCAGGACCGCCGTCGCAAGGATCAAGACCCGCCGATCCATGCGATCTGAAAACCATCCCAACGGGTACTGAAGCACCAATGCGCCGATATAGAATGCAGATACAAAAAGCGAAATCTGCGGGATCGTCAGCCCAGCTTTACCGCCGTAAACCGCCGCCATACCGAATTGCGCCGAGAAGACGCCGCCAAGCAAGAACATGCCAACGACGCCCAGTGGTGACACATTGTAGAGCTGTTTCAGCGTCATCGGCTTGGTTGTATCGAACGCAGGTGTGGGTTGGATCGACAGCAAAATCGGCGCAAACGCAACGGAAACCAGAACGGACGGGATAATAAAAAGCGTGTAGCCCGACGGATCGCCAAGCAATAGAACACCCTGCGCGGCGACGATCCCGATCATCTGGACAATCATATAAAGCGAAAGCGCTTGCCCGCGTGTTTCATTGGTCGCCGAATTGTTCAGCCAGCTTTCAGCGGTCACATATACGCCGGAAAAACAGAACCCGATGATGATCCGCCCGACCATCCATGCCTCGGCATTGGCGAGTGCGGGATACAGAATAAGAACGGCAGAAATCATTGAGCCGAGCGCGGCAAAGACGCGGACATGTCCAACGCGGCGGATCATTTCAGGGGCAAGTCGCGAACCGCCCAGAAAGCCAATAAAATAAGCCGACATGACCAGGGACATCTGGAAGGTTGAGAAGCCTTCGATTTCTCCGCGCACACCAAGCAATGTACCTTGCAAGCCGTTGCCGAGCATTAGAAGCATCATACCAAGAAGGAGAGCCCATGAGTTTGAAAGAACTGAAAACATTACGGCTCTGCCTTTTAAGTCTAAAATAACAGCGTGTAGACCTGCTGATATAGCAGGTCTGGTACAGGCGCGACATGCTATGTGTTGCGCACGCCTTTAAGAGTGAGGGATCAGGAGCGAACTATCGCCATAGGAAAAGAAACGATATCCGTTCTTAATGGCGTGGGCATAGATTTCATCGACCCGTTCTTTGCCAATCAGCGCCGAGACGAGCATCATCAAGGTGCTTTTGGGCAGATGGAAATTTGTCATCAGCGCATCTGCGACATGAAAGCAAAAGCCCGGATAAATAAAAATATCCGTCTCCCCTTCCCATGGTGCGATTTCACCGCTTGCAGCGGCAGCGCTTTCGATCAGGCGCAAGGCTGTGGTTCCCACGGGGATAACGCGACGTCCTTCGGACTTGGCCTTGGCGATTTGTGCAGCGGCGGTTGCGCCCACCTGCCCCCATTCGGCGTGCATTTTATGGCTCGTGACGTCCTCGACCTTTACAGGCAGGAACGTGCCCGCCCCGACGTGCAAGGTCACATACGCAAACTCAACGCCGCGCGCCTTCAGCTGTTCCAGCAGTTCATCGTCAAAATGCAGCGACGCCGTGGGCGCGGCGACAGCGCCTGAATGGGCAGCAAAAACAGTTTGATAGTCTTGTTTATCCTGTGCATCCGCAGGTCTGCGCGCCGCTATATAGGGCGGCAACGGCATCGCGCCAGCCTGTGCCAAAGCCGCATCGAAATCATCGCCCACCAGATTGAAAACCAGCGTGCCTTGACCGTCTTCTTTAGACATCAAAGTCGCGCTTAGAGCTGGCGAAAATGTGACCTGTTCGCCCTCTTTGATCTTTCGCAATGGCTTGATAAGCGCGAGCCACGCCCCTTGCTGCGCGCTAGGTTCCAGCAATGTCACTTCGATCTGTGCTTCACCAGAGCCATGTTCGCTTTCGCGTTTGCGCAATCCGAAAAGGCGCGCGGGGATGACCTTGGTATCATTCAGAACCAAAAGATCGCCCGGCTGGAAAATATCGGGCAAGTCATAGAC
>NZ_JBAUHO010000209.1:0-3931 GCF_049680325.1 Planktotalea sp.
GCCACAACATCTTGTGGCGTGGCGTAAATGCATCAAAACTTCTGTTTCAGCGCAGAAATCGCTTGGTCAGAGCGTCACCACCTGCCCCGTTGATGCAGATCGCTGCGCCGCCTGCCCCAGCCTAACGGCCCAGATGCCATCCTCGAGCGTCACCTCGACACTGCCCTGCCCGCGCGCCGCCGCGACAAACCGCTGGTGCTGGTAAAAGGTTGAGCCATTGTGATCCCCGGCCGCCAATAGCGCTGGATCTACGGGAATATCATGCTCGACCGGCCCCATTGGCGCACGTGGGCTTTCCACGAGACGCGCAATCGGAGCTGCGCCCAAATGATCTGGCCAAAAGCGACCGGGCCCCGGTACAAACGCCTCGATCTTTCCACTCGGGCCAACTGCGCTGATCTCTTCCTGATACCGCGCGCCTTCCGCGAACATGCAAAGTTCCAGCATGGCGCGCGCGCCATTGGCGAAATCCACGATTACATATCCGCTGTCCCAGATGTCAGGCACTTCGCCGCCGTAGCTTTCATCCAGGTGGTTCACCGCCTGCCCCGCGCTCGCCATGACGCGCACGGGCTCGCTCCCCAAGGCAAACCGCATCAGGTCAAAGAAATGACAGCACTTTTCAACCAAGGTCCCGCCCGTATTGCGGTTAAAGCGGTTCCAATCGCCGACCTTTTCAAGAAACGGAAAGCGATGCTCGCGCACCGTCAACATCTTCACACCGCCCGTCGCCGCATCCAGCCGCTCAAGCAGGGCGTTGATGGGAGGCATGTAACGATACTCCATCGCGACCCAGATCGGCGCTTTATGGGTCTGCTTTAGCAACTCGATACGCGCAAGGTCATCCGGATCGGTGAAAAGCGGCTTTTCAACAAGGATCGCCAGATCGGGCCTGACGGCGCTAATCGCTTCCAACTGGGCCGCGTGGCAGTGATTGGGTGACACGATGAGGATTGCGTCAAGGTCGGGATAGGCGATCAGCGCGGCCTCGCTTGCTACAAACTCGGCGTTGGGCGCAAGAGCTCTGGACGCGGCCTGCATCCCTGCATCAGGCTCATAGATCGCTGCGACCTCTGCATCCCCCAATAACGCGATGTTGCGAATGTGCTCGCCGCCCATCATGCCACAGCCAAGTATTCCGTATTTGAACGTCGCCATTGACGCCCCTCCCTATTTGATCCGCGCGACATAGCGCGCCTTATCCGTATCAATCCAGTTGCGCGACACCTCTGCGCGCGCGCCGTCCTGCGCCCAGCTAATGCGTTCTGCATAAGCCAGCGTTTGCCCGATCCCGGGCGCGAAATCTTCGGGGGCCCAATCCGGGCACAGCGCGACGCCAAGCCAATCTTCGGCACGCGTGATCCAGAGCCCGAGGCGTTCGCGATAAAAAAGATAGAGCGAGTCGGGCAGGTCTTCAGCCGTAAGATCGGGCGCATAGCTCGCATCGAGCCAAATCTCTTCAAGCACACAAGGAACCCTGGACAGGCTGCGCAAACGACGAATCCGATAGGCTTGATTGCTGCGACCAAACTGCGGCAGATCAAGCGGCTTCTCCAACCTGTCGACACTTAACAAACGCGCCGTCGGCAAGCCGCCGCCCTGCAGCAACTCGACCCGAAAAAAGGCGTAAACCGAGTCGACATCGGGCTGGCTTTGCACATAGTTTCCCGACCCCTGAACGCGCATGAGCAATCTTTTTTCCTCAAGTATTACCAGCGCCTTACGAAGCGTCGTTACTGTAGTGCTTAAACTTTCAGCAAGGTCACGTTCGGGCGGCAATCGCTCCCCGGCCAGATAGCGCCCCGCCGCAATATCGCGGATCAAAAGCTCGGCGATCTGCACATATAATGGAAGGCTGTTCTGAGCGGCCATGCGGCGTGCCTCAAATAATTGATACACCATTGATTTACATTTTGCCGAATGCTACGCAAGTCAAAATGACGCATCTGAAAGGCAGCTTATGACGGTTGTTCCGATCACCTCTCCTGACCTCGACGCAGCCGAGGTGTCATGGTTTTCCGCGCTGTGCTCAGATGACTACCAGTTCCTTGGCGTGCCCGATGGCAGCCTGCGTTCCAGCTGGGAGCATTGTTCAAACATTGTGAAAGAGGCCGAAGCGCAGGGTTTTCGCAACATCCTCTGCCCCTCTTCCTATCAGGTTGGGCAGGACACGCTCAGCTTCGTTGCGGGCTGCGCGCCGATCACGGACAAGATCAATCTGCTTGCTGCGGTCCGCTGCGGTGAAATGCAGCCGATTATGCTGGCGCGCGCCATCGCAACGCTCGATCACATGCTCGAAGGGCGTCTGACGGTGAACATCATTTCTTCGGATTTTCCGGGTCAGAAAGAGGAAAGTTCTTTCCGCTATCAACGCTCGCGCGAGGTGGTGGAAATCCTCAAACAGGCGTGGACGCAGGACGAGATTAACTACAAAGGTCAGGTCTATGATTTTGCCGGGCTCACAACAGATCCCGTGCGCCCCTACCAGACTGGCGGCCCGCTGCTATATTTCGGCGGTTACTCTCCTGATGCGCTGGAACTGTGCGGGCAGCATTGCGATGTTTACCTCATGTGGCCAGAGGTCAAAGAGCAGCTCGCCGAGCGGATGAAGGCCGTACATCAGGTCGCAGACAAATATGAGCGCACTTTGGATTACGGGCTGCGCGTACACATGATCGTGCGCGACACCGAAGCAGAGGCGCGTGAATATGCCGAGTATATCGTCTCCAAACTGGATGATGAGCAGGGTCGCACGATCCGTGAACGCGCGCTCGACAGTTCTTCGCTTGGCGTGAGCCATCAGGCCAAGAACCGCGACTTGGCGGATATGGATGGTTTTATCGAGCCGCATTTGTGGACAGGCGTGGGTCGTGCCCGCTCTGGCTGCGGCGCCGCACTGGTTGGCAGCGCAGATCAAGTCCTGAGCGAGATTGAAGCCTATCAAAAGATGGGCATCCGTGCTTTCATCTTCTCAGGCTATCCGCATATGGATGAATGCAAACATTTCGGTAAACTTGTATTGCCGCACTTGAAAACCTGCTCAATGCCCCAAGTCTACGGACGGGTGCCCGAGAGCACACCTATGACACCGCTTGGCGCAGGGGAGCGACGCTAAATTGGAACGGATTAATCTAAATAGTGACGTAAGCCTTAGCCGTCTTGTCTATGGAATGTGGCGTATCGGCGATGATGCGGACACCAGCGCGGCCCATGTGCGGGCGAAGATGGAAAGCTGCCTTGCGCAGGGCATCACCACGATGGATCAGGCTGACATCTATGGCGGCTATGAGGCCGAAGAAATCATGGGCAAAGCCATGCGCGGCACGGGTCTGCGCGACAAGATCGAGATCGTGACAAAATGCGATATTGTTGCGCCCGCTGGCCGCTATGCGGATGCGCGCGTGAAATATTACGATACATCGCGCGCGCATATTATCGCGTCAGTCGAACATTCCTTGCGCCTGATGGAAACCGACCGCATTGATCTGCTGCTCGTCCACCGCCCTGATCCAATGATGGATGCAGAAGAAACAGGTGCAGCACTGGATGAGGTTGTAGCCTCTGGCAAGGTGCGCGCGGTCGGTGTGTCGAACTTCAAACTGCACGATTGGAGTTTGCTGCAATCCGCGATGAGTACACCGCTTGCAACAAACCAGATCGAACTGTCACTGCTTGCCCATGAAGGTTTCACCAATGGCGATGTCGCGTATTTGCAGGAACGTAAAGTCGCGCCGATGGCCTGGTCGCCGCTTGCTGGAGGTGCTCTTTTTTCAAATGAGAACAAGGCACTGCTAGAGGCTTTGAAGGCAATAGGTGAACCTTTTGGAGCGGATGAAACGGCCGTTGCTGTGGCATGGCTCCTTGCGCATCCCGCGCGTGTTATGCCTGTGCTTGGCACCAATTCGTTAGAGCGGATTGCCAAAATCAGTGA
>NZ_JBAUHO010000210.1:0-19742 GCF_049680325.1 Planktotalea sp.
GAAAAAGCTAGAAAGCCGCTGGACCTAAGCCAAGCGCCTTACCCAATCGTGGCATCCGTGCTTTTTTCAGCAAGGCTTTGATGTCCCACTCCTGCCCAGATAGCGCACGGGCTTTGTCTAGAACGTCTTCGGCAACGCTTGCGATCAACTCGGGCTCGGTCTGCCACATCCCGTAAAGCAGTGCATCAGGGTTCACCCGTGACAGCCCTTCTTCGGCCAAAATGCCCGCTGGAAAGTCTTTGTTATTCAGCGTCACAATACCGTCTGCGCCGCCAATCACAGCTGCTGCCAAGACGTGAATATCGCTGGGATCAGGAAGCCAAAAGCGTGCCTCCTGTTCAAGCGGGTAGCTCAAACAAGCACTCGAAAAGGCGGCGTTTAAAAACACCGCCTCGCTCTGTGCCTCCAGCGCGGCCATTTCGCCGTGCTTCAACGCAGCACGTCGCCATTCTTCCTGGATACGTGTTGACCAAAGCGGCTGAAACGCACCAGCTTTCGCCGCGCCAATCAACATCTCGCGCATCACCGTCGGATAAAGAACACATGTATCCAGCAGCAGCTTCACAGCCGATAAAACAGCGCTTTAAGATAGCCGCTTTCGGCCAATTGCGGCATGAGCGGATGGTCGGGGCCAGCAAAGCCGGTGTGGATAAGCGATCCCGCGCGCTCTGCCCGCCCGATACCGCGGGTACAGGCAAAGCGGAACTTGCCAAGATCTGCGGCATGAGAACACGAGCACAGCACCAGATACCCGCCTTCACGCACCAATGGCGCGGCCATTTTGGCCAAGCGCTCATAGGCCCGCAATCCGACCTCCAGCTTGGGTTTGCTTGGCGCAAATGCAGGCGGATCGCAGATCACTACATCGTATTGCGCGCCCTCTTGGCCCAAGGCCTCAAGCACGTCAAAGGCATCGCCCTTGCGCGTTTCAAGACGATCGGAGAACCCGGATTTTCCAGCGCCCTGCTCGGCCAATTCCAAGGCAGGCGCAGACCCATCGACGCAAAGCGCCGATTTAGCGCCCCCTGCAAGTGCGGCAAGTCCAAAGCCACCCACATGCGAAAAGACATCAAGCACCTCAGCGCCCTCGCTTAAACGCGCCGCGAACGCATGGTTCGGGCGTTGATCGTAGAACAGGCCGGTCTTTTGCCCGCCTGTCAGATCCGCCGCATAGAAAGCACCGTTCATCGGCACCATGATCGGCGCATCTGGCGCGGTCCCAAGCAGAACCGCATTTTCATCATCAAGCCCTTCAAGCGAGCGCGTGCGCCCTGCAGCGTTCTTGAGAATAACTTGCGCGCCAGTAACAGATTGCAGCGCCGCTGTGAGCGGTTCCAGCAGAAGCTCCAACCATGCGGCGTTTGGCTGGACCACAAGCGCATCGCCAAAGCGATCAACAACAAGACCCGGCAAGCCATCGGCTTCTGCATGGATCAAACGATAGAAAGGTGCATCAAACAGACGTTCACGCAATTCCAGCGCGCGCTTGATCTTGGCTGTGAACCACGCCTGATCTATCGGGGCAGTCACATCACGCTCGATCATCCGTGCAGTGATGCGTGATAATGGGTTTGCCGCAACCAATCCCATCGGATTGCGCTCTGCATCCTCTAGCACGGCGATCGTGCCCGGCTGAAGGTTTTTACTGCGCCGATCAAGCACAAGTTCATTATCATAAACCCAAGGTGCGCCGTGACGGATGGCACGCGCATTTGCTTTGGGCTTAAGGCGAAGGACGGGAAAAGGGGACGCTGTCATAGCGTCCCCTTAGCGATTTCATGCGGCTGTGAAAAGGATCAGTTTTTGTTCAAGGTAACAAAGAAGCCGGTATTTTGATCCTGAAAGCCTGCTGGCTGGGTCAACTCTGTTCGCAACACCTGTTCAAGGAAGGTTGTCACGCGCGCTTTTTGAGTTTCCCCGCGCGCATCCGCTGCAATTGCTGCGGTGCCACCAAAGGCATCAAGGTTGGTAACAACCTCGCGTGCCGGGCGCAGCGTTGCACCTGTGACCGGATCAAGCAAGGTCACAAAGAAGTTCATATTGTGAACACCCCCTGTAGAATACCGTGCTTTTTCACTTAGGCCGTGAAAACGGGTGACCTGAATATGCATATGAACGGGGCGCGAACCGGTTAGCTTGGACGCTGTGCGTTTTGCGCTGTCCATCAAGATGGACTTAACCTGCTCATGGCGATCTCCGAAAAGGTCACCGCGCCAGACGATATCACCTTTTGGGAAATATGAATTCTTTTCCGAAACAACGAGCGTTTTTGGAACGTCTACTGTTATTTTGGCAATTGAAACGTCAGGAACAAAGACCGCAATGCTTTCAACAGCGTTTTGCTTTTGAACTGATGTTGCTTGTAGGTTTTGCGCCGTTTCGGATGTTGCAGTTGCGTTACGGCTGGCCATTTGGGGTCCGGCGCAGGCCGAAACCGATACAGCAGCGATAGCTGCCAAAAGAATGCGTAGTTTTTTCATGTCGTCCTCCAGACCCAACGGCCTTTGTGTGCAACCTCAAGATGCTACCCAAGCGGGGCGAAAATGGGGCGGAGAAACGGCAGGCCCATGATTTTACCATGACCGCGATGTGTCCGCTGTCTTGTCCAGCAGCGCGGTTTCGTGCAGATAAAAAACTAAGGGCTGTAGCGTCGCACCCCCTCGACGTTAGCGCTAACATTAGGTAAGAAGGGGTGAACTTAGTTAATTCACGTCGATTATTCGCAGGAACACAACAGCCATGAGCTTGCACCCCGTCATCGCAGAAACAACAGATCGAATTCTCGAGCGCTCACATGCGCGTCGCTCAAAGTATATGGAGCATATGCGCGCCGCTGCCGCCGATGGCCCGCGCCGTGCGCATTTGACCTGCGGAAATCAGGCCCATGCCTACGCCGCAATGGGCGAGGACCAGCAAACTTTGGCTGAAACGCCCGCGCCCAACTTGGGAATCGTCACGGCCTACAATGATATGCTTTCAGCGCATCAACCGTTCGAGGCATATCCCGCGCTTTTAAAGGAAGCGGCCAAGGCTGCCGGCGGGACTGCGCAAGTTGCGGGCGGCGTACCTGCCATGTGCGACGGCGTTACCCAAGGCCAGACAGGCATGGAGCTTTCTCTGTTTTCGCGCGATGTCATTGCGCTCGCGGCGGGCATTGGCCTGTCTCACAACACATTTGATGCAGCCGCTTACCTTGGTGTTTGCGACAAGATCGTACCCGGCCTTATTATTGCCGCCGCAACCTTCGGTTACATTCCCGGCATCTTTGTGCCTGCGGGCCCGATGCAATCCGGCCTTCCCAACGATGAAAAGGCGCGCGTGCGCAATGAATTCGCCGAGGGCAAGGTCGATCGCGCAGCATTGATGAAGGCGGAAATGGCCTCTTATCACTCTGCTGGCACATGCACATTTTACGGCACGGCAAACTCCAACCAGATGCTGATGGAGTTTATGGGGCTTCACTTGCCTGGCTCTTCCTTCGTAAATCCGAACACCCCCTTGCGCGATGCACTTACGCGCGAAGCCGCAAAGCGGGCGCTTTCCATCACGGCCCTTGGCAATGATTATCGCCCCGTTTGTGATGTTCTGGACGAGAAAGCTTTTGTGAACGGTATCATCGGCCTTATGGCGACAGGCGGCTCGACCAACCTCGTGTTGCACTTGCCTGCCATGGCGCGCGCGGCTGGCGTTGATTTGCGCCTTGAAGACTTTGATGCGATTTCATCGGTCGTCCCGCTAATGGCAAAGGTCTATCCAAACGGATTGGCCGACGTAAACCATTTCCACGCAGCGGGCGGCCTGCCCTATATGATCGGGCGTCTGTTGGATGCGGGGCTGCTGCACGAGGATGTCAAAACCGTTGCTGGCGATGGCATGGGACTGCACGCGCAAGAACCTGCGCTGGATGGCGGTGCATTGATCTTCCGCCAGGGTGCGCGCGAAAGCGCAAACGACAAAATCTTGCGCCCTGCAAGCGATCCCTTCCAGCCTAGCGGTGGCTTGAAGCAACTTATCGGTAATCTGGGTCACGGAATGATGAAAGTGTCAGCCGTCGCGCCGGAACGTCAGGTGGTGCAAGCCCCTGCCCGCGTGTTTGAAAGTCAGGAAGCCGTGAAAGAGGCCTTCAAAGCAGGAGAGTTCACGTCCGATCTGGTTATCGTTGTGCGCTTTCAAGGCCCAAAGGCCAACGGCATGCCCGAATTGCATGGTCTGACACCAGCGCTTTCGGTAACGATGCAGCGCGGCATTAATGTAGCCTTGGTGACCGATGGCCGTATGTCTGGTGCGTCGGGCAAGGTTCCATCGTGTATTCACGTCAGCCCGGAGGCGGCTGCAGGTGGTCCACTTTCACGCATTCAGGATGGTGACATCATTCGCGTGGATGCCCTAAAAGGCACGCTTGAGTGCCTCACGGAAGGCGCGCTTGATCGCGACCCTGCGACACCAGATCTAAGCCACAATGGAAATGGTGTGGGACGCGAGTTGTTTGAAGTCTTCCGCCAGAATGTTGGCAGCGCCGATACTGGCGCAGGCGTTGTAGTATAAGGAATATCCACGATGATTACCCCTACCGAGGCCAGCGCACGCGCGTTGGAAATCTGCCAACTGGCTCCGATTGTCCCTGTTCTGGTTGTTGAGGACGCTTCCATTGCGCAAGACCTGGCCCGTGCGTTGGTTGCAGGCGGCCTGCCCGCGCTAGAAGTCACATTGCGCACCGACGCGGCGCTAGAGGTCATTGCAGAAATGGCGAAGGTCGAAGGCGGCGTTGTCGGCGCAGGCACCTTGCTGACACCCGCCGATGTGCGCGCAGCAAAAGCCGCTGGCGCGCGTTTTGGCGTGTCGCCCGGCGCGACTGATATCTTGCTGGATGCTTGCGAGGCCGAAGACCTGCCCCTCCTCCCCGGTGCCGCAACGGCAAGCGAAGCCATGCGCCTTTTGGAACGTGGCTATACCGTGCAAAAATTCTTCCCCGCAGAGGCCGCAGGCGGCGCGGCGGCGCTCAAAGCAATCGGTTCGCCCATCCCGCAAATCCGCTTTTGCCCCACAGGCGGCGTCAGCCCCAAGAATGCCAATGACTATCTCAGCTTGCCAAACACGGTTTGCGCTGGTGGTAGCTGGGTCTGCCCAAAGGATTTGATTGATGCACGCGATTGGGATGCGATTACAGCATTGGCAAGCGCTGCGTCCAAATTGAAAGTCTGACGATTACAGCTTCAAGAACAAAGAAGGCTTCCCCCGCATCAAACCGGGGGAAGCCTTTTTCATTTGCCTGGGTTGCGCAGCGCGCGGATCACCCCAGGCCTTAGTTGATAAAGTCGCCCGCAGAGAAGCTTCCCAAATTCGCCAAAAGCTTGCGAATAAAGCTCACGTCCTGACCGTTACGCGTATAGCGCCGTGCAAGGGGAACAACCTGACCATCTTGCAAGGTGTAACGCCCGATGTTTTCGACAATGCCAGCATTGTTGAAGGTGATCGCAACGACCTGACGGTCGATCACTTCAGGTTTTTGCCAAGCGAATTGCTTTACGCGGCTTTGCACATAGTAGTACCCGCTATCATTCAGCACACCTGCCGATGACGGGGTTCCTACCAGTTCGGCAACCGTATCGCGCGTATCAACACCGACGGTGACCTGCGAGAGGTCCTCATCTAGCGGCACATAGCCGTGGTTGCGATATGTGGCTGTGCACGCCGCCAAGGATGCGCAGAGCAACAGCGCTGCGCCGATATTACGTGTCTTAACTATTGCCCGCATAGAGGTGCCCTCTTGTATTGGCCTACTCTGCCTTGCTATCTCGATACGACACGAACGCCCGACGTTCAAGAAAGGAAAACTCTCCGTTATGGAAGAACCCCGCGCTTTTCCCGATTTTTTGCTAGACACCAGTGCCCTTGCGCGGCGCAAGAAGACGCAATTCAATTATCGCCTCGATGCAGACCAGCTTAAAGCGCTGAAAGAAGAGCTGGACCTGAGCGCCCTTCGCAAAGTCAGCTTTGCTGGTAATCTCAGTGCCGCCGGCAAACATGACTGGGTGCTGGAGGCCGAGATTGGTGCAACCGCCGTGCAGCCCTGCACCATTACGTTAGAACCTGTTACCACACGGGTGAAGAGCGAGGTGATCCGCCGCTTTGTCGCCGAATTGCCCGACCTGTCCAAAGAGACCGAGGAAGACGAGTTCGGCGGAACGGCCATGCTGGATGATGACACGTTAGAGCCTTTGGGCCGTGAAATCGACCTCTGGCGGGTTCTGCAGGAGGGCCTTGCGCTTGCCCTGCCTGATTACCCGCGCATTGATGGTGCGCAGCTCGGAACGCTCAGCATAACAGAACCCGGCAGCACAGCGTTAAGTGACGAGGATCTCAAACCTTTCGCGGGATTGGCGGCTCTCAAGGGTAAACTGGAGAGCAAGTCATGAGCGATAACGCCTATCTCGTAAAAGCGGACACGATCGAAGCCATGGAAGGGCTGCAAAAGACGCATTTTTTGAACGATAACGCAAAACGGCTGAATAAATCGCTTGGCGATCTGACGGGGCTCTCGGGCATTGGTTTTCATATCATCGAGGTAGAGCCGGGACATGCAAGCACCGAACACCACATGCATCACTTTGAAGACGAATGTGTGTACGTTCTAAGCGGTACGGCCACGGCCTATATCGGTGACGACGTTCATGAGATCGGCGCAGGCGACTTTATCGGCTATCGCAAAGGCGGCCTCGCCCATTCTATCGAAAATACAGGGACCGAGACGTTTCGCTGCATCGTAGTCGGCGAACGCCTTGAGCACGACATTGGCGATTACCCACGCGCGGAAAAACGCATTTATCGCTCCAAGGGCATCTCGTGGAACCTTGTGGATTTCGACAACATTGTCGAAGTTGGCGGGAACGCAGGCAAGAAATAGCGTGCCCCTAAATTGGGTATCCAGCCCAAAAATATGTTGTTTTTAAAAGGTTTTCGGATGTCGCCAAGAAATATCTCTGCTGCAATTGTTATCATCCTTAGCCTGCTCATCGCGCTTGGGACTTTGCGGGCTTTTTCGCTTGATCTTCACATCGCGTTTCAAACGATGGCGCATCAAATCCAGCATGCAAAAACCGCATTCCTGCTACATATTTCAGGCGCGTCCGTCGCCCTTGGGCTTGGCGCAATCCAGTTCATTAAGCCACTTCGCAAGCGCCGCCCGATGCTACACCGCTGGATCGGCCGGATTTATGCGCTCGCCATCGCCATTGGCGGCATTTCGGGTTTGATTATCGCGCTTCAGATTGAATCGGTGATTGGAACTCTGGGCTTTGCAGTATTGGCGATTCTCTGGGTTCTTGTGACTGGCAAAGCTGTCATGTTGGCGCGCGCAAGAAAAATTGCAGCGCACCGTCGCTGGATGATCTGCTCGTTTGCACTGACCTTCGCCGCAGTCACGCTGCGTTTGCAATTGGCGCTATTTATGTTCGGCTTTGCAATGCCTTATGAAGCGGTTTACCCGTTCCTTGCCTGGTCATGCTGGGTACCTAACCTGCTCTTCGCACTTCTGTATGTACGGCGATATCAAACAGTCTAAGCCCGTAATAGCAGGCTAGCATTGTCGTATTTCATTGCTCTGTAGCGGCCAATAGGGTCCCATTGGGCGATGAAGCATCTCTTTGCACGGCAAACAGATCCAATTTCAGCGCTGGGTATCCTGCTGGGCGCACAGGGTCTGCTTTGGCTTTATTGGAAATTCTACTGGCACGACGGCGGCGCGCTACCCGCTTCGCCTGACTGGCCCGCTCTTGCTGGGGGTTTTGGCTTTGTCATCCTGTCCGTCTGGATCGCCCTGCGCGCCGCGCAGGAGCATTCGGGCGGCGGCGCATTGCTTCTGAAACTGACCTGTACGGTTTGTATTATAATCGGCACGGTACAACTGGTGAATCAATGGGCGCGCATGGCCATCGCACCCGCGCTCCCGCCAGCCCCACAAGCCCTTTTGAAAGTGTCCGAGCAAACTGTTTATCTGAGCGGTGAGCTCACTTTTCGCAGCTTTGGCGCGCTGCAAGCCACGTTGCGTGCCTATCCAGAGATAAACACCCTAGCCCTCAATAGCCCCGGAGGGCGCATTCACGCCGCACGTGGCCTGGCGCGTCTGGTACAAGAATCAGAACTCGCCACCCATGTCAGCGACACTTGCGCATCGGCCTGCACCCTACCCTTCCTGGCAGGCAGCGTGCGCACAATGGCCCGCGACGCGAAAATCGGCTTTCACGGGTATCGTTTGCTCAGCACAATCGAAACGCTTGATGTTGAGCAAGAAGAAGCAAAGGACATGGCAGCGTTCCGCGCAGCGGGCGTTTCGGAAGGTTTCTTAAAGATTGCCTTTAAAACCCCCCATAGCGGAATGTGGTTTCCAGCGTATCAGCAATTATTAACCGATGGTGTTCTAACGGCGCACGGCCCCCCAAAACCAACGCGCTAAACAAGAACTCAACCCTCGCGCCACACGCGTCAGGTCATTTTCAAAGAATCGCTTGCGAACAGGATTTTCTTCCCTATTTTCGCGCGCTCTGACGAATTTAGGGTTGGACAGGCGACGCGCCCTCGCATATGTGCCTGCTAGACCCGTACAACGGCCCATTTGGGGCCCCGAACATTGATAGGTTGCGACATGGCTGTCCAGCAGAATAAAGTATCCAAATCACGCCGCAACAACCGTCGTGCGCATGACGCGCTGGTTGCAGCGAATCCAAACGAGTGCTCTAACTGTGGTGAGCTGAAGCGCCCACATCACGTGTGCCCGTCTTGCGGTCACTACGCAGATAAAGAGATCGTCGCACAAGCTGACGAGATCGATCTGGACGAAGACGCGGCCTAAACCATCCGCGAGGTACGCCCGATGACGGTGTCTACAGATCTGAATATTGATCGGGCGACGGCAGGCAATGAGCGTATTATTCTATCTATCGACGCGATGGGCGGCGATAAGGGACCGGCGGCTATTGTCGCCGGCATTTCTCGTTCTGCGCGCAAGAACCCTGACATGGGTTTTATCCTGCACGGCCAAGCGGCCACGCTTGCCCCGCTTGTAGCAAAGCGCAAGAACCTTGCTGGTATCTGCGAAATTCGCGATGTTCCCGACGTTGTGAAAATGACAGACAAGCCCAGCCAAACTCTGCGCACAGGCAAGAACACCTCGATGTGGTCGGCCATTGAAGCCGTTAAAAACGGCGAAGCGGCGGCTTGTGTCTCTTGCGGCAATACAGGCGCGTTGATGGCGATGAGCATGATCCGTCTGCGCAAATTGCCCGGCGTGAACCGCCCTGCAATCGGCATTCTTTGGCCATCACGTTCTGCGCACGGCTTTAACGTGATGCTGGATGTCGGCGCAGATATCCGCGCCGATGCAATGGATTTGCTGCAATACGCCTTGATGGGCGTCTCCTACGCGCGCAACGGTTTGAATTTGCCCCGCCCCCGCGTCGGTCTGCTTAATGTAGGGACCGAAGAGCACAAAGGCCGCCCCGAGCTGCACGAAGCCAGCGAACTTATCGAAAGCCAGGCAAACGCCGCAGATTACGAATATGTCGGCTTTGTCGAAGGCGGCGATATTCCCGGCGATCTCGCTGATGTTATCGTCACCGATGGCTTTACAGGTAACGTCGCGTTGAAAACGGGCGAAGGCACTGCCAGCCTGATTAGCCAGCGCCTGCGCGAGGCATTTGCCTATTCCATAGCCTCCAGAATCGCGACAATGCTGGCCTACACGTCCTTGAAACGCTTCCAGCAACGCATTGATCCAAGACGCGTCAATGGTGGTGTTTTTCTGGGATTGAACGGCACGGTTGTAAAATCACACGGTGCGGCAGATGCAACGGGCGTTGCCGCTGCGACCAATCTCGCATTTCGCCTTGCACAGTCCGGTTTTTCCGACAGACTTGCGAAACGAATTGCAACCAGTACACAAGCCGCCGCGCAAAACATCGCCGAGGAGAACCCGACCAAATGATACGTGCTCAGATCAAAGGGGTTGGGCACTATTTGCCAGAAAACGTGGTTCCGAATGCGCATTTCGAACAGACCCTCGATACATCAAGCGAATGGATCGTGTCGCGTTCGGGCATCGAAAGACGCCATTTCGCGGCCGAGGGCGAAACAACGTCCAATCTGGCGGCCCATGCAGCACGCGCGGCTCTGGCCGATGCCGGGCTTGAAGCCAGCGATCTGGACGCGCTTATCGTCGCGACCTCGACATCTGATCTGACCTTCCCTTCGGCTGCAACAATGGTACAGCACCAAATCGGCATGAACGGCGGCTTTGCGTTTGACGTACAAGCGGTCTGCGCCGGCTTTATCTTTGCGCTTGCCAATGCCAACGCCTTGATCGTTGCAGGCACTGCCAAACGGGTGATGGTGATTGGTGCAGAAACCTTCAGCCGGATCATGGACTGGACGGATCGCGGCACCTGCGTTTTGTTCGGTGATGGTGCGGGTGCCCTTATTCTTGAGGCCGCAGAAGAGGCTGGCACCGCAGCTGACAGGGGCGTTCTGTCTACTGATCTCAATTCTGACGGAACATACCGCGATATTCTTTATGTCGATGGCGGCATATCAACCAAAACAACGGGCTATCTACGCATGGAGGGCAAAGAAGTCTTCCGTCATGCCGTAGAAAAGCTGGCCGCGACCGCACAAACCGCGATGGACAAAGCAGGCATCACATCCGAGGACGTCGATTGGATCGTGCCCCATCAAGCGAATATTCGCATTATCAAAGGCACCGCGAAAAAGATGAACATACCGATGAAGAACGTCATCGTTACAGTTCAGGATCACGGCAACACCTCTGCCGCGTCTATCCCCCTCGCCCTTTCCGTGGGCAAGTCACAGGGCAAGATAAAAGCCGGTGATTTGATCGTTACCGAAGCCATCGGTGGTGGCCTCGCATGGGGCGCTGTCGTTCTGCGCTGGTAAACCTTTGATTGATAGGCTTTTCCAGCCTTTTCACAACAGGACACACTTGACTCGTTTTTCCTGCTCGCCTTAAGGTAGCTTAATTGCCTTGGGGGGCGCATATGACTGAGAAAACCTTAACGCGTATGGATCTAAGCGAAGCTGTGTTTCGCGAAGTCGGTTTGTCGCGAAATGAATCTGCGGAACTGGTAGAGAATATCCTGTCGCATTTGTCCGATGCATTGGTGTCCGGGGAACAGGTCAAGATCTCTTCCTTCGGGACATTTAGCGTGCGAGACAAAGCAGCACGCGTCGGACGTAATCCCAAAACGGGGCAAGAAGTACCGATCAATCCGCGCCGCGTTTTGACATTCCGCCCGTCCCATCTGATGAAAGACCGTGTCGCAGACGGCAACAAGCGCTAACGCGGGAGGCGGCAGGCGATGCCCAAATCCAAGGACGCCTTCCGAACCATCAGCGAGGTTGCTGAATGGCTAGAGACGCCAGCCCATGTGCTGCGTTTTTGGGAAAGCAAATTCACGCAAGTTAAACCAGTGAAACGTGCAGGTGGACGGCGCTACTACCGCCCTGCTGATATGTTGCTTTTGGGCGGCATCAAAAAGCTGTTGCACGATGATGGCCTCACCATCAAAGGTGCGCAAAAACTATTGCGCGAACATGGGGTTAAGCATGTCGTAGATCTGTCCCAGCCGCTTGATGACGACTTGATTGACGAAGATCAGATCGAAGAAGCGGCCTATGAGCACGATGCACAACCTGAGCCCTTTGCAGAGGAGCCCGCGACGGTCCTGAGCTTTCCCAGCCGCGCTGAAACGCCTGAGATAACTGCGCCTGTTGCCGCCGCTCCAACAAGCGAAACAGCTGCGCCCCCTGCCCCAAGCGAGCCGCTCATTGAAAGCACGCCGGTTGCCGACGCCGCAGCGCCCATAGCGTCGCCCGATGTCGCAGAGGAAAGCGCACCAAGCGAGACACCCGCCTTTGGCAGCGATGCACTGCCTGCCTTCCTGCGCCGCTCGCCCGCTCCTGCACCCAAACACGAAAGCCAGGCAGCAGACGCCAAAGAACCTAGCGCGCCAGAGGCACCTGCCGAGAAGGTGACAATCAATCCCGACGCTTATCTTGAGCCGATCGAAAGCGCGGCGGCGGATGAGATCGCGTCAGTTGGAGATGAACCGGAACACGGCGCAGCAGACGATTCTCCGGCCGAGCAAAGCGCGCCGATGTTTTCGCATCGCACGGCCGAGGCCGCCGGAGAATCCGATGCACCTGCTGAAACCCGTGCCACCGCCCCATCCGTGACCGCGCAAGAGCGTGATGAAAACCTGCCCGCCGCAACCAAGCCGTTGATTGATGTGCCATCCATTGCCAAGATCGCACCCGAGCTTAGCAGTTTTGATGCGGCCCCCGGCGTTCTTGCCGCGCTGCCTGGTGCGCGACGCCTTTCGCCAGAGCTTGCACAGCAGCTGGGCAGCAAGCTCGCTGAATTGCGCAGTTTGCGTGATCGCATGCAAAGTCACTGACGAGGCACTTTGCACTTGCTCCTACGCATAGTTCCATTAAACAGCGCCCTATCAGGCGTCGGGCTATGGCGCAGTCTGGTAGCGCGTCCGTCTGGGGGACGGAAGGTCGCAGGTTCGAGTCCTGCTAGCCCGACCATTTACACTCTGCCTGCCGATCCGGTCATTGATTGCCCCACGCGGGCCTCTGGAGACGCAGTATGACAGGTGTTCTACCAAGCCAACGACTGGAAAAAATGATCGAGCTGGGCCAGATCAGCGGATCGCCCGAGGTCATTGCCGAACAAATCCAACCCGCCAGCCTTGATCTGCGCCTGGGTACAGTCGCATACCGTGTGCGCGCCTCTTTCCTTGCAGGGCATGGCCGCCGCGTTGAGGATCGTCTCAAAGAATTCGAAATGCACCGTATCGACCTCAGCGATGGCGCTGTTCTTGAAAAGGGCTGCGTTTATGTCGTGCCCTTGATGGAAAGCCTTGATTTGCCTGAGGGCATGCAAGCCGTGGCGAATGCTAAAAGTTCTACAGGCCGCCTTGATTTGCTAACGCGCACCATAACAGATGGCGGCGTCGAGTTTGATCGCATTGCGCCGGGCTATACGGGTCCGCTTTATGCCGAAATATGCCCGCGTTCGTTTTCTGTGCTTGTCCGTCCTGGCATGCGATTGAACCAGATTCGTTTCCGGGAAGGTCAGGCAATCCTAAGCGACACCACCCTCATGGCGCTGCACGCAAGCGATGTGCTGGTCAACGGCGATGCTTTGATCGACGACGGTTTGGGTTTTTCGGTTGATCTGAAGCCCGCAGGCACCGATCTGGTCGGTTACCGCGCCAAACCGCATACGGGCGTGATTGATCTGGACAATATCGGCTATTACGATCCCGCAGAATATTGGGAGGAAGTGCGCAGCAAGGATGGGCAGATCATTCTGGACCCTGGTGCCTTCTACATCCTTGTCAGTCGTGAATCGGTCCACATCCCCCCGTCATACGCTGCTGAAATGGCCCCCTATCTGGCCATGGTCGGCGAATTCCGCGTGCACTATGCGGGCTTCTTTGATCCGGGTTTTGGTCACAGCGCTGCGGGCGGGACAGGATCGCGCGGGGTGCTTGAGGTGCGCTGCCACGAAGCGCCGTTTGTTCTGGAGCACGGGCAAGTTGTCGGGCGCTTGGTCTATGAGCATATGGCAGAGGTACCAAAGCAGCTTTATGGTGCGGGGATTGCCTCGAATTACCAGGGCCAGGGTTTGAAGCTGTCAAAGCATTTCGCAGCCCCTGCAAAAGGGTGAAATTTCTTTCGAAGAAATTTACAAATTCTATTCAATAGAATTTGGCCTCCGGCGGGGATATTTTTAGAGAGAGGAAGTTCAGGGGTGTTCGATCCAGTCTGACAGGGTCTCGAACATCGGGCGAAAGTAGGCCACGATCCGCCCCTCTGGTGGGGCTGTGTCCTTGGTTTTCCATGGCGCTATTCCATGCAGTAGATGACGATGTAAAAGGACCGACTGGCCAAGCTCCAAGTGCAGCTCGAGCGGTGTGATGCGTTCGAAAACCTGCGCACGGGCGGCCTTATATGCCTGTGTCAATTCAACGCTGCCTGGTTCTTCGCACCCAATTGCGTTGCGAAAAGCATCTTGCATAACAAGATGACTACCGGGCCAAACCACCAGCGGTGATGCGTGGCTTGTTCCCAGCGGTATACCCAACACAAACTGATGCGGTTCACGAAGAAACCTACGCCCGTTTTCCAGCAATATGCCATCTACATGGGCCGCGCAGCGTTTGATGCGAAATCGGTGATTTGCTTCGCTCTCATCCGGATCCTGCTTCGGGTACCCTTTGTAGACCGCCGAAATCTGCGCCTTGTGCCAATGCAATTGCGGCGCAACATAGGGTTCCCATGGGCCAGTTAGGACAGCTCCCGAAATCGAACCGTCAGGCGCATTCGGCAACGCATCAACGCCAACGAACCACGTTTCCTGATGACGCAGCCAAGTGGCTCTAAGCGTGTCATCTCTCACCAGTTTTCGCGCGGTTTTTGCAGCTGCATTTGCCCAAATCAGCACCTTGGGATCAGCATCAAAAACACAAAACCCGTCGTTGCTGTAGGCGCTCAATACCCCATAGCCTTTCGCAGCATGTTCAGCGCAACCAGCGTCAGAAATACGCCAAAGGCCTTTTTGAGCGGCCCTGCGTCCATCGCATGGGCCAGTTTCACGCCCAAGGGCGCGGTCAATAAGGTCATGGCAATCACCACCACAAAGGCCACTGAATTGACCGCACCTATTGTGAATGGCGGGCGCGCTGAGGGATCAATCGGCACAAAGAGAAACCCGATCACGGCAGGCACCGCAATCAAAACGCCAAAGCCCGCTGCGGTGGCCACTGCGCGGTGGATTGCAACGCCATGCAGCGACATGAACGGCACGCCAAAACTGCCACCGCCAATGCCCATAAGGACAGACATGAAGCCAAGCAAAGGCGAGACCGCCATACGTTTTACGCCGCGCGGCATGTCGTCCGCCAGACGCCATGAGCTACGCCCGAACGCCATGTAAAGCCCTACGATCAAAGCAAGAATTCCGAATATGAGCTGTAGCGTTCCTGAACGAAGACTCGCCGCTGTCAACATGCCAAGCGCAGCGCCGACAACAATGCCAGGGGCCCAAGTGCGCAGGATATCCCAATCGACCGCGCCCTTTTTGTTATGGCTTAAGACCGAGCGCACAGAAGTCACGATGATCGTCGCAAGCGAGGTCGCAAGACACATTTGCATCAGTTGCGGACCTTCAAAGCCAAGCGCGGAAAAGACGTAAAAGAACGCAGGCACCAGAACAATACCGCCGCCAACCCCCAGCAATCCGGCAAGCACGCCCGCGACCGCCCCTGTGAGCAACAATAAGACCAGCATCTGCACAAGAAGCATCGGATCAGACATAGCACTACCTTTGGTTTTGAGTAGGTTCTAATGAAGCCCGAATTTGCGCGCGCTCACAAGCCGCAATCTTGGACTTGCGCGCGCGCCGCTTGCATTTTCTCTATGGCTTGAACAACCGTATGCGCACCTGCATCCGGTTTATGGGCGTTCTCTGACAGGTGACGCTTCCAATGACGTGCGCCGGGTTGGTTCGCAAAAAGCCCAAGCATATGGCGCGTCACCTGCCCCAGTTTGCCCCCTGCCGCAATATGCGCCTCGATATAGGGAAGCATAGCCAGCGCGATCTCTTCGCGGCTGCGATCCTGCTCGCGCGTGCCAAAGATCAGATGATCTGCCTCCAAAAGGATATCAGCGGGTTGATGATAGGCCGCGCGCCCGATCATGACCCCGTCCATCCCGCGATCAAGTGCAGCCTTTGCATCAGCGAGCGTCGCAACACCGCCATTGAGGCTTAGGTGCAGGGCGGGAAACATCCCCTTCATCTGTTGCACCAGATCATAATCCAGCGGCGGGATATCGCGATTTTCTTTCGGGCTTAACCCTTGCAGCCAAGCCTTGCGCGCATGGATTGCGAAACGGCCGACCCCCGCCCCTGCAACCCGCGCAATGAATTCAGGCAGCACAATGTCGGGGTCTTGATCGTCAACGCCAATTCGGCATTTCACCGTAACCTCAGCGGGCGATGCCGCGATCATCGCTGCGCAGCACTCTGCGACCAATTTGGGATCGCGCATCAAAATGGCCCCGAAGGTGCCCGATTGAACGCGGTCGGACGGGCAGCCGACATTCAGGTTAATCTCGCAATAGCCAGCCTCTGCGCCCAGGCGTGCGGCCTCGGCCAGTTCAGCGGGGTCCGAGCCGCCTAATTGCAGCGCGACAGGGTGTTCTTGAGGCGAATGATCCAGCAAATGCAATGCACCGCCCCGCACCAAAGCAGGAGAAGTGACCATCTCGGTGTACAAAAGCGTTTCGCGCGACAGCAAACGGTGAAAGTACCGGCAATGGCGATCCGTCCAGTCCATCATGGGCGCAACCGATAGGCGTGCCTGTCGATGTAGGTTATATCTTTGCTTTTCCATCACTTAGCACTTTTGAGGTCAGTCTCGGAATGAGCCTGCCTCGATAATGCAAAACACGCGCGGCGACAATAGGGACAGAGCTTGGTTCAACTGCTCGCAAGAACCGCTCATCTTTATCAGCCTGCGTCCAAATGGGGACATTTGATCCGGCGATCCAAGTGTTGTTCTTTCCCGTTTGGATATGACGACGTTTCGCTGGATCATTTTAAGTGTGCAAATCAACATGATAGGATAGCTTAACAAGATCAGGAGGCGTGAATGAAAACTCAGGTTGCTATCATTGGGGGCGGACCATCGGGCCTGCTCTTATCCCAACTGCTTTATACTAAAGGTATCGACAGCATCGTCCTTGAGCGCAAAACCAAAGACTACGTCCTTGGCCGCATTCGCGCTGGAGTTCTGGAGCGCGGTTTTGTGCAGCTGATGCGCGAAGCGGGTGTATCTGAACGCATGGATGCAGAAAGCTTCATTCACGACGGCACGCAAGTGTCCTTCGGCGATACGATGTTCCGCATCGATTTTGCCAAACTCGCAGGACACCCTGTGACGGTCTACGGGCAAACCGAGGTTACCCGCGACCTTTACCACGCGCGCGAACAGGCCAATGGCAAGATCGAGTTCAATGTCGAGGACGTTGTCATCCATGACGCGAAAACCTCAGCGCCCTATCTGACATATTCTGTTGAGGGCGAAGCGCGCCGCATCGCTTGTGATTTCGTTGCCGGCTGTGATGGCTTTCATGGTGTAAGCCGCCAAACCATCCCGAAAGACCTGCGCCGCGAGTATGAAAAAGTCTACCCCTTTGGCTGGCTGGGTGTCCTCTCCGAAACGCCGCCCGTAAACCACGAGTTGATCTATTCGGGATCCGAACGCGGCTTTGCCCTTTGTTCCATGCGCAACGAAAAGCTCAGCCGCTATTACATCCAGTGCCCATTGGACGATAATCCAGAGGATTGGTCGGACGCAGCATTCTGGGCCGAACTCAAACGGCGCATACCAAAGGAAGCTGCTGACAAGTTGGTAACGGGGCCTTGCATCGAAAAATCCATCGCTCCGCTGCGTTCTTTCGTGACCGAGCCAATGCGCTGGGGCAATCTGTTCCTGTGCGGGGATGCCGCCCATATCGTACCGCCTACAGGGGCCAAGGGATTGAACACCGCTGCCTCTGATATTCATTATCTCTACAACGGTTTGCGCGAATTTTATGAGCACGGCAGCAAGGCAGGTATCGACGCCTATTCGGAAAAAGCACTGGCACGGGTTTGGAAGGCCGAACGCTTTAGCTGGTGGTTCTCATCCTTGATGCACCGTTTCCCCGATCAAACCGAATTCGATCTGAAAATGCAGATCGCAGAGATTGAATTCCTGCGCACAAGTGAAACCGCGCAGCGCGCAATGGCCGAAAACTACGTCGGCCTGCCCTATTAAGGAACCCAACAGATGAGCACCCGATTTGACGATGGAATGACCACACGCCGCGCTGTTCTGGGCGATGCCCATGTGGACCGCGCCGAAGCAAACAAAAGCGCCTTTGACGAACCTTTCCAAAGCATGATTACCGAAGGGGCCTGGGGCACGCTTTGGAGCGATGACACGATCCCGCACCGCGAACGCTCGATGCTGACGCTGGCCTTGCTGGCCGCGACGGGTAACTTTGAGGAAATCCCGATGCATATCCGCGCAACGGCAAACACAGGTGCCGCGCCGCAAGACGTGCTGCAAGCCTTTATGCATGTTGCGGTTTACGCGGGCGTGCCAAAAGCCAATCATGCGATTAAACTTGCCAAACAGACCTATGCAGAAATGGGAGTGACCCTATGAGCCTACTCAACATGCCGCCAAAATCGGGCGGTTTCATCCCGCGGGATCGCTCATGGCAGCCGGACGCGCTCACCCCGCCCTATAAAACCAGCGTGAAACGCAGCCCCCAAGCGGCGCTTTTGTCCTTTCCCAGCACCCTAAGCGAAGAAACGTCCCCCGTGTTTGGCCACAACATTCTGGGCGAGCTGGATAACGATCTGATCCTGAATTATGCCGCCGCAGGTCAAAGCGCGATTGGCCCACGGATCATCGTGCATGGCCGCGTTTTGGATGAAAACGGGCGCGGAGTTCCCGGCGCACTGCTCGAGTTCTGGCAGGCCAACGCGGGTGGGCGTTATCGCCATAAGAAAGAAAGCTATCAGGCCGCGCTCGATCCCAACTTTGGCGGTTGTGGGCGCACGATTACCGCAGAGGATGGCAGCTACGAGTTTAGAACCATTCAGCCCGGCCCCTACCCGTGGCCTAACGGCATGAACGATTGGCGCCCCGCGCATATCCATTTCTCGATTTTCGGACATGGCTTTGCACAGCGCCTTATCACCCAGATGTATTTCGAGGGCGATCCGCATATCAAACTTTGTCCCATCGTTGGTGTGCTGAAATCGCAAGAGGCGGTTGATGCCTTGACCGCACTTCTGGATATGAACCGCACAGTACCAATGGATAGCCGCGCCTATAAATTCGACATGGTGATCCGTGGCAAACGCCAGACCTATTTTGAAAACCGTAAAGAGGGGCTCTGAGGAGGATCAGCAAAAGTGGGAACCGGTTTTGCGGTTCGATCAACCGACAAAGGAAAATTTGATATGCAGCGTCTGGACAACCTACGCGAAAGCCCAAGCCAAACCGCTGGGCCCTATGTGCACATCGGCTGCACACCCAATTTTACAGGCATCGACATCTATGGCGGCGATCTTGGCACCGCGATGAAAACCGGGCCGGTCCAGGGTCAGGAAATCATCATCAAAGGCATCGTTTACGATGGTACGGGCACGCCGCTGCGCGATGCGATGATCGAAATCTGGCAGCCCGATGCAGCAGGCCTGTTCCCGTCCGCCAATGAAACACGCGGCGCGCCCGATCCGAATTTTACCGGCTGGGGCCGCTCGCCCGGGGACATGGACACGGGCGAATTTACCTTTGACACGGTCAAACCGGGCGCAGTGCCCTTTCCTGACGGACGCATGCAGGCACCCCATATTACGGCATGGATCGTTGCGCGCGGCATCAATGTCGGCCTGCACACCCGCATTTATTTCGAAGATGAGCCAGAGGCGAACGCCGCCGACCCGATCCTGAGCAGGATCGAGCATCAAAACCGTATTCCGACCCTCTTGGCCAAGAAAGGCGCAGACGGCTCCTATCGTTTCGACATTCACCTGCAAGGAGCGAACGAAACGATCTTTTTTGATATCTAGGTACGTAGGATCGGTGCGCAGTTAGCTC